>JBBIHN010000069.1:0-9950 GCA_037446995.1 Caldifarciminota bacterium | reverse complement strand
TGCAGGAGGCGTATTATTATCTGGGCGTCGCGGAAACAAAACGTTATGAATTCAAGCAAGCCATTGTATATTTTGAAAAAGGGATAGCGCTTGATCCGGACAGTAAGTTCGCCCGGATGGCGAAGGAATCGATGGATAAAATTAGACCGCTGGTTGACCCGAAAGAAGTGCTCAACATCAAAATCGAAAAGAAGAACGATGAAGAGAAGAAAGGGCCTGTGTAAGTCCCAACCACTGGACAGGATCCGGATCAGACGCTTTGCCGAGAATCTAGTCAGGAATGTCGGTGATGATATCTGGCGGCGATCGGCCGGACAGAAACGAGTAAGATACAAGGGTGAGATCGATCTTATCACCCGCTTTGATTGCCGGTCGCAACGTCAGATCGCGGCCGAACTGCGCCGGGAGTTTCCGGACTTCGGAATGCTGGGTGAAGAAGGGTTGTGCTATAAAAAAGATGCGCCGATCCGGTGGATAGTAGATCCGCTGGATGGAACAACTAATTTCACCCACGGGTTGCCGATATGGTCGATTACGATCGCCCTGGAGGTCTGCCGGAACGTCATCATCGGAATCGTATACGACCCCTGCCGCAAGGAAATGTTCAGCGCGAGTTCCGCGAATGGAGCCACCCTGAACGGCAAACGCATTCGGGTGTCGTCGGTTAGATCGCTCGGCCAATCGCTGCTTGTGACCGGTTTTCCTTATGATATCAGAAGAACCCGCAAGGACAATCTTGATTACTTCGGTCTATTCGCTAAGAAGGCTCAAGCGGTGCGCCGGCTGGGTTCGGCGGCGCTTGATCTCTGCTATACTGCCTGCGGCCGGTTTGACGGCTACTGGGAGATCAAACTGTCTCCCTGGGATCAGGCGGCTGGATCGTTGATCCTCAGTGAAGCCGGAGGAAAGATAACTAATTTTGCCGGCGAGCCTTTTGACATCTATGGCGATGAAGTACTGGCGACGAACGGGTTGATCCATGCCCAGATGCAGTATGTACTAAGGAGAGATGCTTTCGGATCATAAGTTGAAAGCGAATCTCAGCCCGGCGGAGTAACGGCGCGGTTGATAAACGATGTCGTCGAAAACTTCTTCTTGAAAACCGCCGAGGTTATCGACCCGGAGAAAAATCTGCGCGAATTCTAATCGAAATCCGATTCTGGTTGAAGCCACAAACCAGGGGGCGAGCCTTTTCTCAAAACCGGGTCGGTGCGGTATGTATCTTGCTGTCAACTCAGCCGATAGGTTGAATAGTTCCATCTCCAGCGTGTCATCGATCGAGAATCGAGGCTGAAATACTGCCGTGCTGTCATGCCAGTGATAACCGACGCCGATACTGTTACGGATAGAACACTTCGTCGATGTCAGAGTATTGACAAGGTTGATCGTCAGATTGTTGCTCCGGGTTTCGGGTATAGAAACACGGCGGAAATGGCGGTTTAAGGTCGGATAGAACTGCCAGTAGGCGAAGGTATTCTTAATGATCAGGGTTTGCCCCAAAATCCCGAAACGCCCGAAACTGGTCAGGCGAATATGCAAGCTTTCACTTGGGGCGGGGTAGGCGAAGTAAGCCGGCGAACTCATATCGAGATAATTGTCAAAAGATTGCGGAAAGACGCCTGATTCGATCATCTGGCTGATGATCAGTCCCGGCTCGAGGTATTGGATTTTCATCCGGGGCGAAGGGAAATCTGAAGGAAGCGGACTGCTCAGTTCGATGAAAAAACTACCGATACGGATATTGGAAAAACCAAAACCATGGGAATCGTCGTTGAAACACCCAGAGAAACCGACGCAATAAGGGAATCTCAGGCGGTCAAAAACGATCGTGAAATCGGTCTGGGTCTGTTGATAATGAACGCCGTTTATTGACCAGTTATCGGTTCTTACCAGAATCGAAGGCGCTGACCAGGGTAGATAATAGTTGAACTCGCAGCCGGCCTGCCAGTTGAAATAGCTTCGCCGCCGGTCAAAATACCGCGCCTGGATTGAAGGTTTGACCCAGTATCTCGGTTTCATCGCGTACTGGGCGAGGCTCAGTGAGGCGAAAGAAGTCGTATCCCAATCGATATTATGGTCGTATTCGGCGCGCAGATCGAAAAGGCCCGCTCGAAGATCGAAAATGCCGCCGTGTCGAACAAAGCCATACGCTTCGAGGAAGAGGCGATTGGCCGCGTCGGGTATCCAGAGTTTGGGTTCGGGGAAGATCATCTCGGTAAGGTCGGGAAGCGGCAGGACAGAATCAACAAAGACAAGACACAAGATCAGTAACATGCTCGGGTCAAGGTTGCCGGGCGGCAATCGATATCTGGTATGGTCCGGTTCAATATCCGGACAATATTACGCTCAAACGGCGGCCGGATAATTCCGTATTCGGTGATGAACCCGTTTATCCATCGATGGGGTGTAACGTCAAATGCTGGATTTGATACCTTGGCTCGGTAATCAACTATGCATTTGCCGTTGAAAAATGCTACTTCATCGCGTCCGCGTTCTTCGATTTCGATCGAAGAACCGGCCTTGATCCTCAAATCAAAACTGGAACGCGGCGCCGCAACATAGAAAGGAACCCCGTATGTCCGGGCGATAATCGCCAGTCCCTTGCTGCCGATCTTGTTCGCCGTGTCGCCGTTTCCGGCAACGCGGTCGGCGCCGATCAGCACCAGGGACATTTGAGGCATGAAATGAGCGGCCATGTTATCGCTGATGACGCGGACTCGGATACGGTGCCGGCTCAATTCCCATGAGGTCAAGCGGCTGCCTTGAAGCAGCGGTCTGGTCTCGCAAGCGAACACCTCGAATCGTTTTGCCTGGCGCTTCGCTGTGTAGAGTATGCCAAGCGCCGTGCCGATCCCGGAGGTCGCCAGGGCGCCGGCATTGCAGTAGACCATTACTTTGCCTGACGGCGGGACCAACGGCGCACCGAGACGGCCGATCGCCAGGCATGACCTTTTGTCTTCCTTTTCGATAAGGCGGGCTTCGTGCAGAAGCTCGGCATACAGATCGCCAGCAAGAAGCGAACGCCGCCGCATTCGCTCCAGTGCCCAGGACAAATTGACCGCAGTCGGCCGGGTGCGGCCGATCGAGCGGATTGCCGAATTCACGCCGCGTATCCCGCCCTTTTTCGCCGCCATTGCGACGGCATAGGCTGCGAAGACGCCGATCAGCGGCGCTCCTCTCACTTTCAACTGCTGGATTGCCTTGATGATTTCGGCGGCGGTCTTGAGACGAACATAGGATTCATGAATCGGCAATTTCGTCTGGTCCAGTATGATCAACAGATTCTTCCGTGGATCATACTCAAGTGTCCGGAACTTCATCGTCGTCTCAAGTGTTGATGCCGCCATGCTGCCTGGCGGATTGGATCGTATTGTAAAGCAGCATAGTAATCGTCATGGGGCCGACCCCGCCGGGTACGGGCGAGATCGCGCTCGCCTTTTTGCTTACTTCGTCAAAATCGACGTCGCCGATCAATCGATAACCGCTTTTCTTTTCCGGATCCGGGACCCGATTGACGCCGACATCGACGACCACCGCGCCTTCCCGTATCATGTCGGCAGTTAGGGTATGGGCGCGTCCGGCAGCAACAACCAGAATATCGGCTTGCCGGGTGATCGCGGTCATATCATTGGTCCCGGTATGGCATATTGTCACCGTGGCATTAGCGCCGGTTTTTTTCTGCACCAGGATCATTGCCAGCGGTTTGCCGACAATATTGGAACGACCGACGATCACGACGTGTTTTCCGGCCGGGTCGATATTGTTGCGTACCAACAGCTGTTGTATTCCGTGGGGTGTGCAAGGCAGAAAACAAGGGGCGCCGATCATCATCTTGCCGGTATTGACCGGATGAAAGCCGTCGACGTCCTTATCCGGATCGATCGCGTATAACACCTTTGTTTCGTTGATCTGCCCGGGGAGCGGAAGCTGAACAAGAATGCCATGGATGCGCGGATCCGAATTCAGTTTCTTGATCAACCCGAGTAACTCGGTTTCGGGGAAATCTTTGTCATAGCGGTACTCATGCGAGTCGATGCCAATGTCGGCGCAGGCCTTTTCTTTCGCCGTAACATAGGATATCGACGCCGGATTGTCGCCAACCAGGATAACCGCCAGGCCGGGTACGATGTTATGACGGTCTTTCAAAACATCGATATCGGTTTTCATCTCGGCGCGCATTGTTTCCGCCAGTTCCTTGCCTTTCAGCAATATTGCCATTATGCCTCCTTAAATCGTTTCCGGGAAATCCGCATTTTTTCCGCCAATATTAGCCATAATCACAACCGAGTCAACTTCGGTCAGGGTTGTCCGCGAAGCCGGCGGATTCGATTATCGATCCGGCGATTGTCTGAGCTGCGGTTCGATTCAGCTCGCCGTACCGCCAGGATTGCCCGGCCATTAAGGTCAGTCGGCCGCGGTCTTCAAACAGTTCCCGGGTCAGCTGGCCGATATCCGATGCCGTCTTGATGCGGCAGCCGGCGCCAAGATCCTCGACCATCGCGGCGAAAAGCGATTCCTGCAGGGCGCCGCCTTGCGGACTGATAAGCGCCATCGGTTTGCCATGGGCAAGGCAGTCGGCAATCACCATTCCGCCGGGTTTGCTGATTACGAGGTCAGCCGCGCGCATTACCGGGTGAATTGATGGCAGGTCATAGAACACGAACACATCCGGGAAATCGTAGCTGACCAACTTATCATGCATGCGAATATTCCTGCCGGTGACCGCCAATATCTGGATCTCGGGCATGTGCTCTTTCAGCGAATGGATTACTCCGACATAATCGACCATTCTGCCCAGATAACCGGCCATAACGAGTATTGTCGGCAATACCGGGTTGATCCCCAGTAATCGTCTTTGTCGGTCAACCGGCGTTCTGAGATAGATGTCATGACCGGTTTGAGTCGGCGCGCCGGTGACGAAAATCTTCCGCGGCGATACGCCATAGCCGATCAGCTGCCGCCGGACACGGCGATTGGCAACGTAATAGCGGTCGACATCGGGATGGCACCACCCGGCGTGGGCCGAGCAGTCCATTATCAACGTATGGAAAGGTACGGAAAACCATTGTTTCATGACGTCGGCAACGGCGTTGATCTCGGGTTGCATTGAGACCATGATATCAATATTGACCGCGATCCGGCGCAGCTTCCGGGCGATGCCGGGATGATCAATGAGCATTTTTAGACTCCCTCGGTACAGCTTCACATAGAGCGAGCGTGGATTAGTCAGGGCGGCATAACCGGATTGCCAGACTGTCTTAAGATTCAGATCGCCCCAGCGGCTCAGTCGATCGCAAAGGTTCATGACCGGCAGATGATCAAGCAGGTTGACCACCCGGGCGCGGAATCGAGATTCGAATACTGAATTCATTTGTTCGGCGATCGTCGCCGCGGGAAATCTATGACCGCCTTTGCGCGATGCGATCATGATGATTGCTGATTTCCCGCTGTTCAAAGTTCGATCAGTTTCGGTTCGCCCGCTGCTCAGATCGTCAACGACACGCGCCCGGGCGTCGAACTCGACCATACGATCAATCAGGCTTTGTCCTGGGAGTTGATCACTTGCCGCGAAAAGTCTAACGGTCTTCGATCCAGACTTTTTGCATCGTTATTTTTTTTAACGGTGCGTCAGCCGGTGGTCCGCTCGTTGCCGCGGCGCCGATTCGATCGACGACATCCATTCCTTCGACTACCTGTCCGATTATCGTATAGCTGCCGTCAAGCCGGGGTTGAGCCTCAAGACATATGTAGAATTGGCAGCCGTTGGTATTCGGACCGCGGTTCGCCATAGCTGCGGTTCCTTTGAGATGTTTCAGTTTTACGCTGATTTCATCCGGGATTTCATAGCCGGGTGTTCCGGTTCCGTCGCCTACCGGGCAGCCGCCCTGGATCACAAAGCCTTTTATTATCCGGTGAAAGGTCAACCCGTCATAAAAGCCTTTGTTGGCAAGGCTGACAACGTTCTCGACATTTCTGGGAGTTTCGCTTTTGTTCATCTTTATGACGATTTTGCCATGATCCTCGACTTCGATATTCATGTATGTTTCGGTCGTTTTTTCCGCCGATGTCGGCAGCGGTCCTTTTTGATTCGTCCCGCAAGCCAGAATGACGATGATTGCGATCAGCATTAAGTGCTTCATTCGATTCCTCCTTTATCGGTTATTATATATAGGCTTCAGTGAAAGTCAAACCATATCAACCGACCGATTGACATTTGATCTGAAGTGATTATACTTATCGATATTTGAACAGCCAGCTGTTCAAAAGGAGGATTCTCATAAATGAAAAGTTTGTCCGATGCCGATGTCAAAAAAATGCTTGATTCATCGTTCACCGCGTCAAAAACCGGTGAGATCGTAAGAGCAAAGATCATCAAGCGAACCGAAAACGGAGTGCTGTTGAATCTAGGCTTGAAGGCCGAGGGATTTTTACCGCTCGACGAGTTCACCGATCCCGGCGATGCGGCGGTCAATGGTGAAGTCTACGTTTTCCTCGAAGCGCTTGAGGACCGGGACGGATTCCCGGTCATCTCCAAGAGAAAAGCGGATTTTCAACTCGCCTGGGATAAGATCAAACATCTTTACGAAAGCGGCGAGCTGGCAACGGCAATGATTCGCAAAAGGATCAAAGGCGGCTTTGCCGTCGATCTGATCGGGGTCGAGGCGTTCCTGCCAAGCTCGCAGATCGAGTTTAAATCTCAGATCGACGTCGACAGCATTCTCGGCCAGAAGATCGACGTCAAGATCGTGAAGATCAACATGATGCGCAAGAATATCGTTGTGTCTCGTCGGATGGCGGTGGAGGAAGAGCAGGCGAAGGCGCGAAAGAAAATATTCGGCAAGATGAAGGTTGGCGATGTGATCGACGGTATGGTGCGTAACATAACCGATTTCGGAGCGTTTATCGATATCGGCGGTATCGATGCCCTGCTTCATATAACCGATATCTCGTGGTCAAAGATCACCCATCCGGCCGAGCTGGTAAAGATTAACGATCAGATCAAAGTTAAAGTGCTGGTCATGGACCGCGAAACCGGCCGCGTCGCGGTCGGGCTTAAGCAGCTTACTGCTCACCCCTGGGAGAAGATCGAGAATAAATATCCGGTTGGTACCAGGATCACCGGCAAAGTCACGAGCGTTGTTGATTATGGCGCTTTTGTTGAGATTGAGAAGGGTATCGAAGGACTAGTCCACGTTTCCGAGATGTCTTGGAAAAAAGATATCAAAGACCCGTTTCACCTTCTCAAAGTCAATGACACGGTCGACGCGGTTGTTCTGTCGGTCGCCCGCGATGAACGCCGCATTTCGCTCGGCATGAAACAGACCCAGCCTGATCCCTGGTCCACGGTCGACGAACAGTTTCAGGTCGGACAAAAGGCGGTTGTACAGGTAACGAACTTGAAGGATTTCGGCGCTTTTGTGCAACTGGTCGATGGCGTCGAAGGATTGATACACATCAATGACTTCTTCTGGGATAAGAAAGTGAAGAAGCCGTCCGATTTTCTAAAAAAAGGACAGAAAGTGGAGGCGGTTATCCGTTCGATCGATAGAAAAGGCAGACGTATTTCACTGAGCATCAAACACACCAAAGAGGATCCTTTCACTCAGTTCATTAGAAAACACAATGAAGGCGCCAAGATAACCGGCAAGGTTAGCGACATATTGCCCAAAGGCATAAGGCTGATGCTTGAGGGCGGCATTGAAGAGTTCATACCGTTGAACTATCTTGCCCGGCGCGGCAAGAAGCCCAAGGATTTGTATCAACTCGGCGAAGAGATCGAAGTGGTGATACGCAAGATAAGCCCCCGGCTCAGACAGATAATTCTGAGCGAAAAAGAATTGCATAAACCGTCACCCAAGAAGAAGGAAGCGCCAAAAGCCAAACCAGTTGACCGCTTCACGATCGGCGACATAATCGGGGTGCAGGGTGCGCAGGAAGAACCGGATGAGACCAGGCAGGAAAATCAATAAAGACGATTGTTGAACAGGCATCGATTTGCCCAAGCTGATAAACCTCGGCTGCAAACTGAATCAATACGAAGGTTTTTGCCTCCTCAAAAAATATGCAGAAATTCCAGAGTTTGTGATTGTTAATACCTGCTGCGTTACTAAAGAGGCAGAATATAAATCCTTGAAAAAATTTCGTGCCGCGCTGAGGAAATTTCCCGAAAGGACGATTATTGCAACCGGCTGTGCATGTAAAATTCATCCAGAGAAATATTCGCGGGCGAACATGGTTATTGACAATGTAGTTAGAAACCAGTTGATTAAGGATGTGTTTCCCGAACCTGACCGAGCAAGGTTTTTTTTGAAAATTGAAGACGGCTGCAACGGTGAATGCACATACTGCATTGTTTCGAAGGTTAGAAAAAAGATTGAAAGCAAGCCGTTCGATTGTGTCGGGAAAGAGATACGCTGGGCACTTGCTCATGGATATAAAGAGCTTGTGCTGGTTGGCGCAAATTTGGGATTATACGGAATTGACATGGGTGGTAAATTGACTGACCTGCTCAGGTTTCTCCATGGTCTGCCGAATCTGCCGCGTATAAGACTCTCTTCGATTGAACCAAGATTTGTTACACCGGAATTGATTGCACATTTAAAGGATCTGCCGGTATGCAGGCATTTTCATATTCCACTGCAGAGCGCGGACGACCGGATTCTGTTGAAAATGGGTAGAGACTATGATGTCGGATATCTTACAAGAACGATTGATTTGATAACTACCAATTTCGAAGATGTTTCGATCGGAGCCGATATAATCGTAGGATTTCCCGGTGAGGACGATGAAAATTTCTTGAGCACCTATAGATTTATCGAATCTAATCCATTAACCCATCTGCATGTTTTCTCCTATTCGCCGCGTCCACAGACTGCTGCCTATAACCTGGGCGACCCGGTAAAAAGCAATGCGAAGAAAGAGAGATTAGGGCAGTTAAAGGACTTAATTCACGACAAATATTATAAATTCAGAAGGGGTTTAGCGGGCAAAGTATTTGAGATTATTACCGAGGTTAAAGGGAACATCGTTTCTGGATTGACCGACAATTATATTCGTGTATATGTGGCTGGCAGACATGAGAAAAATAGACTGCTTGCCGTGAGGATAACCGAAGTTACAGGCGATAAAACATTGGGCGAAGTGGTTGATTTCGGCTTTTGATTTTTTCGCCCCTTTAATTTTCTATTTTTTGAACAGGAGAATATCTATAAATGTCAACAAAATCAAAGACTTTCGGCGCCAAAAAGCCCTCATTCTATATTAAAACTTTCGGTTGTCAGATGAACAAGAAAGATTCGGCGCTGATCCGGTCACTGCTAGAGCGGAACGGTTTTCAATGGGCGGACCATATTGACCGGGCAGACATCGTATTAATCAATACCTGTTCGGTGCGGGATCACGCCGAGAACCGGGCGAGGAGTCATATCGCGGCTCTGCGCCGCTGGCACGAGCAAGGTGGACGCCGGCTCGGGATCATCGGCTGTATGGCCCAGCGTTTGTCAACTGACCTGGCGGTCGATTTTCCTTTCGTTGATTTTATTCTCGGACCGGATTCATATCGAGATATTATTCGGTTGATCGACGAACTGGCGGCGCGGAATTCCCGGTTGATCAAAACCGATCTGGGAGACGAGACCTATTGCGGCATGTATGCCGATAGAACCGGGGTAACTGATTTTGTCGCGATCATGCGGGGCTGCGGCAATTTCTGTTCATATTGCGTGGTTCCCTTTGTGCGCGGTCCCATTCGCTGCCGTCCGCATGAGGATATCGCCGAGGAAATAGAGCATCTGATCGGCCAGGGGGTAAAAGAGATCGTCCTGATCGGACAGAATGTCAATGAATACGAATTCAAGGGCGTCGATTTCGCCGAACTGCTGGCGCGGATAAGCCGTATCCCGGGCCTGTTGCGTCTGCGTTTTCTGACATCCCATCCCAAGGATTTTGAC
>JBBIHN010000068.1:0-9964 GCA_037446995.1 Caldifarciminota bacterium | reverse complement strand
GAGCCTTGCTTCGCCCAAAATTTATCTTCTCATTGAATTTACAAAAGTCGTGTCAGTATATTACCGCTGGCATAAATCGGTAATCGAACGGCTTGACGACGGCTATCGCCGACCGAGGTCCCGAGAGAACAACCGGCCGCGCATTGATCAGTATTTCGAGCGCTTGGCCAGATACATTCTCTTATCGGCGAGCACCAACAACTGATCAACCGACCTATCCTGTTTTGAGTTGTATTCGACAATCCCACAGCTCAAACCGATCTTGTATGCCCGCTTCTTGCCGGCGTTAGAAACCTCGATTCTTTGGGCAATTCTTTTCCACACGTTTTCGGCTCGCTGACGACTGCATTGCGGCAGCACGAGCAGAAACTCATCACCCCCCATCCGGCAGGCAATATCGTCGCCCCGGATTGTCTCTTTCAACGCTCGGCTGACCGTTTTCAGAACGCGATCGCCTTCCTGATGCCCGAAAATATCATTGATTTTCCTGAGCCGATCCACGTCAAGATAGCAGATGCTCAATCGCGTTTTTTTCTTTTCGCTTGACGGAGATGCTTATCGAAAAAAAGCAGCCCGGCCCGTCGGTTCAGCGCGTCGGTAAGTGTATCTCTGGTGGCGAGAAATTGCCTTCTATTCTCGTAATCCGAACATTGTGACGATTGCCGGGTTCGCCTCGATAAACTTGCCTTCTGGTCCAGGCGTATTTCGGTATACGCCGACGTTGATATTGTCCGCCAGGGTTCGATATTTTTCCTCGCTTTCCTTGATTTTCTTTTCGATAAGTCTTCGTTCGGTTATGTCGCGGAATATCCCTTGAACAAGCGACTTTCCTTTGATCGTGATTATCGAAGCAGCAATATGAACCGTCTTTATTTTTCCCGATTTGGTCACGATCTCGACTTCCTCGTCAGCCGCTCCTTTGACCTTGATGTGTCGGCAGAACATGTTGATATAGTGCTTCGCCTTCGTCATGGATGCAGCATGGATTGATGAAACCCAATCACCTGGTTTCTTTTTCGCTCGGGAAACGCTTCGGCGGCGCGATTGCAGTAAACGAGCCGCCCGGTCTCGGCATCCGCCCAGAAAATCGCGTCCGTCGCGTTGTCGAAAGCGAATTTGAACTCTACTTCGCTTTTCCGAAGATCGTCTTCGATTTTTTTGCGTTCCGTAATATCCTTGGTCGTCGCGATAAAAGCCTTTGGTTTTCCCCGAATGTCTTTGATCAAAGATGCCGATAACTCACTGACAAAACGCGTGCCGTCCTTGCGGATCAGCGTATATTACGTACATACAATAACGTCTCTTTTCAGCACCTTGCGCAGATTCTCCATCGCTCTTTTGTGATCTTCCGGAGCGCTCATGTCAAAGGCGCTTTTGCCGATCATTTCCCGGGCGCTATTGTAGCCGTGCAGGTTGGCGGTGCGTTTTGAAACGTCGGTTATTTTTCCTTTCAAGTCGGTTACCGTCACGGCATGCGGCGAAGTCCGCACGAGCATTTTGTACATCGCTTGCGCGTCACACAGCGCTTGTTCGAGTTCTTTCCTGCCGATTTCTGCCTTGGCTTTCAGTTCGGCAATTCTTCGACGCAGTCGACTAAGTTTCCTTACTTCACATTTACCCATTCATGCTCTGGTTTCGACCAACCGATTACCAAATGTCTATAGGTCAAAAAATCCTCCAATTGTATCTACGGCTTAGTAGTCAGCGGTTTAACTGGACCGGCTAATTGTACGATAGATCGTGCTACTTGTCAATCGGTATTTTAACACCCTTAGTCCTGGCGACGTTGATCGCAGTCTCATACCCGGCGTCGTAATGCCGGGCAATACCGATAGCTGGATCATTGATCAAGACGCGCTGGATACGAGTATCCATTTCCTTAGTCCCATCGCACACCAGGACCTGACCGGCGTGTATTGAATAACCGATACCCACCCCGCCGCCATGATGAACCGAGACCCATGAAGCGCCAGATGCGGTATTGAGCAATGCATTCAGCACTGGCCAATCGGCGATCGCGTCCGATCCGTCCCGCATCGCCTCGGTTTCCCGGTAGGGCGATGCCACTGAACCCGTGTCCAGATGATCCCGGCCGATGACGATCGGTGCCTTGATTCTTCCGTCCCGGACCAGACGATTGATCTCCAGCCCGAATCGGTCCCTTTCTCCGTATCCCAGCCACATTATCCGCGCCGGCAACCCCTGGAACGGAATTTTCTGCCGGGCCAGGTTGATCCAACGGCGTATCGCCGGTTCTTTGCCAAACATCTCGATTACCCTGTTGTCCAGCATGTCAATGTCTTTTCTGTCGCCGGACAATGCCGCCCAGCGAAAAGGCCCTTTACCCTGACAGAATAGGGGACGGATGTATTCGGGGACGAATCCGGGAATAACAAAAGGATTCTCAATACCTGCTTTTTCGGCCTGACTCCTTATATTATTGCCATAGTCAAAAGCGATCGCGCCCTTCTTCTGCATCGTGAGCATTGCCGCCATCTGTCGGGCGATCGAATCCATTGCCCGCTTTCGGTATTCGTCAGGATCTCTCGCGCGCAGCGCGATTGCTTCTTCTAATGAGATACCGGCCGGCACATAGCCGTTCAACTCGTCATGAGCCGATGTTTGATCGGTCAGCACATCGGGTATAATATCGCGGCGCGCAAGATCGGGTTCAATGTCCGCTGCATTACCAACCAGTCCGACCGAAAGAGGTTCTTTTCTCTTGACTGCCTGCTGGACCATGGCAAGAGCCTGATCCAGATCATCGGCCATTTTATCGCAAAACCCCTGTTTAATTCTTCGCTCAATGCGTTGCCGGTCGACCTCGATATCGAGAATAACTCCTTCATTCATGGTCACGGCCAGGGGCTGGGCACCGCTCATTCCGCCCATACCAGCGGTTAGAACCCATTTACCTTTAAGCGATCCATTGAACTCTTTTTTCGCGCATGCTCCGAAAGTCTCATAAGTTCCCTGTATTATTCCTTGAGTTCCAATATATATCCACGATCCCGCGGTCATTTGACCATACATAATCAGTCCCAGAGCTTCCATTTTACGAAAATAATCCCAATTCGCCCAGGCCGGCACCAATAATGAATTAGCGATCAGAACTCTGGGTGCATGGGAAAAGGTTCTGAAAACAGCAACCGGCTTCCCAGATTGAATGAGCAGTGTTTCATCGTTTTCCAGATTCTTCAGGGATCGGATTATTGCATTATAGCATTCCCAGTTGCGGGCGGCACGGCCACTCCCGCCATATACAACAAGTTCCTCAGGATTCTCGGCGACATCTGGATCAAGATTGTTCATCAACATGCGCATCGCGGCTTCCTGCTGCCAGCCCTTGCAGGCGATCGATGTTCCGGTCGGTGCATGTATGGGTTTATAGATAAAATTCCTCATAGTTTTTGTTTTTTTCATCAAACCTCCAATCGAAAACCAGCACTTCATTTTAACTGGAAAAGAATGCTATGTCAATTGCACGTGTAAGAATGGAGACCTCACTTATTTTTCTTGACAAATTTACAATCGTCTCTATAATAAGCCAGAGGTAATGATTTGGACATAATACTCGTTTCAAGCAGTGAAAACAGAAGCGTTAACTTGAGGATACGGTTTTTCCTTATCGTTCTGGCGGGGATCTTCTTGGTCATTTTTCTCGCCGCCTTCGTCTACAATATCGTGCTTTTCGCCGATCGTCAGACCGATGCCAAGCGCCTTACTCAACTGTCCAGAGAAAATCGTTTTGTCCGCATAGAAATAGCGCGCATGGAAGGAAAATTAGAGGGGATCACCAACTTGATCAACCGTCTGAAGATGTATGACGAGAAACTGCGGTCCTATGTCCTGCTGAGTCCAATAGATGACGAACTCAGATCAATGGGCGTCGGTGGTGCCGGTCCAAAGATCGATATCGACATTCCGGCCCAGGTTCTGGACAACATGACCGAGCTCGGTCAGTTACTGGATCAACTACTCGCCCGGTCGCGCTTTCAGAAAATGAGTTTTCAACAGCTCACGGCAAAGATGGAGGATCAACGGCATTTACGCAACCATACGCCGTCGATCTTGCCGGTTCAAGGCTGGTTCATGCGCGGTTTCGGCTATCGCGTCGATCCATTCACCGGCGAGGTAAGAATACATGAAGGTATTGACATCGCGGCGCCGCCCGGAACGCCGGTCGTCGCCACAGCCGACGGTACGGTCCGAAGCGCCGACGATCAGGGAGGATTTGGGCTGACCGTCGAGATCGATCATGGCTACGGCTTAAAGACCCGCTACTGCCACTGCCAGCGGATTATTGTTGAAACCGGTCAAACGGTGAAACGCGGAGCCGTTATCGCCTATGTCGGCAATACCGGGAAATCGACCGGCCCCCATCTCCACTACGAGGTCCGGGTGATTGATCAGGCGGTCAATCCAATCAACTACATAATACTGCCAAGTGTCGTCGTCGACTGACCCGATGAATTCCTTGGGTAAGAGGATCGATCAGCTCAAGAAGCAGAAGAACGCGGTCATTCTCGCCCATAATTACCAGCCGGCAGAAATCCAGGATATTGCCGATTATGTCGGCGATTCGCTTGAACTCGCACGCATCAGTCAAAGCATTCAGTGCTCGACAATACTTTTCTGCGGCGTGCATTTCATGGCGGAAACCGCAAAAATACTGAATCCCGGTAAGAAGGTTCTTCTCCCGGACCTGCACGCCGGCTGCCCGATGGCGAATATGATAACCCCTGAACAATTACAGGCCGAGAAAATGAAGCACCCGCACGCAGCGGCAATCACCTACATCAATTCAACCGCGGCGGTCAAAGCGCTTTCCGATGTTTGCTGCACATCGGCCAATGGTGTGGAGATCGTTCGATCGACCGCCGCCGACGCGGTCATTTTCAGCCCGGACAAGTATCTTGGCGCGTATATCGAGCGATTGGTCCCCGAAAAAAAATACCATATCTGGAACGGATATTGCCCCACCCACATGGTTTTCACGCATGAAGGGGTACTGGCATTGAAAGAAGAGCATCCTGATGCGCTGGTCCTTGTTCATCCCGAATGCCGCGTCGAAGTCCAGGCGATCGCGGACCGGATCTGCTCGACCTCCCAGATGATCGGTTTTGCCCGTGATCAGAAAACCGAAAAATTCATAATCTGCACCGAGACCGGCCTTCTGCACCGATTGAGAAAGATCAACCCGGGCAAGACTTTCATTGCCGGCAGTGCTCACGCGATCTGTCCCAATATGAAGCTGACGACTTTGGAAAAGGCCATCTGGGCGCTGGAGGACGGCCGGCACGAGATCGAAGTCAACCCGGAGATCCAAACCGCCGCCCGAAGCGCGATTGAAAAAATGGTACAAAACTATTGACAAATTTTCGCCGATACGTATAATTGACTATACTGAAAGCAATAATATTAAGCCGATGGCGTTATCTTCTGCTCATTAACAAGATCGTCTGAAAAGATGAGATAATCGGACAGGGAATTACCGGCGCGCGTAAAGTCACATTACTGCCAAGATGGTGATGATGATTTCCAGGGTAAACCTGCAGATGTTTTCTACAAGCTGATTTGCTTATCTTTTGTGAATGTGGATTCCAACTTGAACGGAATCAGGAAGGTGCATTATGGAAATAATGGAACTAAGACGGAAAAAGGTCGATGAACTGCTTGACATAGCAAAAGGACTGGGACTGTCCAACTACACGGATCTCAAGAAACAGGATCTGATCCATGCCATTGTCGAGGCGGAAACGCAGCGGTCCGAGCTGGTGCCGGTCGAGGGCGTTCTTCAAGTGCATAGTGAAGGCTACGGATTTTTGCGTTCGCCAAACTACAACTACCTGCAAAGCCCGGACGACATCTATCTCTCGATATCTCAGATCCGGAAATTCAACCTCAAAGTGGGCGACCATATCAAAGGTCTTGCCCGGCCGCCGCGCGAAGGCGAACGTTATTTTGCGATGATCAAGATCGAGCACATCAACGGCATACCGCTCGGTCAATTTCGCGAACGGATGCTCTTCGATAATCTTACGCCGCTTTACCCCAATGAACGAATTCATCTCGAAATCGAAGGTAAAAGCGACTACGCAATGCGTATCGTCGACCTCTTCACGCCGATCGGAAAAGGACAGCGGGGGTTGATCGTATCGCCGCCGCGGGCCGGCAAGACGATATTGCTGCAGAAGATCGCCAATTCGATAACCGCCAATCACCCGGAGATCAAACTGATCGTCCTGCTTATCGATGAACGCCCCGAGGAAGTCACCGATTTCGAAAGATCGGTGGATGCCGAAGTTGTTTCTTCGACCTTCGATGAGACGCCGGAACGACACACCGAAGTCGGCGAGATAATCCTCGAAAGGGCGAAAAGGCTAGTCGAGTCAAAAAAGGACGTGGTGGTACTGCTTGATAGTCTAACCCGCCTCGCCCGCGCGCATAACTCGGTTGTTCCCCATTCCGGCAAGACGCTCTCCGGCGGATTGGATTCCACCGCTTTGCAGAAACCGAAGAAATTCTTCGGTTCGGCCCGGAAGATCGAAGAGGGCGGCAGTATGACGATCATCGCGACCGCCCTGATCGACACCGGAAGCCGCATGGACGAGGTGATTTTCGAAGAATTCAAAGGCACCGGCAACCTTGAGTTGATACTGGATCGTCGGTTGTCCGACCGCCGAATCTTCCCGGCCCTCGACCTTTACAAATCCGGCACCCGAAAAGAAGAACTGCTGCTCAATGAATTCGAGATAAACCGCCTGTGGATCCTCAGGAAGTTCCTGTCCGAGATGAACGTGATCGAACAGATGGAATTTCTCACCGATAAGATGAAACGCGCCGGATCAAACAAGGAATTTCTTGATTCAATGAGCACCGGTGACTAAGGACACGACTTTTGCGTTTTTTAAAGAAGATAAGATTTGGGTTCATTGAATTTACAAAAGTCGTGTAATCAAGGAGTTTGATTATGAAGAAAAAAATCCATCCTAAATATTTTAACTGCGTGGTTTCATGCGCCTGCGGCAACAAGATCGAAACCCGGTCAACGGTTGAGAAAATATCGATCGATCTATGTTCAAAATGCCATCCGTTTTTCACCGGACGGCAGAAGATCGTCGACTCGGCCGGCCGCGTTGAGCGCTTCATGAAAAAATATACGACCCCGCGCAAAACAAGGAAGAAATCCACCAAAAAATGAAAAAACCGGTCAGCGCAAATACCATCAATGCCGACGATATCAATGATCTAAGAAAACGACTCCGGAAAGTCAAGGAGCATCTTTGACCCGGAGCAGCTGATCGAAGACATAAAGAAACTCGAAGCCAGGACCGCGGCCCCAAATTTCTGGGGTGACCGCAGTACTGCCCAGCAGATAATGGCTGAGATCAGCCGGAAACAAACCTGGATCAACGACATCAGACGCACTGAATCGGACATCGAAATGCTCGAAGAAATCGTCTCCTTGAACCGGATCGATGAGAAAATGGTCAATGAGGCGGTGCAGGAGATCGCGCGGTTATCGCGCCAGATCAACGAAATGGACCTGAAACTTATTCTCGGCGGCGAAGATGACAACAAAGACTGCATTCTCACCATTCACCCGGGTGCCGGCGGCACCGAATCCTGCGACTGGGCTGAAATGCTGTTTCGAATGTACACGCGCTGGCTGCAGCGCAGAGGATTCAAACATAACGTCCTTGATGTCGTGCCGGGCGATATTGCCGGGATCAAAGACGCAACGATCGAAGTTATCGGCGACTATGCCTACGGCCTGTTGAAAGCAGAGGTCGGCATACACCGGCTGGTCCGGATCTCCCCCTTCGATACCAATGCCAAGCGGCACACCTCTTTTGCGTCAGTCTTTGCCTACCCGGAGATCGAAGAAATCCAATTTACTATAGATGAAGATGACCTGCGTATCGACACCTACCGGGCGGGCGGGCACGGCGGTCAGAACGTCAACAAAGTATCATCGGCAGTACGGATCGTTCACCTTCCAACCGGCATAATTGTTCAGTGCCAGAACGAAAGATCCCAGCTGCAGAACCGCAACAATGCGATGAAGATCCTGCGCTCCAAGCTGTATGATTATTACAAGAAAAGAGAAGACGAGAAGCTTGATAAGCTCGAAGCCCAGAAAACCGATATTGCCTGGGGACATCAAATCCGCTCGTATGTTTTCCATCCCTACAAGATGATCAAGGATCACCGCACTGATTATACGGTCTCGCTGATCGACAATGTCATAGATGGGGATCTCGACGACTTCATCTACGAATACCTCAGTTTCAAAGCGAAGAAAATGAATAGACACTAATCAATAGTCGCCAGACACCAAGCGGTAACATACAGTAAAAACTAAACACCAAGAAAATAGAGAAACGTAAACCGCAAACGGTAAGCGGCAGGAAATATCGATACCTGATGCAGGATTCATGATACAGCATACTAATGTGCTGTCGCATAAATAACTTGACATCTAATTATTAAGGAGACCATTAAGCAGTCTAATCAAATGCCGTCGAATGTGCGCCGTCATTCCGCACTTGATGCGGAATCCAGTCTATTGTGTCTCTTTGTTTTCCTGGATTCCCTGGTTCCGTCGATAAACTCAGGACAGGCATGCCAGGGAATGACATGGAAACTCTGCAGCATGCTACCGAGAATTAGAATTAAACTATTCAAGGTGCTAAGCAGTAAATAGTCAATAATAATGTCCGTATCTACACACATAGTTTCCAATGCCGCCATTCTTTATCCAGACTTTATAATCGGACATTACTTTAACGGCCACAATACGGTTCATAAATTCCCCCTTTATGTCGTAATTATGATTCACGAGTTCAATAAGCAAGTGCAACGCTTTGAGGAAGAAATGGGTATAATGGGAGGAAGGAGATCAAAGCGTTATGGAAAGGAGATACAAGCACTTGTCAAAGGACGAGCGGGATTTCATTGCGGTCTTGAAGGCCCAGGGATATAGCATGCGGGAGATTGGGGAAGCAATCGGTCGGGATAAGGCAACGGTATCCCGGGAGCTGCGCCGGAATGCCCCGGCGATTTATAAGGGGTATTATCTCAGTCATAAGGCGCAGGAGCGGGCACAACACCGCTGGGTTACCTCGCACCTTCGGGTTCGCCTGAAGAATCAGGAGATCCGGGCGTATGTAGTGCAGCATCTGAAAGAGGGTTTATCTCCCGAGTTGATCGCGGGTCGTTTACCAATCGACCATCCGGGTATCCGGATCAGTCACGAAGCTATCTACCAGTATATCTATGCGGAACGGAAGGATCTCATCCGATATCTGGTCCGGCACAATAAAAAGCGCAGGCACCGGGGTCACAGCCGTAAGCACCGAAAGAGCCACATTCCGAATAGGGTTTCCATCGAAGCACGGCCGGCGATTGCGGAGAAACGAGAACGCGTTGGTGACTGGGAGGCGGATACGGTGGTTTCGAGAAAGAGCAAGGCGGCATTACAGGTGCTTGGTGATAGAACCAGCCGCGTGGTTATCATCAGAAAGATTAAGCAGACCACTTCGGCTGCGGTACGCACGACGATTCAGAAAGTGCTTGGTATCTATCCTGTTGACATCCGGCAGACCATCACCTATGATAATGGCCATGAAAATGTGGAGCATGAAGAGATCAACAAGAACCTGGGCACCGCGTCTTTCTTCTGTACTCCGTATCATAGCTGGGAAAAAGGAACGGTGGAGAACATAATCGGCCTCATCCGGAGGTATTTACCCAAAAAGACGGACTTCAGCAAAATATCCGATCGTCGGATTGCGAAAATTGAACATGCACTAAACTCACGACCGAGAAAATGCCTCCATTTTAGAACACCGTCTGAAGTGTTCCATCAATTGACTGGTGTTGCACTTGCTGGTTGAATGTGGGCTTCATAAATAAATCTTTTCTTGAGCATTGTGCCATAGTAAAATTTCAAAGCGTT
>JBBIHN010000067.1:5095-10302 GCA_037446995.1 Caldifarciminota bacterium | reverse complement strand
TATATTCTTTAAAAAACGCAAAAGTCGTGTAACTAGTAACCGGTAATTAATTAAAAACGCTAATATAGAGTAATCAGATTTTGGCAGAAGTCAACGGGGTTACAAATCGTTTTCCGCAAGACCAACAGACCGCAAGGCGGCCAGGGCTTGCTGGAACTCGATCGGCTTTAAATACCGGTCGATCTTTGGGTATTTATGGGCGTTATAGCATGGGTGATACTGGGCCATTACGTTCACATGGCTGCTTGCTGATAAATGTTTCCGGATGAACTCAAAGCATTTTCTGCTGCCGGCAATATTGTTGGGCAGGACCAGGTGGCGTATTAATAGTCCTTTTTGGGCAATGCCATTCTCAATCCTTAGATCGCCGACCTGGCGACGCATCTCGATCAACGATTCGGCCGCCGCTTGCCAGTAACCGGGCGCGCCGGAGTACTTAAGCGCGTGATCATCATCGGCGTATTTAAGATCCGGCATGTAAATGTCGATTATGCCGTCCAGCATTCTGATCGTGTTCAAGGATTCATAGCCGCCGCAATTATAAACTATCGGTATATCAAGCCCGTTTTCATAAGCAATGCTCAATGCCCTAACGATTTGCGGCACCCATGGCGTCGGCGTGACCAGGTTAATATTGTGGCAGCCCTGATTCTGAAGATTCATCATCATGACGGCAAGCTGCTCTTCGCTGACCGGACTGCCCAGCCCCAGCTGGCTGATCTCGTAGTTCTGGCAGAAAACGCAATGCATATTACAATAAGAGAAAAATATCGTGCCCGAACCGTACTGGCCGACCAGCGGTGCTTCCTCTCCGAAATGCTGATGAAAGGCCGAAACCTTGATCTTCAAACCGGCCTTGCAGCTGCCGATTTCTCCCTTCAGACGGTCAACCCCGCACTCGCGCGGGCAAAGCCGGCAAGGCGAGAGGAGAGCGTAGAGCTCATCAATCAACTTCTTAGTAATTTCCATTTTTCTCATATCAGATCCAATGACAAAATCAAAAATACCTAAAAGTCCAAAATGCCTAAAGAAAAAAATTATAAATCCCAAACAAATCCTAAGTTCGAATGATCAAAACAGAAGAATTGAATTTTAAATTTAGTATTCAGTTCTTACAATTCCTTTCCGCTTGCCGATTTGGGCCTAGCGCCCACCGAGTACTGTCTTTCAAAGTTCTTAGTGTTTAGTACTTACTATTCGTTGCCGATTAGCGTTTAGCGGTTAGCGAGTATCGTCTGTATTACGGTATTTATAATACGCCGCGCACGATCCTTCGGACGATACCATGCACGGTCCGACCGGTTCCATTGGCGTGCATTTTTTCCCGAAAAGCGCACATGCCGTGGGTTTTTGCAATCCCAGCAACACCTGACCGCAGATGCATGCCTTGGGCTCGATTGACGCTGGTATTTCGATCTTGAAACGCTTGATTGCATCCAGATAAAGATAATCATTGTTTAAAGTCAAGCCTGATCTCGGAATAATGCCGATACCGCGCCATTTTGAGTCAGTGATCTCGAAAACTTTTTTCAACAACTTTTGAGCTTCGATATTGCCTCGCGGTGTCACGGCCTTCCGGTACTCGATCGCGATCTCGACTCTCCCATCGGCGATCTGATCGACCAGATTCAAGATCCCCTTAAGGATCTCGATTGGTTCAAAACCGGTTACGCAACCAGGCAATTTATATTTATCCGCTAAGAACCTATAGGGATCCGAACCGATGACCGCTGAAACATGCCCGGGAAGCATTAGTCCGTGTATATCGAGCTTCGGGGCCGAAGCGATGAACTCAAGCGCCGGCGGGATGATTTTGAATGCGGGTATGACATAAAAATTGGATAGTTTTCGCTTGACCGCGGTCAGGATGGTCGCCGCGATCGTCGGCGCGGTCGTTTCAAAACCGATACCGATAAAAACAATCGATTTGTCGGGATTCTCTTCGCAGATCTTGATCGCGTCAAGCGGTGAATAAACGATTACCGGTCCGTGGTTTTCGAGAGTCGAACCGGTCCCCGGCACCCTGACCATATCGCCGAAAGTTACGATTATTGTATCGTCTCTTTTCGCAAGTTCGATCGCGTAGTCGATTATCTCGACCGGCGTGACGCATACCGGGCAGCCCGGACCGGATAAAAGATCGATATTTTCGGGCAGCATTGATCTGATACCCGACCTGCCGATCGCCATCGTGTGGGTACCGCACACCTCCATTAGTTTTACCGGTCGCGTCTTTATCGATCGTGCACGGTCATTGATTGCGGTAATTAGATTCTGCATTTATGATCAAAGGAAAAAACGGCTTCCCAATCAAACGTGCTCAAGTTTTGGACGAAAGACTTTCACGTTGTTACGGCCTTCATCTTTCGCTTCATACAAAGCGCTGTCGGCCTTTTTCTTGAGATCGACCGCGTCCGAAGCGTCATCCGGATAGGACGCGATCCCGGCGGAAAAAGACACCTTGACTTTCCGCGGTCCGCGGCTGAAGTCATACACGCTCAATTCGTTAAGCAATAGACTGAATGTTATCGCCGTTTCGTTTTTGTCGATTTGCGGACACAGAACTATGAACTCGTCGCCGCCATAGCGGGCGATCGTGTCGGTTTTATCAAAATGGTTGATCAATATCTGTCCGATCTGAACCAATAGATGATCGCCGGCCTGATGACCGTAGGTATCATTATATGCTTTGAAATTATCAAGATCCATGATCGCCACTGAAAGGTTATGGCCAAAACGCTTTGCTCGGTTCAGTTCATCCTCGAGCTTTTCGTTGAAATAACCGATATTATATAATTTGGTCAAGGGATCGGTCTGGGCCGTGTAGGTGATATCGGCGAAACTCCGCGTGTTGTTCAATGCCGCGCCGGTAATGCTGGCGACAACGCCCAGCAGATTTCTTTCGCGTTCTTCGAGCTCACGCTGCCGCGTGATCGCGATCACGCCAAAACGTTTCTCCTGAAAAAAAAGCGGATAGCAAATATCCGGGTCGAACACCGGATAGGGTTCTTCTATTTTCGGACCGAAATATTCAGTCTTGATGATCGGATGCTTCTTGTCATAACAATTGCCGACTTTGCCCTTGCGCCGCTCATCTTTCATTTCATATACCAGCTTGGGTATCCAATCGTCCCTTAATCCACGTTGTTCGATAATCGTCAAACGCGTGCCGCGTTCGTCCGCGAGGAATATTGCCACTTCATCCGCGTCAATCGAATTCTGCATCAAAACGCTTGTTTCCCGGGCTATGTCAGACGGGTTCAGTTTTGACGCCAGCCTGATGATCGAAGCAAAGAACAGATTATCGACCGAGTTGATCCTTCTTAGATCATTCTTCAGGTAAATGTTCTCCTTCTTGTGGCGCTCCAGTTCATCGGCGAGAATATCGAATTGGTTGACGACCTTACCCCTTTTCTTAGAACCCGCCAGGGTGAAAATCAGTATTAAGAGTATCAGGGTGATTATCAGGACTAATAGCAGAAAAACATAACCACCGAGATGCATACTTAATTGTAGCTATTGCTACGTCAATGTCAACACACAAGTACTAAACCGTCATCCAAGAATTTAGTATACACGCCTTAAATAACATTGTGCAACACCAAAGTCACAATATTCTGGAATGCCATAAGAATGAATAGTCTATCTGCATCATTTTGTCAATTGGTAAAATGACAAAACGATCATCGGTCATCGCAATTTCATAATTTTTTTGGTTGTGGTCGTTTCTTGTGTCTGCAGCTGTATGAAGTAAATACCGCTGGGTAAATTCTTACTCTTATCAAAAGATAATTCATATGTACCGGATGTCTTATAGTCATCAACCAAAATCGCTTCGATCTGCCCCAGGGAATTATAAATGATAATCTTTACGTTTGTATTTTTCGGTATTGAATAATCGATTTTGATTCTATTTACTACTGGATTCGGTATTATCCTTAGATTGAAATCCGTTATCCTGATGCTTGCATCTTCCTCAATGCCTACTGGTACGATTCTAAACAACGTATCCGAAAAGTCCCAGGCCGTGCCCCGGGGGACATCTTCGCCCGGTCTGGGCGGACCATATGCCCAGATCATGACTAAACAGGAATCGGAAATCACGTTCGGAACCGTCCATAAATACGAAGTGTCATTGCCCGCTAAGCCGGTTATTATCGTGTCATAATCGAAGCCGTTGTCAACCGAATAAAACAGAGCAAACGAATCGGCGCCGGGCGGATCGAATTTCTCCCAGGTGATCAAATATTGCTGATCCGGATTCAACCCCTCGCCGCCATTAGGCTGATGCAAACGCACCCCCTCGATCTCCCAGATAACCACTCCGTGCCGAGATGGAATGGCATTTATATACCAAACTTCAATTATCTCCGGATAGCCGTTTTCGTTCAAGTCATGGACACTCATTCGAGTAATTTCCTGCTGAGTCCAGGCACCACTATAAATTCTCCGATAGTCATGAACGCCATAGGCTTTATAAACATGCCATTGATTATAAGTCGACCAGACGATCTCCTCAATACCGTCACCATCAATGTCGCCGCAGGCGCTGCTCTGATCTTTTCTTGTGATAGGTAATCCAGTAATCGAATCAATCAGAAAATATTCATAATTATTGTCTTCGATTGCTTCATAGCAGTAGAGATAAGCTCGGTCGTAGTAGTTATAGGTTGAAGTGAACAAGAACTCGATCTTGCCATTGCCATCCATGTCATCGGCACAAAATATATCATAGTTGCCAGGCCTGGGCAAAGTATCGAGGAAAATATACTGATAATCGTTATTGCCGATGCACTCCCAGATGTGAACATGGCCGTATGCATTACCCGAGACAAACTCTACTAGTCCGTCCTGATCAAAATCACCGTGCACGAAATACGACGACTCGCGAATCGTGTCCTGCCAGACCAGAGTATATTCATTGTCGCCGGTGTTCTCGTAAACACAGGTACGATGACCTGGCTGCGCCACTGGAGAATAGCAGAACAGTATTTCCTTTTGACCGTCCTGATCAAGGTCGGTAATATAACCGCCGTAGAGATTGTCACGGAAATAGCCCACCCACACAACATTGGTTGGATGGGAGTTCAGAGAAGGCGATTCATAAACATATAATGGGTGAGTTCCGCCGCACTGACTACCCACCATGTCGACCAGCGAATCGGCATCCAGAAAGCCAATGTCGTATATTTCTATCGTAGTACTTG
>JBBIHN010000067.1:0-5085 GCA_037446995.1 Caldifarciminota bacterium | reverse complement strand
TATCTTCCAATACATACTTGTCATAGCCGACATGCTCCCAGAACTCAATTGGTCCGGGTCCGGTATATGCCTCATATATCAAATTTTGCCGGCCATCCTGATCCGTATCAAAACCAAAAGCGCGCTCTATGCTACCGATTGAAAATTCGGTCACGCGTCGAAAAGTGATTGAATGGCTTAACGAAATCATAACCGCAACTAATATCATTATCATTCGGCAGTGAAATTGTTTCATCTAAACTCCTTTCTGGAGGAGGGAATTACCCTCCTCCAGATAGTCCCGCTACTTGACCATAACCGCCTTTACGGTCAATGTTTCATTGCCGGATTCTAGTCGCAGAAAGTATACACCATTGGAAAGCCGCTTTCCATTGTCGTCGTCACCCAACCAGATTAGCTCTGACTGAGAATCTAACCCGCGATATTGCTTGATTAACCGGCCAGCCACATCATAAATTCTAAGTTCTGCATCTCGATCCAGCGGAGATGAATACGACAATCGAATTGTCAGCCGGTCACCAAAAGGATTGGGACTTGCCGCCAAACTGACCGAATTCGCTAAGGCACGACTGCCCGCGGATTGAGGCCCGCCACCCGATCTGCCGTCAAGCAAACGGAAAACCTTGAGCCCAGACAGATATGCCCCGTCGTCAGCTGGATTCTTGATCGA
Organism: Caldifarciminota bacterium; assembly: GCA_037446995.1. Classification (GTDB taxonomy): domain Bacteria; phylum Hydrothermota; class Tepidihabitantia; order SM23-42; family SM23-42; genus RBG-13-43-14. The sequence continues at coordinate 4,415 of JBBIHN010000067.1, read as the reverse complement.
CACCGTAACCCGAGGCGTAACCTGATAGAGTTCGCGCGGAATCAGGATTTCAAAGTCATAAGCTTGATCGGGTTTGGCGACAATCGTCGTTTCTTTCTCGCCATTCACCAGTATTTCATGGGTTTTATCGGCACTGCCTTCAAAATAAATGGTGCCTCTTATCTTATGGAAGGGGAATATGGTCTCAAGAAAGCACAGGTCATAAATCAACTCCTGGCTCGCATAGTCAACTAAGTAATTGCCGTAATCAATCGCCCGGTCGCGCTGTAAACAAAATACCGAAGCCGGTTCTTTGCCGGTTTCAACTTGGTATAACGGCGATTCGCTACCGCGCTCGTCGCCGCCAAATTGCTGATGCACGCCGACAATGCGATAAGGGATCTCGTTACCTTTAGTGAAGATCGTGTATAGATCCCAGGGATACCAATCGCGCTGTAATTGACTATGGCAATAGTATTCGTTCTCTTGTGCTTGGCTGACCCAGCCCCAACCGTAGGTATCGCTGCGATAGCGAATATCGGATTGAGATACCGGGGTTTCGCACCAAACCGAGAAATCCACCGCCGCATTGACCGGATACTCGCAGGTCGCATATTCATGGCTGTATTCACTTTTGGCTTCCCATCGGTTCCTGAGAATATGTTTTCGCCGGCGATAAATTTCATAATCATCAATGTGAGGGAATATCGAAGGAGCATCAGCCTGTCGAGAAACCTCAAAAGGATCTTGATCAAGAGATGGATCCCAATTACCATTATCTCGCCAGCGATAGAAAATGTCTTCAGGTCTATCAGGCGCTAGTTTCTTGCTCCAGGCAACATGCGGATCGCCATTGCCGTCAATTGTGATGGACACGTTGCTGTTGTAAAGCCTGCCGTCATTCGCCTGATCTAGGATGACCGGTTCGGGCGATTCGCCAGCGTCCATATAAAACTGATAAAAAAGCACGGCGCTGACATAATCCTCACTGCCAAGCCAGTTCATCACTGAAAAAACAACAAAAACATCGCCGCCATAAGTGGCTAGCGCCGACGGTCCGGGCTCAAGACCGACATATGGCAGACTCGTAAAATCCTGCCACTCACCGCCAATGTCCCGATAGCGGTATTTGACCTGATTCTCACTGTCAATGAACACCAAGCACGGATCACAGGCAAAAAACCCCGGATTCAACCCGACCGAAGGGTTCCGGCCATATTCTTTTTGCCCGGTCAGCGGATCTTCGGTTATGTGATACGGCGCCCAGGTCTGGCCATTATCGTTCGAGAACGAGTAATGAACCCGGTTCTGGGATTGATAGACCAGATGCAGGTTGCCGTTGAACAAGTCCCTGACCAGATGCGGCGCCGAGTTGTAGGCAGTCGCCTCCGGCGTATCTGACAGCATTAAGTCATCCATTGCCATATATGCCAGATCAAAATTTCCTGCGACCCATCTTTCGAAGACCACGTGTTTCGATATGGTATTCCTGATAATCGACGGATGCGGCGCAAAAGCCGGCGCCTCTCCGCCACCAAATCCGTCGGCAAGCTCGAATTCATCTCCCCAGGTTTCACCAAAATCAGTCGATACACAACTCCACAAATCTTCGTCCGGATACTTACCGTAAGCAAGCATAAGTTTGTCGTCCGAATCATGTATTATATCGTGGTTTTCCGGCCCACCATCAACCGTCGGCTGAAATATGAACCCCATTCCCAATTATCGCCGCCGTCTGTCGAATAACTGCGCCATAGAGATCGCCAGGTCTGCGTAGGATTTGGCGGTTGTACGATAACCTTCACATAATCGAACACCATACACAGATTACCACTATCATCAGCAACTAAGCGAGAATTGTTATAGGTATCTCCAGTAGCACCTTCCCAACCGTATAATTCCCAATAAGTTCCTAAATGTCTTGCATATGCCCAAGCACCATAGCCGGCAATGCAAGCGATATGAGGTCGATTGTTGATTGTTATTATGTCTGGCCATTCCGACAAATACTGCGGTAAAAGTTGAGATAATCGTAGGAATACCAGGTATTTCCGTTGTTCCCCGACGCCACATAGACAATATCCGGTTCGTCGCAATAGACAACACGAATCGAGTCATCAGCAAGGCTGATCGAAGGCTGAGGCAGTGTCGATAGTTCATCTTCAATAGCTTGATATCCCTCCCATATCCCACCATTATTGGTCGAACGGCAAAACATGACCGAATAGTCACCACCCACATCGACTGAATATACGACATAAAGCTGGTCCTCGCTGGCAGTAATGCAGATGTTACGCTTTTCGCTAACGACTACCTCACCTTCCCGCGAGATCAGGTTTTCGCCTGACCAGGTAAAACCATTGTCCGTGGATTTCCTGTAGTACAATCGACAATAACCTTCGCGATCGTCCGCCCAGATCACATGAACATTGTCGCCAGTCGTCGCAATATCAGAATAGCGCTGCGTGTAATCGGCAGTAACCAGGGATATCGGCACCCGCCAGCCATCCGGCGGCAGGGATTCAGCTAATAGTATACCCCCCCATACAGATTATTGATACAGCTATGCCCAGTTTACTCATAAGGCCTCCTTGTGAATAATTATAAGAGGCGACGATGAATTGTCAAGAGGCCCTCGCCACGAGCGTGACTAGTCTGGGCAGATACCCGCCGTTTCCCGGGTTCCCTTGACAGCGTGAAGCGCGACTGTATAATTGCCCATGAAAAGATTATTCAAGGCATTTATCTCTTTCGATATCGAAGGAGTAAGCGCGATAGCATCCCGCAGCGAATACCGCAAGGACTCGGACAATTGGAGCATGATCCGCCAGATCGCGACCGGTGAAGTCAATGCCGCGGTGCGGGGCATCAGGAAAGCAAAACCAAACGCGGCCATCATCGTCTGCGATTCTCACGCCGAGGGCATGAACCTGCTGATCGAGAAGCTGGAACCGGGGATTCAACTGGTAAAAGGCACGCCCCGCACTTACTATATGATCCAGGACATTGACCGGTCTTTTGATGTGCTGATGCTGATCGGATATCATGCCATGGCCGGCACCCGCCGGGGCCTGATGGACCACACCTATTCGTCATCCCTGATTTACCGGATAAGAATAAATGGCGTCGAGGTCGGCGAAACCGAGATCAATGCCGCGGTCGCCGGATTTTACGGCGTGCCCCTGGGACTGGTTACCGGCGACGATCAGCTAAGCAAGGAAGTTAAGAAATTTTTCGGTCCCGGCGTGGAAACCGTTACCACCAAATATGGCATATCGCGTTGCGCGGCCCGCATACGCCTGCCGGCCGAGGTCACCGCCGAGATTGAGTTAAAAGCATGCCGGGCATGCAATAGAATTAAGATACTTAGACCATTCAATTTCAAAAAACCTTTGATCGCGGACTTTGAGGTGATAAATACGCTGATCGCCGATGTCTGTGAACCGCTTCCCGGTATTAAAAGAACAGGCGGACGCCAGCTTCGCTATAAAACAAAGGATATACTGGAATTTTACCGGATACTGGGCTTGGTCTGCGATCTGGGCGCTGCTGCTCTAACGTAGGAAAATTACGGCTTAATCAACAAACTATTGACATATAGACCTATGCGATACATAATTTATGAAAGAATGGGATAAAAATGGAATTATCTATACCCCTAAACTCTTCGATCAATTTTCGCCGGTTTTTCCAATTTCCATTGAATACTTACAGTATTCATATTATCGCAGTGACGCTACTAATTTTTGGATGCGGAAAAGAGGAACCATATCCCGTGATACGATGTACTGATGAGGAACCAGCGTGGTCACCGGATGGACGATATATTGCGTATTTTCATAATCCCAATGATATTCCGATTGTGAGTCTGCTGCCTATATTATTTATTGGTTGTTCTTGGAACAAAACCGATGAGGAAAACCGGAGACCCGGAATATGGATATTGGATTTGGAGACAATGGAGTCGGAATTCTTAACTGCCGGCTGGTCGCCGGACTGGTCACCGGACGGTAATGAAATCGTGTATGTGCAGAACAGAAACATCTGCAAGATTAATGTCGAGACCAAGGCGATGAAAATCTTAAAAACAGAAGGGTTCTTTCCTGATTGGTCACCAGACAATAGAAGGATAGCCTTCAGTATAGTGCGTATGATGGTCTTGCCTGGTCTGAGCCAGCGATTCTTTTCCATACCTATGACACATTCTTGTGGGGTGTAGGTGCGCCATCAATGGCTGTGAACGATACGATGGCTTATGTGACATTCAAATCTTATCATGGTCCGCATCCCAATCCTCGGCCCGGCACGCCACCGCCACATATTATCGTGGTTGATGGACCAGCATTGATTTATGGTCAATTTCCCCTCAATGATCCTTCTGCGTTCAGATACGAAATTATCGATACGATAATCAAGCAATATCCTGAAATTGATAC
>JBBIHN010000066.1:0-10581 GCA_037446995.1 Caldifarciminota bacterium | reverse complement strand
CGGCACCTCGATGTCGGCTCATCGCATCCTGGGGCTGGACAAGGTCCCAAGGGTTGGTCTGTTCGCCCATTAAAGCGGTACGTGAGCTGGGTTCAGAACGTAGGAAACTGCGTTGCTCAGCCGTAAGGTTGAGAAAAATATAGTTGGCTCATATCGGTGGAACCCGACTTCTCCATCCGAACGGAGAAAGGGTAATACCGAGGGAAGGTGGATATTAATGAACCAAACAACGAGTGCTATATCGCGGGATTTCCTGATGGTGACGGCAGTATTTTTTTTCAGATAGTAAGGCGAAAGGACTATAAGTGCGGTTATCAGATACGAAGTACGGTCGCTTTCTATCAGAAAAGAGATAATGTGAAGATACTGCAGTGGTTGAAAAAAAGTTGCACTGCGGGTATATACGTCACCGTCAAACAGGAATCAGCGATTATACGATTGTTGAACCTGATGAAGTTAAGAAAGTATTGGTCATGGTTCAACCCTATGTGGTCCTTAAAAAAGAGCATGTAAAGGTTGGATTATCGATAATCGACAAACTTGATCGGGTTGCTGATGCCGATGATTTCTATCGTTTGTGTCAGCTGGTTGATCGGTTCAAGACTTTGAATCATTCAAAGAAACGGACAATAACGTCAGAACAAGTTCGAAAGTTCTTGAAACGAAATTAATTTCCTACCCCCGTAGAGACTGATTCGAAAGATGAGAGTCATCAAAGATTTGATGACTAATACGCCAACCTCCTCTTTGGCATTAAGAGGATGAAGGTATAGTCCATGCCACCAGTGATGGTGGAACAACATGCGTGAGACAGTTCGGACTCTATCCATCACGGGCGCAGGAGACTTGAAGGGAGCCATCCTTAGTACGAGAGGACCAGGATGGACAGACCTCTGGTCAACGAGTTGTTACGCCAGTAGCATCGCTCGGTAGCTATGTCTGGAAGGGATAACCGCTGAAAGCATCTAAGTGGGAAACCCCCCCTAAGATAAGGTCTCCCGTCTTTTGCGGGCAACCGCAAGAGCCTGAAGACTACCTGTAGATGACAGGTTTGATAGGCCACCGGTGTAAGTGCAGTAATGCATTCAGCCAAGTGGTACTAATAAGTCGTGCGCCTTGGACACCTTCCGCCAATTTTAATTTAGCAATTGGTTACTAATTCGTTAGTATTCCCGGTGGCATTACCGATGGGGTCACACCTCTTCCCATTCCGAACAGAGAAGTTAAGCCCATCAGGGCCGATGGTACTATGCTGGCGACGGCATGGGAGAGTAGGACGCTGCCGGGTCTTTTTTTGCCCAAGGCAAAAATCGATTACAGTCTCTCCCAAGCTTCCCTGCACCTTTTCATGTATTGACCGGTGATGATCGATTATTATACTTAAGCAATGAATTTTGTTCTCAATATATTATTCTGGCTATACGTGCTTGTTGCCTGCCTGTACTGGGGTATAGAATTCATTGCCTATTTCCTTACGCGCAGAAATTGTCCTCGCGTCGGCGATCTGCCTGACGAAGCTCCAGTACAATGGCCCAAGGTCAGTCTCATCATGACCGCGTGCAATGAAGAGAGCTTGATCGAAAGGGCGATACGGGAAAAATTAAAGGATGATTATCCAGACCTGGAATTCATTCTTGTCGAAGACCGTTCTTCGGATTCGACCCCGCAGATAGCGGACCGGCTTGCGGCTGAGGATAAGAGATTAAAGGTCGTTCATGTAAAGGAGCTACCTGCCGGCTGGCTGGGCAAGATCAATGCCCTGAACCAGGGCGTAAAGCAGGCGAGCGGTGACTGGCTGATCTTTTCCGATGCCGACCTGTTATTCAAGCCAGGCACAATTAAACGCGCGGTGGTTTTTGCTGAAAAGCATAAATACGATCATGTGGCCATATTCCCCCATCTGCTGAAGAGTAATTGGGCGCTTGACGCCGCCTTAAGCGTTTTTGTCCGCATGCTTTGTCTCGGTGGACGCGTATGGAAGGCAAGCGATCCCGGATCCGATGCCGCGGTCGGATCAGGATCCTTTAATCTGGTCAGGCGCGTTACACTGGAGAATTCATCCGGGCTTGAGTATATCAAGCTCGAACCGGGCGACGATGTCGCGCTGGGCATGATGCTCAAAAACGAGGGCGCCCGGAGCTGTCTTTTAAGCGGAAGGAACCGCGTACTGGTTCAGTGGTTCCGCAATTTAAAGGAGATGGCGATATCTTCTGAGCGGGCAACATGGACATCGTTGGGCAATTTTTCATTTTTTAGAATCATCATAGTCTTCGTGATACTTGCCGCGCTTGAGCTTGCGCCGTTCATCATTTTTTTAACCGGGTTTAAGAACGGTTTGTGGCTGACCGGATTTCTTTTGATAATAATAAGTTATCTTAGCACCGGACTCTTCTATCATTGGTGGGGCGATTTTTCATTTTCTGTTCTGTTGTGGCCGGTCGGCGTGTTTTTCATGGTCGGCATGGCGGTCCGGGCCGGATACCTGGGCATGAAACGCAAAGGGATATACTGGCGCGGAACCTTCTATTCAACCGAGCTTCTGCGCAACGGCAAGCGCATGAGAATGAACACGATCGGCACATTTAAAAGCAACCCTCAATGAATTGAGGGTTGCTTAGAGCATACAGGTTTAAACAGATTACACAGATCAAAAAATATCAGATTCTCAGTCCGATGCCGAGACGCATTTTGAATCCCGGTTTCCAGTTTAACGGATTATCATAGAACCGCACATGGGCGGCGATATACTCGGAGTGAAGCTCGGCCGGCGAGTTCAGCCCGTCGTGATTGTAATCAGCCTGGGGCGTGTAATAGGCGCTGCGCAAAGAGATATTTGAAAATTCCTGCAGTAGTATGGTTTCCTCTTCGCCGTTTGTGTATGGCTTGCCGGTTTGCTCGTAAACCGAAACGATCTGTTCGGTATTGAACAGATTGTACATTTGCGTGAAAACCGTAAACTTGACGCCGGCAATTTTCACGTCCTTGGCGACGTGGGCGTCGACATTGATGTACCCGGGCAGCCGCGCCGAATTCGCCTCGCCGATCTGCTCGCCCCTGGCGTTCCTTGGCGTGTAGGGGAAGCCCGAGTGATACGACACAATAAAATCACTGCTGAATTCGCGCAGGGGCACAAGCATGAAATCTTCGGGAAACGCCAGCCCGATATTCGAGTTGATTATGTGCCTTTCGTCAAAATCAAGCCAATAATCATTTTTCGGCAGCAAGAATTCACCGGTAATCGGATCGATTTGTTGCGCGTAGTAGATTCGATAATAATGCTGCCAGGGATCGGAGGCTGTGCCCTTGGCGTATTGCAGGGTATAGGACAAATTGAACGTCCAATAATCTCTGAGCCGTTTGCCGAGCGTTAGCTCGATGCCTTTAACGTTGCCGTAGTCAACATTCGTGACCATATAATAAGGATACGGCAAGGAGACAAAACGCCGCGTCTGTATCAGGTCATATATGTCTTTGAAATATGCGATAAAACCGAAGACAAATACTTCCGAGATCTGATTCTCATATCCAAGTTCGTAGGAAACGGTTTTTTCAACCGTGAGATTCGGGTTGCCGAGCACCGAATTATAACGGTGCAGCAACAGCCAGACCACGGTTGGTTCAGTTGAACGGTAGAGATTGTGCGAAGTCGGGGTCTGGGAAAAATGGCCATAGTTGAATCGCAATTTAGACCGGTCGGTGATCGGTAAGGAAAAACCCAGACGTGGCGAGATTCGTAACTTGGGCTTGGTGATAATCAAGGTCGTGTCGCTGCGATCCGAGGGGTTTGCCAATCCCCGCGCTTTTGAATCGAAATAGTCAAGACGTAAGCCAAGACGCGCGATGATCCCCTCGAAGTCCATGCGATCTTGAACGTAGAAGGCAAGTCTCAGCGGCTTCTTGTCGTACATATCCCAGAAAGGAATGCTGTAATAAGGTAAATTATTGTCGAACCAGCCGACATTTTGATAAGTAATGCTTAGCCCGCTTTTCAGTTCATGAACTTTGCCGATCGAATTCGTGATCGATAAAACTCCCTGATAGTCTTTATTATATAGAAAACGCCACATTCGGTTGTCGCCAACCGTGTAATAGAATCCGGTCGCGCCGTATGGATTGTGTCGCAGGCTGGCCGCGCTTCGGCGCTCAATCATCTGATAATAATTCATCATAGAGTCGACCAGATACCACTTTCTGACCGAGTCATCATCGGTGCGCAGCAGGATTTCGGGGAAATGATGCGCCTTAAAAATGTAATCTTCATACCACTTGCGATCGGCCGCGGCCTCGGCTTCACAATCGCGCACCGCATAAAAACGCGTCATGTGGGTATAACCGGTTTTGGATTCGATTATCATGTTCTTGTTAGGCATATAGTTCAAGGTCAAATTCAGAAGATTGTTCTTCAGGGTTTCGCCGGTATTGTGGTCGAGGTGGAAGATGAAGGCCTGGTCGCCGAAATTGTCATAACGCATGAACTGCTCGCGGGAGTGAAACCCGGATAATAGAAGCTTGCCTTTAGCCCGGGCCAAGCGCAGGGACATTTTACCGCCAATCTTGTATTCGGTCTTTTCCGAAGGAACTTTGTAGTAGGTTGACTGCCAGCAGTCAGTTAGCATTGCTTCGGCTGAGACAAAATACTTCAGTCGTTTCTTCTCCAGGGCACTGCCGCCCAGGCTCATTTCATAGAGGTTGTAGCCATAGTTCAGTCGGTCGGTCGAGAATATCTCGTCCGTGGTGTAGCGGAAATTGGTTGTTGTTTTCTCCGAACCCTCCCGGGTGACGATGTTGACCACGCCAGACATTGCCTCGCCGTACTCAGCGTCAAACCCGCCGGTAGCGATCGCGATTTCCTCAACCGCCTCCTTGTTAACCTTGACCGATTGAGTTCCATAATGCGGCGCTTTGGTCAAAATACCGTCAACATAATAGACTATTTCGGTGGCGCGTCCGCCCCGCACGTGCGTGCCCAGGCCGCTAGTCGACACGCCGGCCTGCAACGTGATTATCTGGTTGATTTCGCTGATCGGCAACGAGCTGATGTCCCGGGACGTGATCGTCCGCTCGGTCTGGGTCTGGGTTTTTATGACCATGGGTTTTTCGGCCTTGATCACGATCGTCTCCATGGTTATTAATGCCAGGCTCATTTTATAATTGAGCACCGAAGTTTGGTTCGAGATTACCAGGACATTTTCCTTAGTTATCGTGTTGTAGCCGATACATGATGCGGTTATTTTATGATAGCCAATTGGAACAAAAGGTACCACATATTCGCCATTCTCGTCGGTCGCGGCTCCCAGTTCTGTATTCTCGACCATGACGTTAACCCCGACCAACGGCTCGCCGTACTCATCAATAATCCGGCCTCTTAAACGTCCCATTTCCGCCGCGGTTATGAGTACCGTGAACATGACAAACAAACAGCAGATTCTTCTCATGATTGACCTCCATGAAATTGTACTTAAATACTAAATGGCGTCAAGGGGTCAACGGAATCCGGAGATTTCTTACCCCCGTTCATCTCGCTCGCCGCGAGGTAAGGGGTAAAGGTGAAAGTTGCTTGACTTTGTGATAATATGGGTTAGATTAAGGACATGATCACCCTGTTTTTTCTGCTGGCTTATGACTATTCTTTCCTGCCGAATATCGAGGATACGATAGTGATCCAACAATGGTATTACCTGGGTCCGTTCTCGATCGGCCCCCGCGAGGGCGTGATCGGCGTTGACGACCGCATCGAGCTGGATCCGGAATACGTGCCGGACCCCGAGCGCGAATACCCAAGCATATTGGTGTCTGGCGGGTTTATTTCATGGCAGCAGTTATCGTCCGGCGACGGACATATTAATATTGAATATCCTGAAGTGCTTTGGGATACGATACAGGACTATTACGGCGCCAGCGGTCTTACTGCGCGAGTTACCTGCACGGGCAATTTGACAGCCCGGGCTGGCGCCGGGCCCTGGTCATGGCCCAAGGGATCTCTTCGTTCAAGTTGAACGGGGCTGTTTACCACGCTGACCCATATAAGGATGGATTCATGCCAGTGCCGGTGATCATTGATTCAGGAGAGAACCGCGTGTTGATCAAAACCGCAGGTTTTACTCAACATGATTTGACTTTTAAGTTCATGCCCACACCAGCTCCTCTGTTCATCGTTGTTGGAGATATAACGCTTCCCGATATAATTCCTGGTGAAACTAAGGAAATATGTCTCGGCGTGCCCGTGATCAACACGACCGATCAGGTTTTGAGGAATGTGAAGCTGAAAGTAAACGTTGAAAATATTGGACATGCTGAGTTAATGATAGAACGACTTGAAGCCCTGTCGGCAGTCAAAATACCGGTCGCTATGACATTGTATAGAATTGTTGATCAGCCGCTCGACAGCGTACGGCTTGACCTGACCGTATCTTTCGGAGATTTTTTTATTGATGCAAGTGTCTGGTTGAGTACAAAGGAAAGGGATGAGGCGGTCAATCGTACGTTCATTTCCCGCATCGACCGGTCATGCCAGTATTATTCTGTTTTACCCCCGCTGAACTATCACCCGGAAAGCACCTACGCTCTGATCATGACCTGTCACGGCGCCGGCGTCAAAGCGGAAAATCAGGTGCGGTCCTATACGCAAAAGGACTGGGCTTTCGTGGTTGCGCCGACCAATCGCCGTAGATTCGGTTTTGACTGGCAAGACTGGGGCAGACTTGATTTTCTCGAAGTGCTTGAGGACGTGAAGGACAATTACCGAATAGACGAAAACCGGATATATCTTACCGGACATTCCATGGGCGGACACGGGGTCTGGCATATCGCGACCCGGCACCCGGACATTTTCGCCGCGATCGCGCCGTCGGCCGGATGGACGAATTTTCAGCTTTATATTCCGTGGTTTCTGCAAAAAAGCGAGATATTCGCCGATCCCGATATATTAAAATACCGCGATATGGCATTGCGGCAGGACAATCCGCTTGCATATTTAGAAAATTTGGAAAATGTTCCCGTGTACATATTACATGGCGGAGTCGATGACAATGTCCCGGCGCTGCATGGCCGCATGTTCGCGCGGCACCTTGATGTTCTTGGCAATGAATACATTTACCATGAAGTGCCCGGTCAGGGGCATTGGTGGGATTTTGATTCCACCCCCGGTGTTGACTGCGTGGATCTCGAAGAAATGATGGATTTCTTAAGCTCGAAACGGCGCGATCCGATGCTGGCCGCTCAGAACATGAGAATGAAAGCCCATGACCGGTCGATCAAGCGTGCGTATTTTGATCCTTTTGTTTTAGTTTACGGGACGACCGGCGACAGTATATCGACCGCGAACAATCTGGCTCAGGCGCGTTATCAGTCATATGCCTGGTGGTACCGGGCGAATGGACATGTTGAGATTATCCCGGACACGGCCGTTACCCGTGAAATGGTCAAGCAATATAACCTTATTTTGTTCGGCAATGCGCTGACTAATTCCATAGTCAAATCGATAAACCACAAACTGCCGTTGAGGATAAAAGACGGATCAATATACCGGAACAAAAAGAGAATTGACGGAGACGATTTATGCGTTGTTCAGATCTGCCCCAATCCGCTTAACCCAAAGAAATTGGTTTGCCTGTATGAACCGACGACCAAAGAAGCGGAAAAAATAATGGGATTTTTCACGCCGCTGTATGCCGGCGCCGGCCTGCCTGAATATGTGGTCTATGACAAATCGGTTTTAACCTACGGCTGGGGCGGGGTCAGAGCGGCTGGGTTCCTGGAACAACCATAATCGACCGTTGCCGTGAGACACAATATGATATAATGCGCCTGGATATTCAATTCTCGACGGCCTTGACATACAACCACTATCCATAATATATGTCTAATGTCAAGACCTGCCACCTATTTCTTATTTTACTTACAATTATTTCGACCGAACAGGACGAATAGCACCATGGTTGCGATAAAATAAAGGGCGCTGGTGACGAAGAACGGTACTGAATAAGAAAGGTGTTCGATCAAAATCCCGCCGATGCTGGCGCTTGCTCCCCATCCGGTCGTGAAGGCGACCGTGAGTAGGGCATTGGTCAAAGGCTGCTCGTCGGGCTTGACCTTTTCCATGGCAAAGTTGGTGAACAAGGGCTGGCCCATGTTCATGAGCGCGGCCCGGAAAAGAAAGGCAAAAACCGCGATCACCAGTGATCGACTTATGCCCAGGATTATGAGGAATGGTATGGACAGTAATTGAGAAATGGCGACTGTACGTATCTTGCCGATGCGTTCGGCGAGCACCGGCGCGATCAAGAGCCCGGTGATCATCAATAATTGCTGAAGGCTGTAAAAAAAGCCGATCGATCTGGTTGCTGAGGAAAAAACTTCTTTGAAATAGAGATTCAAAAAAGGCACGCTTAAGCCGGCGCCGATGCCAACGATCAAATTGGGCGTGAATAATTTCAAAAGCAATTTCCCCGAAAGCAGCTTCAGTCTTTCAACCTTTCCGACCGGTTTTTCCCGGATCAGAAAATATGGAATGAGCGCGGCCAGAACCAGTCCGGCGAAGATATAAAGCGTATATCGATAGGCAAGATACGGAACCGCGCCGGTGCGCTCGATGATCTCGGGCAGGAATCCGCCGCAAAGATTGCCGATAATGCCGGCGACCAGCATGGTCGCGAACTGCAGGCTGAACAGGTATGGTCTCTCTTTGTCCCCGCTGTTGCGCATGAAAAAGGGCCCGGCCACGACCTGGGAAAACACCCTTGCCATGCCGGCGGTGAACCCAAACGCGATGATCAGATAATAGGACGGCACCGTTACCTGCAATATCGCCGACAGCATTGTGACCGGAGTTGCCAGGATCAGAAGTCTTTTGATCGGAATACGGCGGATCAGTATCGATGCCGGGATCGCCATAAGCAAAGTTCCCAGCGTGCTGGCGCTGATAATATTTCCGATGTGGCTTTCGGCAAAGCCGAATTCCTTGAGGTATAGATTGAAAAGAAGCATGAAACCGGAAAAACCCATGCCCATGAAAAAAGTGCCGATCAGGAACAAACGGGCATTACGCGAGAACAAGCGTAAATTGGATAGATAATTGCTAATGCCCTTGAGAGCTTTTTTATGGAGCAGATAATAAAGGTTGAACAATTCGTATCGGTGAACGAAGTTTACAGCTTTTTCATAACCAGTTCCGCGACTTTTTTGCCGGACAGCAGCATGCCGCCGAATATCGGTCCCATTCGGGGGCCGCCGAAAACCGCGTTGGCTGACATGCCGGCCACGTAAAGATTGGGGAATACTTCTTTTGTGTTTTCGATCGTCATGCGCTCGGCGACCTCGGCCCACATTGACTTTTCGCCTTCGATCCGGCCCGACGGCGTAAGCAGCCGGCCGCCGCTTTTGCGCTCGACGATGTGAACGATCTCGCTGGGATGGCCGGTCGTGTCGATCACGATTTTTGATTGGAAACAGACCGGATCAATATGTAATTTAGCGATCTCGACGCTTGACCAGTTGACAACCACGCCGGCGACGCCGGCATCGCGGATGATCACGTCCTCGATGCTGATCAGATTGTATATGCGCAGTCCGGCTTTGAGCGCCTTGTCGGTCAGGCAGGCGGTGGCTTCGAGAGAATCGGCGACGAAAAAACCTGGTTGATATTCGCGGCAGCGAATACCGAATTCATCAAGGATCGATCTACCCTCAGACTGAACAACGATCCGGTTAAACATGATTCCGCCGCCGGGCATGCCGCCGCCGAGCTTGAGCGCTCTTTCGAAAAGTAAAGTTTTATAGCCTTTTCTTGCCAGGTAATAGCCGGCGCAAAGCCCGGACGGCCCGGCGCCGCCGATTATCACGTCGCTTTCGACCGAATCGAGAAATTCCTTTAAATAGGTCTCGATTATTGCCCGGGTTATTATTGTTTCTTCGATCATCTAAGCACTCCGAAGCGCGCCCCGAAAGCAAGCCGGAAAGTGACGTCGGTGTTATCGCCGGCATCGCTGATGATAATGCCGGGCTCGCCGAATAACTTGGCGCCGCGATTCATGACAAAATCAAAGCCCATGCCGGCGCGTATTGAAAAAGCTGAATGCGAGACCGGACCGGCGTCAAAAACCGTAAAACCAAAACCGGCGTGCACGTATGGCTGGAGCTCGCGCATCGGTATGTGGAAAAGGCCGTCAAGCGAAATGCCGTGGTTGAGAACAAAAGACGTGTGGTCGCCGAACCGGATCTCGGTTAGATCCATGCGCACGCCGACATTCTTCACCGGATTGAATATCGCCTCGGCGCCGATACCGAAACTGACGTCCTCACCGATGTACAGCGTACCCTTGGGTCCGAGTTCGATCAATAGGCGGCTCGATTTTTTTGCTTGCAGCATCGAAAACAAAGCAATGACCATTATCAGTATTAGTGCTCTTTTCATGTTAAACCTCCTTATTATCAAATTTTTTCCGCAAGTGATCAACCCTATTATACATAATAATAAATGTTTTTCAAGCACATTCTAATGGTCACACGATTTTTGCGTTTTTTAAAGAAGATAGGATTTGGGCTCATTGGCTCATATTCGCCCGAATTGCTCTTAAAGGAGAA
>JBBIHN010000065.1:0-10663 GCA_037446995.1 Caldifarciminota bacterium | reverse complement strand
CAGACGATCAAGTATTCCCATGGTTTAGATCCCAGGTACGATGAACAATCTCAGGTGCCGATCTTCCCTTCTTTGTACAACTTCACGGCTTCGTTGGCTTCGCGGTTTACCGGATCAATCGCCAGCGCTTTCTCGTAAGCCTTGATCGCTTCATCGAATTTTTCAAGATCGATCAGCGCCTTGCCCAGATTAACAAAGGCATTAGCATAGTTCACGTTCTTCTTCACCGCTTCCCGGAATGAAATAACCGCATCATCGATCTTCTGCATCTTCAGATATAACATCCCAAGATTGTTATGGATCTCGGCTAGATTCGGTTCCAGTTTCAACGCTTCTTTATATACCTTCTTCGAATCCTCAAACTTGCCCAACTCGGTCAGCAATAGTCCTTTTAGGTTGCAGTACTCGGCGGTCTGTTCGATCTCGAGCGATTTGTTGATCTCGTTCAAGGCAAGTTCATAATTACCCCGGTAATAGTACAGCGCCGCACGGTCAAAATGGTCGATTGCTTCCCGTTTGTGACGTGCCGCCTGTTCTTCTTTGCGTCGAACATCCTCTTTTTCGAAATAATCTTTCATGTGCTCGAGTATCGTCTTGGTATAATCCGACAGCTTTGCCTGTCGATCGAACGATAACTTAAACTCATTCTCGACTTCCTTGGTCATCTCTTTTATCCGCTTATTGAGCTCGTCAAAACGGCTGGCAAGACCTGATATATCACCAAAGGTTTTTTCGTACTGCTTCTCCAGCGCGCCGATCTCTCTCTTAATCTCACCTACCAGGTCGCGGACCGAATCGTGCATTCCTTTGCCGACCTGATCGACTCCCTTACGCATCCCCTCGGCCAGACCGGCGATCCGGCTCAGCGATTCAAGGTAATTACTGTTCAGGTTACGCATCATCTCACTCATCGATCCAAGACTGTCTGACGATTGTTTGTAAAGATCGGCAAGCTGCATCACCGTCGCTTCCATATTATTCAACGCCGTGACCTGATCGACCTTAAGATTGTTCACAACGACGCCAATTTCCTGGATATTAGCGCTGAGCTGCTGCCGCAAACTATCAATCAATCTCGCATTCTGCGACTGCCCGGCGGCCAGTTCGTTAGATATTTTGTCGCCGCCGGCAGTAAAACTGTTGACCAAGACCTGTAACTGAGCTATTTGCTGACGGTTCGTGTCGTCGATGGTTCTGCCAAGATCGTCAAACTTCATACTGATACTGTCTTTGAGTGCGCCAACATCGGCTTTGATCAAGTCACCAACACCGGCGAATGCGCTGATTGCATCCTGCATTCTCGCGCTGGCGGTGCGGTTATCCTCGGCCAAGGTACGGCCCAGATCATCGATCTTTGAACCGATACTGCCCAATGAATTCAGGGTATCATCCTTGACCGCGCTGAGTTCGACTTTCATACGATCACCAAGGGCGTCCAGCCCGGGCCGGAGATTCGTTGCCAGCGCGTTCCCCAATGCATCAAGTTTGGCGATGATCTCTTTCAAGACGTTAATGCTATCCATCTTCAAACCGCTGATCTCCGTGCTCATGAACTTGGTGATGTTCTCCATACCGGGTGATATCACATTGGAGAAAACACCGCCCAGATCATCGAATTTCGTCAGAATACTGTTATAAGCGGTAAGGCTCTCCGTCTTGATCCCGACGATCTCTTTGCTGATGATTTCACTGAGCATGTTTGAATTAGCGCCGATCGTATCTAACATCTGTAGTTTTTCAACTATCGCCTGGTTCTTTGTATCTAGTTTCTCAATCACCCCGGCTAGTGATTCCATGCTCGTATTGCTCATCGCGATCGATTTCTCGATACTGTCCCTGACCGTATCGAGCTTTGCCCCGATCGTATTCCCGGCTCGTTCACTTATCTGAGCGTAATCGTTCAGTCTATTCGTAAGACTATCACTGAAAGCACTGAAGCCGGCATTGTACTGGGTTTGAATCCCTTTGAGATCGGTGATCACCGACCCCACTTCACCTACTGAGCGGGAGATGTCCGCAAACCGGGCCGAGAAATCATCGATCAAACCGCCGATCTGCACGCTGATCTGTTTTGACTGATCGCCGATTGCCGTATTGATCGACGAACTCAACCCGTTCACGGTGCCGTTCAGATCACCCAGCACGGATTTCAAATTCTCAAACTTGTTGGTGATCGTCTCAACCAGCCGATCAAATCCCAAAACCATAACTTCATTTTGTTTCTTAAGGATATCAAAACGTCCAACCAGCGCCTCCTGAAGGGCTTGGACGGTCGCTGACAATGCTGTGCCCATTGCATCGGTGCGTTTGTACATCTCCTCTTTTATATCGCATACGCCGGCCTTCACTTCGTCGATCAAAACACCGCTTTTCATGTTGGACGATAGCAGCGAGCAGAGCTTCGTAGCGCCGTCGAATACCATGCATTCGTTCTTTATGCAATTCAGGGTCTCGATTTCTTCCCCGACTTTCTTCCCGTCTTTGCCATATACGTCTTTTCTAACGATCAGGAATGGGCACTTCATCAACTCCTCCCTTCAATAATGAATCTCCCTTTGATCAGCCTTCGTTCCTGGGCAAGTTTCTCATAGCTGGCGATTTTCTGGTCTGCGTCTTTGATCCCGGCGTTTCGTAGCACTGAAGCTGCCGCCTCGTACGAACCGATCGCCTCATAGATATCGGCGTAGGTTGGAGCCGTCTCGTCATCGATCGGTAAATCCTTCATGATCTCAAGGGCGTCAAGAGGACGACCGCGCCGCAGGTATATCTGTGAGCGCAGCAGCGCATGACGTTTGGCATTGAATCCGGTTTTGGGAATAAACTGCAATTCTTTTTCCGCCGATCCCGGCTCGCCAATCAACAAATACATGCCGGCGCGGCCAAGCCGCTCGGCATCACCGTCCCCTTTGATTGCTTTCAATTTCTCCTCAAAATGCCGCTTTCTCGTATTCTTGATCAACCGGTACACCGCATTCCGGTCCTTGGTCGAATTCAGCAGTTCGGTATATAGTTTTATTGTCCGCTCCGGATCGCCCATTTCGCAATACAACTCCCCTTCGAGCAATGCGAGTGCTTCTCTATCCGGCAGCATTTGCTGGGCGTGTTTCAATGATTCAAGGGCGCGTTCGTATTCCTTTTGATGCAAGAAAATCCTGTACGCCAGTAGATATGCTTCGCCAACATTGATATTTTTCTTCAATATCTCCTTAATCTGCTGAATTATCTGATCGCCAAAACCAGCATCAAGATCGAATAACTCCCGAAAAATCGATGCTGCCTTGACCACGTCGCCGGCATCATTGTACAATTCGCCAAGGAAGAAAACCAGTATTCCCTCTTTCTTCTCAATCCGTTCGATATCATTTATCACATTTGTTATCTCTCCGGGCGACAACTCAAGCAGTCTTCTATAAACATCAATACTCTTTGCATAGGCTTCTTCTTCGCTGAATATACCGGCCAGAGCATAATATGAAGGCAGATGATCGGGTTTTTTATGAAGGATACCGGAAATGAACTTCTTCACCCAATTGCTTTCTTTCTTTTTCGATCCAAATATGTTCAGCGCAATCTCCAGCGAATCCTCAAAATTGCTGTAGTTGAAGTATATCTCGGCCAGCCCCTTCATGGATTCGATATCATTGCTGTCCTCGGCGCATATGTTTTTCATTTCCGACATTGCCGGCTCACGATATGCCTTGTCGGCTGCCTGGGCCTTGATATAATATTTTATCGCCGAGCTTCTTAGTCCCGCAATATGATACGCCCTGGCGATCGAATAATCAAGCAACGGCGAAGATGATGATTGAACAAGCTTCTCATAGATCGGGATCACCCTTCTCACCAGGTCCGCATCAATCTCGCAGGACTGTAAAAGGTGCTTCACCGCTTCGTCAAATCGTTTCAGAACCATTTCCACGCTGCCCAGGGCGAATATAATCAACGGATTGGCCATTGATTTTGCCGACAGGTTCTTCAATTCCTCATATACATACTCTGCCCGCGCCGGCAGAATGCGCACGGTTAGAAGATACTCCTCAACTGCTTCATTGATCCGACGGGCGCGGCTCAGCGCCCGTCCCCGGGCGAAATGCGCCGGAACGTTGCTCTTATCGATACTCAATATTTTGTCCAGGTATTCAATTACTTCCTTCGCATAATTCTCTTTGCCATCAAGGGACAGCATCAAAGGACGTACTGCATCACTGAGATTACCTGATTCGACCATCGCCGCCCCGAGCTTGAGATTAAAGAACTGCGCATCGCGTCCGAAAACATCTATGCCCCTCTTCGCTTCCTCGATAACCCGATCCCATAATCTGCGGCTGAAAAAAGTGTCAATCAGCAGAATCCTCACCTCACGGTCCTTCGGGAAATTCTTCAGGGCATCATAGAATTCATCGATGATCTCGAAAAACGCTTTCGGATCAATAAGCTGAGCCGTTTTGAAAAACTGCGTTGCGATCTCGACTTCCCCATCTTTCATATAGATACGCGCCGCCGCCAGCAATAAGGGCACAGCTCGTGGGCGTTCCCGGATAACCTCAATCAATGCCTTCTTAACCACATCCTTGAGTGATTCGTCGGCAACCAGCTTTTCAAAAATGGCGATTGAATTGTCGTATTGCTCGGCGTAACCATAGGCGCGGGCGGTCGCCAGTTCAGCGATGAACGGGTCATTTTGCCGCAGATTGTCATACAGGGCAAGTATTTCCTTGATGTATTTTGGCTTCTTGCAGCAAATCCGGTCGAGCAGTATCACTACTTCACTGATGCGGTCCGGGTTGTCATCCAGAGACTCACGCACGCGCTCAAATGCCGCGTCAACGTCATTTTCGGCGATCAAACTGCCGGCCCATAATTTCAAGTAGGCGATGCTGTCCGGATTTGCCTTAAGCAGTTCATCGGTAGCTACACGCACATAGCTCGCCTGATTGCTTTCCATAAGGTTCTCAAAGATCACCAACGCGCTGTCATGATTGCCCTTATGGGCATAGCATAGACCCAGCAAATACAGGGCACGCGTATTGTTCAGCTGTCTTTCAAGGATCGTATTGAGGTTGATAATGTATTCATCAAGCAACCCCGCGTCGATACGGTACGCGGCCTCGATTATGTCGACTGCCCCCTCGATATCATTCTGTTGAAGATGTACCTTCACCAACGCCTCAATAAGCTGAGGATTATTCGGTTCCTTTTTGAAGGCCTGCTGGAAACGTTCACTGACTTCGGCGAATTGACCCGGATCAGATTCGAGTATCTTCGCGTATTCCGTAACCGCAAGAGAAATTCGGTTGGCCTTCAAATATGTATCGCCGAGCGCGAAACGCACTTTGAGACTGCCCGGGTTCATCCGCTCCAGTTCACGCAACCCCTTAATAACTTCATCACTTTTGCGCGCATCTTTATCAATCGCTGCAAGAAGCAGATCAACCGACGATTCGGGATCGCCCTTTTTCACGTACAGTCCGGTGATGAACTGAGTATAAGAAGCCTCAAGCTCTTTGGGCGGCTTGATCGAACCGATCAATGTGATCAATAGATCAACGCTTTCCGGAGCCTTCTCAAGTATCCGTTGCGCCTGAGTCAGCGCCGGTTCGAATTCACCGCGTGCCAGTTGTACCCGGAGAAACAGCACGCTGGCATGGACATCATTGTAGCGTTCGCGGGCGACCGTCTGAACCCATTTGTAAAGTTGATTGATGAATGCACCGGCGCCGATCAACGTGTCGACGGTCTGGGACGCTTTGTCGCTCTCGTCGGCATGGAATCTTGCTGCCGCCAGTATCAGAATATGCTCAAAGTCTTTCTTGCTGATGACCTGTTTGTCATCGATCGCGGCCTTCAGTTTTTCATAACGCGTCAACAGCAGTCTAATGTCGCGTTCATTCAATTGTCTCAGGATCTTACTGACCTCATCATAATGCTCTTGTTCGATGAGAAGCTGCAGAAGATAATCCCCCAGATCGATCGAGCTGTGCTCGTAGAATAGAGTTGACAACAGAGCGACGATCTCGTCAACGCGATTAGGATCGGCCTGTTTGGCGCCGCGCAAAACTTCGACCGACCGCGGACGTTCCCCCGACTCGAAACACAAACGGGCAAGACTCAGATAAAGATCGAAAGACTCTTCGCTTTCTGTGAGATTGCTTTCTAAAACCTTTATCGCGGCGTCAATACGTCCTTCCTTGGCGTATTCGCCTGCTTTTTGCAAAGCTTTTTGAGGATCTTTTGCGCCGAAAATATCAAACATATATTATAGGCTCACCAACCTGCTTGTTTTCGATATTCCAACCGGCCGAAACCGCATTACTTTCCGATACTTCCAGTCTCCAAACTCACTACCTTACTACTATCGGTCAGAATGTCTTGGCGATCGAGAATATGCTTTTCAACTGCTCGTCAGTTTTCCGAAGTCGCGCCGAGAGCGTGCGGGTAAAGACCCAGAGTAATTTGTAGGCAATGCCGGTCTCCTGAGCAAGCAGCTTTCGAAAATTCGCTTTCTCGATCAACAGCAGTATCGTATCGTCATTAGCAATCACCGACGCCGAACGGGGGGCATCATCGATTAAGGCCATCTCGCCAAAGTATTCACCCTCGCGCAATATCGTTAAGGCTTCTTCGCCTACTCCGGGCACGATGGTGGATATTCTTACGCTACCTGAAACGATAAGATAAAATGCGTCGCCCGGCGCGCCTTCCTTGAAGATGACCTCGTCTTTTCTGGCTCGTTTCTCTTTGGAAATCGATATCAGAATATCCATCTCGCTCGGCGTCAGTTCTCGGAACAAATATACCTGGCTTAACGCGTCCTTCTGTCTCACCGGGCCTCCATTGCCAACCGGCATTGCTCGCCTCGCTCGATCTTCAGAGTTTCGCGTTCGCTAAGCAACAAGCCGATCGAAGCGTAGCGGAAGATGCTTAGCAACCGCACCTTGGCGATATCAATCTCCGGCATTTCCTTTCCGGCAATCTTACGTTCATGATAAACAACGTATACATCGCCGACCGCCGCGCCGTGTTCCTCTCCCTGATCAAGGTAGACAAAAACATGAGGCATGGTGAGCAGATGATCACTCCGGACTTTGACCACATACGCTTCGACATCTTTCTCGGTTTTGACCAACTCCACGTTAGCCGGCGCCAGTATCGGTTCATAGGGCATTACCAGGTCTCCGTTCCGGATAATATCATACGAATCAATGACTTTGCAGCGCGAACCTTCCTTGCCAACCACCTTGACTTCCAATCGGCCGAGCACGATGATCTCTTTGCCCAAACGGGCACCGGTTTTCGGATGACTTATGTTCTCGCCCGGGCGATAAACCGTGAGCACGTCGCCGACGTTAACATCAACAGCACGGTCGACATAAACGTTCTTGTAGGCCGCGATCTGCTTCTCACCGGCGGGTTCGGTACCGATGATCTTACCCCAATACGGAAGATCCTCTTCAAGAATGAAGCCGGCGCGATGGATAACATTCTCGCTGAATATGCGTCGGTCCGGCTCGACCATACTGACCACTTCGGCCATGACTTTCTTCGGCGGTGGCGGCGGCACCACGACCTCGGGTATGTATTCCGGATATTCACCAATCGCCTCTTCGGGGCCCGGCGGTATGACAAAGACTTGATCCGGATATATCCAGTGCGGATCGTTAATCTTTGCCAGATTAGCACGCCATATAATCGGCCACAAAAATGGATTCTGGTAGTAATAGCCGGCTATGTCCCAGAGATTATCACCCGGGACAACGATATGGGTTGTTTCCTGCGCAAAAAGCACGGTAAACACCATTAAGATCAACAACTTTTTCATCTCAACCTCCTAAGGTAATGATCATGGTTAACCCTTGCCCGCACAAATTTCTTCAACATCCCTCCTTTTGTCAAAACGCCAGCGGCCCAACAGATTTCTCACCCAGACAACCCGGTTGTTGAATCGAAACAGGCGGGCGACGCGAGGACCGATCCCGGAAGTTATTTCATAAACTATCGTGCGGCACTTTTCGGCGCATTCCTCGGCAGTTATCTCGATATCGCCTGCGCGCCCAATAAGCGTAACCATATCGCCGACCCGAACTCCAGGTATGCCCGACACATCGATCATCGTCAAATCCATGCAAACCGCGCCCACAATCGGTACTCGACACCCATGAACAAGAACCGAACCAATGTTTGACAGTGCCCGGGGATAACCGTCCGCATAGCCGACGCTGATTGTCGCAATACGGCGTTTCCGATCGGTTCGATAGGTATGACCGTAGCTGATCGCGGTGTTCTTGCCGACATCCCGGATACTGACGACTCTCGTCCGCAGTTCCATTGCGGGTTTCAGATCAGCATGATAAGATATTTCCGGGGAAGACGTCAATCCGTAAAGAGCGATGCCTGGACGCACCAAATCGAAATATGACGCTCTATGTTTGTATATCCCGGATGAATTCGCCATGTGGATACAATCCGGCGCCAGTCTCTTGCAGTTCAACCTCTCGACCAATGTCTTAAAAACAGCAATCTGCTGCCCGGTGAAACTTCCGTTGGCTTCGGCCATGGGAAAATGCGAGAAAAACCCTCCAACCTTTACCGCCGTTGAACGGCTTATCGTACTGATTGCCGCTTCGGCTTCGTCAATCGGAAATCCAGTACGGGTCATTCCGGTGTCGACTTCGACATGCGCAGTTATTACCTTTTTCCAGAACTTAGCCCGCTTCTCCAGTGTTCTAAAAAAACGCATCTCGGATATTGTCGGAATCAGGTTGTATTCAAAAAGCGCGTCGCTCTGAGCATACAGGATCGGACTTAGAATAAGGATTCTGGTCGTAATGCCTGCCTGCCTCAACTCGATCCCCTCTTCGATGCTCGCGACCCCGAACATAAAAACACCGTGCGCCTCAAGCGCGCGCGCAACCTCGACCGCGCCGTGACCATAGGCATCAGCTTTGATCGCCGCGAGGATCTTGCATCTTCCCACCTTCTTCTTGATCAGCTCGTAGTTGTTTGCTATACGGTCAAGATGGATCTCTGCCCAGACCCGTCCTTCGGTTACCTTCATTAAATGAAATATATACATCATTGTAAAAAAATCAAGAGATTTAATATAGAATAGCCTATATTAACCGAACAATATGATCTCACCCTTCATCACCTAATTCTTTGTTATGGAAGGCAACGGCAGCGCCGCAGTGAATGTATTCTATCGTTCAAATCTCAATCGTCGCTTCCCGGTCAGCGCCGACTGAGATATATCTTACAGACAATTTTGTTGCATACTCGATCATTCTTACATAGTCCTTTGCCGCCGAAGGAAGATCTTGAAAATCACGGCAGTCCGATATATCCTCCTTAAAACCGGGCATTTTTTCATAGACTGGCTGTAGTTGATCGGCGAGGAACGGATCAAAATCTCCTGCATTGCTGTAGCCAACGGCAATTTTAAGTTCCTCCTGGCCGGAAAGAACATCGAATTTAGTGAGGAAAATCTCTTTGACGCCGCTGAGCCGCGCCGAATATTTCACAACGCTGGCATCAAAATACCCGCAGCGTCTTGGCCGCCCGGTCGTCGCGCCATATTCATTACCCGTCTTCCGTAATTTTTTACCGACCGCTGTTTCATCCTCGGTCGGGAAAGGTCCTTGACCAACCCGGGTCGTATAAGCTTTCATAACACCAAGTTTTCTGCCGATCAGCAGTGGCGAAATTCCCAATCCCGTAAGCGCACTGCCGACAATGGTATTCGACGATGTTACGTATGGATAGGTACCATAATTGATGTCAAGCAGCGCTCCCTGGGCGCCTTCAAAAATGATCTTCTGATCGTTTTTCTCCGCTTCAGCAAATATGTCGTGTTCATCAACTACCATGGAGCTAAGACGCTCGGCATAATTAATGTAGCGAGCGTATATCTCGCCGTCAGAAAGCGGTTCGGCGTGGTAGATCTCCATCAGAAGCAGGTTTTTCCGGGAAATATTAGCCCGTAGTTTCTTCTCAAAATACTCCGGATTGTATAGATCGCCGATCCGGAGCCCGACCCGGGCATACTTGTCTTCGTAAGCCGGACCGATCCCGCGCTTGGTTGTCCCGATACCGTGTTTTGATTCCTCGCGGATACGGTCGAGCAACAGATGATAGGGCATGATCATATGACAAAATTTGGAGATTTTGATTCTCTCTTTGATTGCCGGATCATATTTTTCCAAAGCCTCGAGCTCGTGGAAAAACACGTCGGGGTCAAAAACACATCCGCCGCCGATCACGCCGATCATATTTTTATGCAATAGACCGCAGGGGATAAGGTGAAAGACGAATTTCCCGTCCTTGACCTGAACCGTATGACCGGCATTTGACCCGCCCTGGAACCGGGCGTCTAACTGGAAATCGCGCGCCAGATAGTCAACAACTTTGCCTTTGCCTTCGTCACCCCATTGCAGACCGACAACGATCGTATTCTTGGTCATAATCCTCGTTTCTTTAACGTAAAACTCCAAGGGAATTCTATACGGATCCATCAAGAAGTCAATAATAAAAACAGTAATCGCTACTCGGCGAAAATCCGTAAACCGTAATCGGTAATCACACGACTTTTGTAAATTCAATGAGAAGATAAGATTTGGGCAAAGCAAGGCTCATCTGAGCCACGGATATTACCTGAGCCACCCGGCTC
>JBBIHN010000064.1:0-10718 GCA_037446995.1 Caldifarciminota bacterium | reverse complement strand
GAATATGAGCCAATGAGCCCAAATCTTATCTTCTTTAAAAAACGCTGAAGTCGTGTCATATTTTTTTTAGGGCCTGTATCAGCATGGTGTAGGTGTTCTCCAGTGAATCGCTCACGACTTTGGTGTCGCCGATTACCGGCATGTAATTCGTGTCGCCGGTCCATCGGGGCACGCAGTGAATATGAATGTGATCGATCACGCCGGCGCCGGCAACAGCTCCTTGATTGATTCCGATGTTAAATCCCTGCGGCTTCAGGGCAAGCTTGAGCGCCTTGATCGCCCGTATCAAGAGATCATCAAGCGCCTTGATTTCGCTGGCGCGCAGTTTGTCATAATGTCCGATATGACGGCGGGTGGCGATCATGACATGGCCGCTATTGTATGGATAGCGGTTCATGATCATTAAAGCATGTCGGTTCCTCGCCAGCAGCAGGACTTTTGCCGGATCCCCGGCTTCCAAACTTTGGCAGAAAAAACAACCGGTTTGAGCGGATCCAAGATACTCAAACCGCCAGGGTGCCCAGATTCTTTTCATCCTCACAGGCGAAGCCGGGCTATTTCATCATTCGACATGGGCATGCAACTGATTGTTTTTTTGCTTTTCTTGTGCCGGTAATGAACGCTTACTGAAGGTTCGTTCTTCTTATCGCTGTACCGGGCCGTGATCGCGGCCGCGGTTTTAAGCGCTTTCTTGCTGCCGACGAGAATAGCATTCGGACTTCCGGCATCCGGAACGTACAGCATGATATCATCTATGGTCATGAGTTTCTCGATCAGTTCGTTCTCCTCCTTATTGCGGCCGACAATGAGTTTTGTCGCGCTGTCCAGACGAAAATGCCGGCCAACTTTAAGAAGATCGATGTCCTTTTCTTCGATATCTTCACTGTAGCGCATCAGATCGGCGAGCCGGCGGCAGAATCCGGGATCGGTCAACAGGCAACCGCCGCTGGGCGACGTGTAATCGGTGATTTTCATCTGCTGGGCGAGGTGCAACGCGATCCGGCGCGAACGGCCTTTTATCTCAAGCATCAGCTCGCGGCTGATTAATCCTTCCTTTTCCGGGATCGTCGGCGGCAGGAGCTTTCCGCTGAGGGGTCGGACAACCAGACCTTCGGCCTCAGCCGCTCTTTCGATTCGCATCAACTGGTCGAAATGCTGCGACATTGGCCGTTGATCAAGCACTTCACCGGTGACGATGAAATCGGCCTTTATCTTTTTCATGTAAGCCTTGGCCTTTTTCAACATGATGATCCGACAATCAATGCACGGATTCAAATTCTTCCCGTAGCCGTGCTGGGGTTGCTTGATGATTTCGATGAAATCCGCAGTGGCGTCAACTATTTTAAGGTTCGGCGCGTTCGGCTGATGCTTGAGCGAAAGGAAACGATTATCGACATACAAAGGGAATGCTTCGACAAACCATTCCTGGATTATTTTCAGGGCAAGCACCGAATCCAGACCGCCGGAAAAGAGCACGACCGCTTTCATTGCGTTTTCAGCGCCCGGAGCAGGTTCATCGCGCTGGTATCGGCCGGATTCATCCTCAGCCATTCGCTGATTATCTGCGCCGCCGATGCCGTGTCGTACCTTTCCAGATAAAGCCCATGCAACCCGATGTACGGCTGGGGCATGCGGGGGTTCATATTAATTGCCTTTCGATAGTATTCAATCGCATTTTCATCGGCTTCGATCGACTGATATACATGGGCGATCCTGATCATCATCGTCGGATCCTTGAGATCAATGAGCGACAGATAATGATCGACGCTGTCCTTTATGCCTAGATTGGCGAATACCAGGGCGAGATTCCAGTCAAAGAAATAACTTTGAAAGGGCTCGAACATACGCGCGAAGCGCCAGGCATCAAGGGTGCCGCTGATATAACCTCTTTCCTGATAGGCAAAACCGAGCTGATGCAGACCCATGGCGTAATTACTGTAAAGGCGTCGGGTATTTTCGTCGTAACTGATGTCGAAATCATAGAACTCGCCCTCTTTTTTCCGCCGGTCGAAATCGTCAAGGATCCGCGATAAAAATTCCTGTTTTCCCGGCCCGAATATTCCGGTGTAGCGGTATGTGTTGTAAAACATGTGCCGGGTCTTCTCGGCATTCACATAACTGGCGGGATTGCCGCTTTCACCGACCAGACGATAGACAAGGCCTTCGAGTCTCAGATATGGTTTGAACCCCCGGTAATTGTCCTCGGAAACCGTGGTCGCGAAATAGATCGGGATTTTACCCTGATACCCTTTGATATAAAGTTCGGCAAACTCCTCCTGGGTAAGGAAATAATCTTCATTCTTCAAGGAGACGCCGGCATTGGTCGCGATGATGTTGCGGATCATTATGTCTTTGACATATATAACGCGTCGATCGCGGGTCACCACCGGTTCAAGGCGGTCAATGATGAACTCGCTGAAACTGATTGGAACTCCCCAGTATTTTAACTGTTTTATATACCAGCTAGTATTGATTAAAGATAAGTTGGCGACCGTGACCCGGCGTTTGATGCCGAGTACTTCCTGGGCGAACCACAACGGAAAAGTATCGTTGTCGCCGTTGGTGAAAAGAACCGAGTTGTCGTCGCAGGTGATCAGCATGTTATAACCATAGTCGCGGGGGGTAAAATCTCCATAACGGGTCGATATCGGAAGATTGGCGAAAAAAGGCATGACCGAAAAAGCAAGAACTCCGGTTGTGCCGCCGATCCGGGCAAGCCGGTTGCCCTTGGTTTCTTTTTTCAACCAGTCCAAAAACGCGAGGAAACCGAGCCCCATGAACATACCGAAATACACGTGGCCGGTGTGGAAGAAATAATCGCGCTCCCGTACTTCATGGGGTTTGTGTTTGGGATTCGGGTCGCTGGGCGAGAATTTCAGATTGAGATAACCGACCATGGCAAAGGAAAGCATGAACAATATCGCGATTTTAAAAACGAACAGCCGCTTCTCCTTCCGGAAAAGGTCGACCAGACCCCAGGCAATGAACAATGAGAACAGGGTGAGGATGACGGCGCGGAAATAGCGGTTAACTCCTTCATGCGCCGGCTGCCAGTAAAGATATCGGAAGAATAAATGCATTTGCCAGAAATAACCGACCAGGGTACTGTAACCGGTGGTTTCCTGGGTCTGGCGGGGAAAGGGCAGGCGGTTAGGGCCGTACTGGCGCCGATGCAAAACATCGTCGAAATCTCTAAAACTTTCACCGGGATTGCATTCATTGATGCGGGGCGCGATCTGCTTGCCGGCAAGGTATTGTTCATTGACCGCCGGATCTTTGTAGAGCTCGGTCAGTTTGGCGGCGCGGATCGGCAGATACAGCTCGGCAGAAAGCCCGGCAACGATTGCAAGAACCGAGACCCAGAAGAATTTCCAGTTGCCGTACTTGCGGCGGTTATTGAGCGGCAGGATAATACCGGCAAGAAGAATGGCACCGATGATGATCAGAGTGACGGCATAAAGCGATACGGGGAAAATAAAGGTCAAACTGAACAGAAACAGTTGAAAGACTCCGAGCAGCAAGAACAGCAAATCCTTCAGATAGCGGCGTTCGACAATCAGCACGAATACATAGAAAGGAACGAACATGAGAAAAGAAATAAGATGAATGCCGGTTGACAGGAATATCGCGTAAAAAGACAGGATAATGTAGTGATGCTTGGGAGTACCGTTTTTGACGCTTTCATACCACAAAAAACCGAAATAATTGATCAGCAAGAAGGCAAAAGTTGACGCGGCATAAACTTCGGTTTCGACCGCGTTTTCCCAGTAAGTCCGGAAAAAAGCGAGCGCCAGGCAGGCGGCAAAGGCGGCGATGATGTGAGTTTTTTCATTGTTGCCGTTTCTGGCGAAGGAACGGGCAATCCTCAAGATGAGTTTATAGAGCAGGGCCAGGGCCGCGACCGAAAACCCAAGGCTCAGCAGATTCATGTGCCAGGCAACTTCCTTGGAGATCGGCAGCACCGCGGCGATCAAACCGAAAATCATGAGCCATAACCGGCCCAGCAGCACGTAAAAAGGCGTGCCGGGCGGATGAGGAACGGACAGCGTGTATGCCGAGGCAATGAACTCGCCGCAATCCCAGAACGACAGGGTCGGCGCTACGGTATAGAGATAAACGCCGCCGGTTATGATTATCAAAGCGATGAAAAGAATGGTTTCAATCTTTTTTGCGCTCATCAAGCCTCCTGCGATTGTTATTGTACACATTTAGAAATCGATTGTCAATAAGCGCATGACCACAGAATATTTGACAATCGGCTGCGGCGTCTGTTTACTCTGACCTGATCGTCTGAAAACAAAGATTAAAATGTATCGGCGTCAATACTGCATTATAGAAAATACCGGTCTGGGTACGAGCTTTTTTGTCCCTTTCAAAAAGGTCAGATTGATCAAGAAAGCGCAGGCGACAACGACGCCGCCCAATTGTTCGACCAGTTGAGCGGTCGCCAGTGCCGTGCCGCCGGTCGCGAGCAGGTCGTCGACGATCAATATTCTCTCGCCGGGTTTGACCGCATCCTTGTGTATTTCGATGCGGTTGGAGCCGTATTCAAGGGTATATTCCAGCGCCACTGTATCGGCCGGCAGTTTACCGGGCTTGCGCGCCGGTATGAATCCGCAGTTCAATTTGTAAGCCAAGACGCCGCCGAGAATATAGCCGCGGGCTTCGATCGAGACGATTTTGCCGATCTTTTCATCTTTGTATTTTTCATACAGCTGGTCGATCGCGTACTTGAATGCCGCCGGTACTTTTAATAAGGTCGTGATATCCTTAAAGACTATTCCTTTCTTGGGAAAGTCAGGGATATCGCGTATGTGTTTTTTTAAGTCCATGAAACCTCCTTGCAAAGACGATATACGGTAAGCTAAAACACTAGAAACTATTGAAAGACCGCAGCGCGCAATGCCTGCCCGCCTCTGGAGGGCGTAGCACGAAAAATGTACAACGATCCATTAGTGTCTTATTTCAAAACCATCGAAATTTTCGTCAATTTCTACCGGCTGAAAATCGACGCCGGTCACACGGCTGGCGGGCGGACCGATTTTCAACTGCTTCACGAATTGTTCGATCATCCAGTTTTCACCGTCGGCGACCGCTTCAACCGATCCGTCGGCAAGGTTGCGCACATAGCCTTTGATGCCGATCATCTGCGCCTGATCATAAGTGAAATGGCGGAAATTGACGCCCTGAACCAGGCCGGAAACAATTATGCGCGCCCGCATTAGTTTATTTTCTCCAGAGCGATTTGTACCGCTTGTTCGGCGGTTTCCGCTTTGATTATCGGCGCATCGATTTCCCATGTATTTATGCCGATAACCGGGATGCCGAAAACCATGCAATAGGCGATCTCGGACAGGGTGCCGTATTTACCGTCGATCGCGATCGCGCAATCGCAAGTTCTTGTAATGATCGCATTTCGGGCCTCGCCCATGCCCGTGACGACCGGTATGTCGACGTAAGGATTGGCGCTTTCCCGGTCAGTCCCCGGCAAAATACCGATGACCAGCCCGTTATTTTTCTTGGCGCCGCGGCAAGCGGCTTCCATGACGCCCGACATGCCGCCGCATATCAGTATGGCATTATTCCTGGCGATCAGGGCGCCGATCTGTTCGGCAATCTGTAGATTTTCTTTGCTTGCTTGTGAACCGCCGATCACGGCGATCATCTTCCGTCTCATAGTTCATTCTTTCGCTCGATCCGAACAAAGGTTCGCACTATTACCCATCACTAGTTCAACGACCTAGTGCGGGATGCTCAATTCGGCAGCTGCATAAACCTGCGCTTCGCTTGGTATCTGCAGGCCGAATTGGCATCGGGGCGGTGGGATTTGAACCCACGGCCTCATGGTCCCGAACCATGCGCGCTAATCCGCTGCGCCACGCCCCGGATAGATTACCGATAGTTGCCCGCATTTTCACCAGCCGCTCTTGCCGACCAGCGGGACAAACGCGCAGCCAAATAATTCCTTACGGTAAATCCTTCCCTTATGCTTTTTTATTACATTAAGGGTTTGTGCATACTCGCCGCCGACCGGTAATATCATGATACCCTTGTCCGCAAGTTGGCTGATCAGTTCATCGGGTATGCCCGGCGAACCGGCCGTGACGATTATCCCGTCATAGGGCGAAAAGGCGGGCCAGCCGAGACTGCCGTCGCCAACCATTATATTTATATTCTTAAAACCGAGATTAGTCAAGCGTTGGCGTGCCGAACTTGCCAGTTCTGAGATCCGTTCGACCGAATAAACGCGGTCGCATAGTAATGCCAGAACCGCGGTTTGATACCCCGATCCGGTGCCGATTTCCAGTACTTTTTCCGGACCCTTGAGCTCCATTAGTTCGGTCATCACCGCGACCATGTACGGCTGCGATATTGTCTGTTGACTGCCGATCGGCAGAGGAAAATCATTGTAAGCCTGATGATAATAAGTTTCGCCGACAAAAAAATGACGCGGAACTTGTTTCATTGTTTCGATCACCCTGGGATCTTTGACGCCCCGGTCGACTATCTGTTTCTGCACCATGCGCTCGCGCTCGTGTTTCCATTCCGGGACTTCAATCATGCATCATAAAATACCTAAACTGGATGAAAAGTCAATGCTGGGCTGCACTCAGAAGGTTGTCATCGCGGCCGAAGCGCGGCGATCTCTAAGATAGATCGTTTCTCCCCCGACATGCTCGGGATCGCAATGTCGTTATTGAACGGTCTCAATGGAATATGTTAAGGTCAAGATCGGTAAAACAGCAATCCTGGGTCTCGATATTTTCGAGGTAATTGAGCGCGTTGGGGTCAAAGCGCCTTGCCTTGATCAAATCAGCGGTGTGCTTGAAATTGTCATAGTGAAAACTGAATCGCAGTTCAGCATAGTCGCGGGCGCTCAAGGTTGATATCAGGAATTGCCAATCAGATGACTGCAAAAGCAATAATTCGCGGGCGAGCTGTCTTAATGCCCTTTGAGTTTCAGGGTCAGGGGTATTCAAATGCTGATCAAGCAAGCGATAGAATTCATCTTCGGCTTCGTAGATCCGCGGCCAGGTCCATTCAGTGAATTGATTCAGCCATATATAGTGGAATCCGCCCTCACCCCATGAACCCTCGGGTAAGGTAATGACCTTTTCCGGCGAGAACATGTCCAGAGCGTTGGTTCCGTTGATCAGATCAATGCTCTCTTCTTCATTGATTAATTTCATCACATGATAAAGCCATTTCGTGCCTTCGAACCACCAATGTCCGAACAACTCGGTATCAAAGGGCGTGCAGATGAACGCCGGTTTCCTGCTTTCATCATAATATTGATGTGAAATTGAAAGCAAAAGCTGCACAAAGTGCCGCGCATGCTCGGTTACCTGTCGTTCAATTTCTTCAGGGTCATACGGTTGTTTAATGGCCAGGTCAATTTTTGGATTTGTTACCCGCCAATAGCGCAACCCGCCGGGAAATTTCTTCTTATGGAAATCAAGATAGCAGCCATCTCCCGGGTAACCTAATTCACCGCTCCATACCTGCAGGGCCGTGTTCGGATCCCTTACCAATAAGGCGACCGGATTTATTGCCGGGTTCGACGCCACCAGATATATATCATGAGGCGTTTTGATGAAATCTTGTTTGATCTCGCCGAATTCCTTGTTGAACCGATCCCACAGACGCTGTAATTCCTTGAAACGGGCAAGATACACGCCGATCGCTTTACCGCCCTTTAACAGATGAGAGTCGATCACGAAGTATTTCAAATTGTTCTGGCTCACGATCTCGTCGATCGATTTCCGTTGATATGAACGCTGATTCCCGCCCACCGGTGCCTTCCATTGGTAGGCCGGTCGATAAGCGCATTCGGGCAGCCATATGCCGGAAGCCGGACGGCCGAAATTCTTCCGATAGACGTCCTGTCCCAATTTGATCTGGGCGTTCACCGAGCGGTCGTGCCCGAGAAGCGGCAGATAACCGTGGGAGGCGGCCGAGGTTATTATCTCAACCGAAGTTTGTTGCTGAAGATTTTTAAAAGCATTTACAATATCTTTGTGATACCGTTCATTGAAATCATTTTTGATCGCCTGATAATATTCCAGCCACATTGTCGCGGTTGGCAGGAATTGTTTCTGACCGGTCTGTTCGAATTCCCTCAAGTCTTGCTGCGCGGCCTCGATCTTGTTGTCGAGATAATAGTCCAGTTCAGCCGGGAAAACAGCGCTTTTTAGTTGTTCTTGGAGTATCGGGGTCAGGCCGACGATCAACGCCGGCTCCGACCCCTCCTTATGCAGTCGGTTGAGATAGTTCAATATCGGTATATAGCATTCGGCCGCGGCTTCGTTAAGCCAGTCAGTGCCGTGGGGCCAGCGGCCGTGATTGATCACCCAGGGCAGATGGCTGTGCAAGACAAATGTGAAATAACCCTTGACCATTTTGCATTGTAACCGGAATGGGGCGGCCGGTCAAGCAAGGATTTGAGGTCAGATATCAAAACTAGAAACTAATTGACAGAACGATAAAATCCGGTATAATTTTCTGATCTGATGGCACGACCATATCGACTGCAGGCTGAAGATTGTCTATATAATGTTTTCAGCCGGGGCGATGGCCGCAAGAAGATTAATTCTAACCCGAGAGATAATGTAAAATTCATGGATTATATTATGAAGGCAAAAGAACGGTTTCAGTTCAACCTGTATGCTTATTGAATGAAGATCATTCGGAAGATTCAACTCGCTATTCTGATTTTAACAGTTATTTTGTTTGTCAGCTGCCCGGTGGTCAGTATTTTCGCTTCCCGCTATTATCGCTTGCTCGAACCCGAGCGCAAGATCTTCTTAGGTTTCAAGGGCATTGATTCTCTGGCCGCAGTCGAATACATAAATTTGGAATCCCCGACCGATCGAGCCCGCTACTATGATGATTTCTGGGATGGGCGGTCCGCGGCGGAGAAACAGGAATTCGAAGAACGCATCGAATACGCTTACCGCCAGTACGGTCGTTCCGCGCCGCTGAGCGACGAGCGCATACAAATTTATGTGAAGCACGGCCCGCCGTCAAAACGCGAAGAAATAATACCTCAAAAAAAGATCGCCCTGCGCGCGACCGAAGCGGTCAATCCGGCAGAGGTCTGGCGCTATAACAAAGAAGGACTGATATTTGATTTTGTCCGCATCGCGCGGGCATATAAATTATTCGCCCGGTCCGAATTCGGCGACCGCGTCAATATTCCGTTTCTCAGCGAGCTAGATCGGGATACGGCAATCGTTGATGAACCGGCCGGAGTCCTGCCGGTGTCGATCGCGACCGGCAAATTCCGCCAGAAGAAAAATCTCACGCGGCTTGAAATATACGGCATGGTTGAATTAAGCGACACGGCCGGCGTTCTTGTCCGGCGCGATGTTCTTGCCTACGACCCGCGGGACAGCCTGGTATACGATAAGAAGAATTTTTTGATTCCGCAGAACGCCGAGAGTGGACAATTCTATGACGAGGTCAATTTGTGGTTAGTGCCGAACGAGTACCGGATCGAAGTCACGTATTTTAATCATAAGAGTCGGTACATTGCGAAAAAGGTACTTCACGAGAATCTCATCGAGTATCAGGACGATGCCAAGGAGATCAGCGATCTGATTCCGGCAAAGCTGATTGACCGCAGTTTCACTCACGAGAAATTCAACAAGGCGGTCGGCCGGGTGATTCCGTCGCTGCGCTCGACTTTTCCGGTGCATCAGCCTTTCTACTTCTACGCCGAAGCATACAATCTCAAGACCGAGAACGGCTGTCATCAATTGCACACGGCTTATGAAGTATACAATATAGAAAAGATGCGCCAGGAAATCGTCGATGTCATGGTTAAAACCTATGTCGACCAGGGAGACGTCGCTTATATCGGGGTGGAATATCACCCCATGGACCTGGAACCGGGCCGCTATATGATACTGCTGCGCGCCCGGGATTTGATCGGCAACAAAGAACGCAGTGTCGTCGCCGAGTTTGAGTTGAAGAAACCGTAATTTTTTTGCGTTACAAAGCGTTATTTATTTGAGCAGTACTATTTTCTGTGTCTCAATATAATCATTGGATTCGACTTTGATAAAATAGACACCAGCAGACAATTCTTTCGGCGTTATTAAGAACTCATTGCTGCCTATTTTTGATTTACCTTCGAATACTTTATTAACTAATCTTCCGGCTACATCAAATATCATCACAGTAACATTGCGCTCATCCGGTGAGCTAAATCTGATTTTCAAAATTCCTTTTGATGGATTGGGATACATTGGCAGTAAACGTAAGGCATAGAGTGAAGAGCGCAGGGCATCTTCACCCTGCGGACCACCACCACCAACTTGTTCCTTTTCAATCTCCAAACCACTCAAGACCGCAATCGTGCCATTCAAAACCTTAATCTTAATTGTAATTTCGTTATCATGAATACAGGCATCCGGAATCCATGCATCTTCAATTACAACCTCACCAGGATGCACCCAGCGGTTGCGATGCAATATGTTATCCACATTGAACTGCAATTTTATCTTATTCGCTTCCTCATGATACCAGACCCAGCGGATTTTGTATTTAGTATGGGGCGAATGGAGGGTTAGATGATATATTAACTCGGTCGAATCATAATCAAAGGTCTGGTAATCCTCGACGCCAAGAGTCATATAGCCGGCCCTTTGCACGCAAACCGGCACTGGTATCTCACTACCCATATCAAAGGCATATGTCGGTGCTGGTTTTTCAAT
>JBBIHN010000063.1:0-10826 GCA_037446995.1 Caldifarciminota bacterium | reverse complement strand
AAAAGACACGCTGGTGGTTGACGTCGAGGACGGGGTGATCATCTCGATCGATTATGGCGAATACGATTTTTTCCTGCCCGGCAGCGGCATACTGATCTGGCATATTGATGAAAATGTTATTGATGCCGCCTGGGCGTACAACGAATTGCAGGTGAATCCGCTGCATAAGGGCGTTGATCTCGAAGAGGCCGACGGTGTACAGCATTTTGACGCCTGGTGGTTCGGCGATTCGCTGGAATACTATGGTTCGCGTTATGACGCATTTTTCATTGACGACAGCGGAAAATCAAATCGGAATTTCGGACCATTTTCCAAACCCAATACGGATTCGTATTACGGCAAGACCATGCTCAATACTACGGTCAAATCAGAACTCGATACGGTGATGACGGTCGAGATCAAGAGCAATATTATGCAGACCGGTTTTCCGGTGAATGTTCAATACGGCAGCCCGATACAGCATGTGAGCTACGGAAATCTCGACGGCGACGGCGATTATGAGATCGTGGTTGCCAACAAGAACGGGCGCGTCTATGCCTTTAATCATGACGGTTCGGCTTACGGCAACTACCCCGGCAATCAGAAGATCACGTCTTATCTGGCGGTCGGGGATATTGACAACGACGGCAATGAAGACATTGTCTTTGCCACCGGCTTCCAGATCCGGGCGCTGAGCGGCGCCGACTTAACCCCGATCCCGGGCTTCAGCTTCAGCGCGGAAAATAATATTGTCGGCGCGCCACTGCTATTCGATATCAACGGCAACGGATTGCCGGAGATAATTTTCGGCAGTAAGGATCGGCACTTGTATGCGCTTGACGCTTCCGGGAGCAATATCGCAAATTTCCCCCGGTATCTCAACACCGAACTGCTCTCCACTCCGTGCGTCTTTGACCCGGGCAAAAGGCACATCGGAGTCCTGGGCTCGGACGGACGTTTCTGGATAATGAACGCCGATTCGATACTTAAAGAACATACCGAAGCAGTTCATAACATGCTGACCTTTGCTTCTCCGGTCGTCGGCGATCTTGACCGCGACGGCGAACCCGAGGCGGTGATCATCAATGGTTACGGTACTGTCTATGTATTCGGATTCGATACCCTGGAACAATGGTTCGACATTTTGATCGATACCACCTTCTATTTTACGCCCGCGCTCGCGGATATTGACCAGGATGGTTATCTTGAGATAATCATGCCGAATAGCAGCAAAACCCTTTTTGTCGCGAATCGTAACGGCACCACCGCGAATAATTTCCCGGTCAATGAAACAGGCTATATCTACAATCCTTTGCTGATCGCCGATTTTGACAATAACCGGAGCCAGGAAATTGTCTATGGGCGTGAACGCCTCGATTCATTGGGATCCGGAGCCATTCAGATGATCAATCACCGCAACAAAAGATCCGATTATGGCCCGCTCTTTGGTGAAGGCGGGTTCACCGCGCCCGGCATTGTTCTGGACCTCGATAATGACGGCGATCTTGAACTCATCGCCGGCACCGACCTTGGCCGCCTCTATGTCTGGGATCTCCCGGGCAGCAAGACCGCCTGGTCCGGATACATGAACTCGAATAAGAACTGGGGAATTTCCACCGAAATCCTGCGCGACATCCAGCCAGTCAACAAACTCATGGGCAGTTTTTACGTTTATCCGTCGCCGGTTGAACGCAAAGGCCGGGTGCGTGTTTTCATGCATCAAAGCGCCGATGTCCGGATTGATATTCTCGACCTCGTCGGCCGCAAGATCGGGACCTTGACGATCAATAATTCGATCAGCAATGAATATGTCGAAGCCGAGTTCAACTTCGAGAAACAGGCAAACGGTATTTACATTGCCCGGGTTGAAGCGAACGACGGCGCGAAGAAAGAAATCCAGTTCAAGAAATTCGCGGTGCTGAAATAAGAAAGGTAAATAGGTTGTGGTTGGGATGCTGGAAATGAAAAATTTGAAATCCAGCGTCTTAACCTGATGACTGAGTTAGGAGGTAAAATGCTTTTAGGTTTATCACTCATTCTACTGCAGGGTATGAACCCGATTGTTGCCTCAGCGGTAATTCCAGGATTAGGCGAAATGCTCCAGGGTGAAACCGGCAAAGCGCGCGCATTCATGATAATCGAAGGATCGATATGGCTTTCCTATTTCGGGTTCAAACATTTCGGCAACAAACTCGAGCAGTCGGCCCGGGTCTTCGCCGTCAACCATGCGCAGGCGAACCCCGCGCGCCTTGAAAAGGACTACTACGACGCGCTGGAGAGCTACTCTAATTCGTATTATTATAATCTTATCGTTGAACGGGAAGCAAGCTATCTGTATCCGGACGACCCGGTACGCCAGCAGGAATACATCGAGCGCAACGGTTACTTTGGCGATGACGCCTGGCAATGGAATTCGTTGACCAATCGCACCGAATACTGGCAGAAGCGCAAAGCGTCTCGCGAAAATCTAAGGCGAGCATCATTCATGCCCGGATTTGCGATCATCAATCGTATTGTCTCGATCATTGACGTCATTGTATTTGCCGAAGAAGAACGATTTGGTCTCGATACAGATCCGGGCCGGATCGGTATTCTCTACCGATTTTGACCAGCACGGCCGGTGGTGGATCAGATCAAAACCGCCGCCGCTTTGCTGGCCCGAGCAAGATCGCTATTTGTCCTGACCGGCGCCGGCATATCGGCCGAGAGCAAGATACCGACTTTTCGCGGCAAAGACGGTCTCTGGAAAAACTACTCGGCGACTGAACTGGCAACACCGGAAGCTTTCGCAAAAGACCCGCAATTGGTATGGGACTGGTACCGCTGGCGTCAGGAAATCATAAGAAATGCATCACCCAACCCGGGACATTACGCCCTGGTCGAACTCGAGAAAAAATTCGACGACTTCATGATACTCACTCAAAATGTTGATAATCTTCATCAACGCGCCGGGTCGCGCAAAATACTCGAACTACATGGAAATATTTTCAAAACAAGATGCCTTAGTTGTAACAAAATTACTGATCCTCAATTTTCCTCTCCCTTGATGGGAGAGGAAAAAGGTGAGGGTGAAAAAATAAGTGATATGCTTCAATGCCAGTGCGGTGGTCTTTTAAGGCCGGATGTAGTATGGTTTGGAGAACCCATTCCTCAGGATATCTGGCAAACCTCTATGGAATTTTTAAGCACGGCAGATGCAGCGCTAATCTGCGGCACATCGGGCGTGGTCTGGCCCGCGGCGGCGATTCCCCAGATCGCGAAAAACAATAATGCAAAAATCATAGAAATAAATCTCGAACCGACCCCGATCTCATCGCTGGTTGATACTTCGATTATCGGCAAAAGCGGCGAGGTTCTGCCGGCGATTGTAGAACGCCTCTAAGATACTCAGAAAACGAAGTCGTCCCCAAAGACCTTTTGCAGTAGTTCCTCGGTTTCTTTGGCTTCCTTTTCGTCGATCGGATTTATCGCGAAGCCGGCATGGATCATGACATATTGTCCCACCTTTATCTCCGGCACAAGGATTATCGAGATCTCGCGCTGAACGCCCATGATCTCGGCCACTGCCATATTATCTTGCTTCAACTCTTCGATCCGTCCGACAATTCCCAAGCACATTCTTCAAACCCTTTCTTTTGTCATCTGCGCGTTTCCGTAAACGACCTGCCCGTAAGAAATGCATGCGTCATTTACCGGCAGGTTTCTATGCACATATACCTCGAGCCCGGCCGATCGAATCAAAGCGTTTATCATCTCGAGCAAATAGCGGTTCTGGAACACTCCGCCGGACAGACATACTTTCGCGGTATCATATCTCTCGGACAAACGTTTCACCATGTCAACGGTAAATCGACCAACCGTATTATGAAATTTAGCCGAAATAACGCCCGGGTCAATACCTTTTTTCAGATCATATAAAATCCCCTTAAGAATCTTTGATGGATCTATAATCATAATATCATTATCCTCAATCGCATACTGGTAAAAAGTTTTTACACCTTTCTTTGCCATATATTCGAGATTGATCGCGGCTTCGGCTTCATAGGTTATCTGTTCAGTAACGCCGATCAAGCCAGCCACACAATCGAACAGCCTGCCCATGCTCGAGGTCTCGACCAATCCGATATTTCTATCGATCATATTCCATATTGATCGCGCCTCGGTCCGCCACTTGTTTCGACCGATTTTTTGGCCCAGCAGTTTATAATAATACGCGATCGCAATGCGATATGGTTTTATTATACTAACTTCTCCGCCGGGTAATGGCAGGTATCTCAGATGGGCGACCCGCTTCAAGCTGCGTATTGTCCCCGCGAAAAACTCGCCGCCCCAGATCTTGCCGTCATTTCCATAACCGGTGCCGTCATAAGCTATACCAATCACTTTGTCGTTCACGCTGTTCTCGGCAAGAACCGCCGCAATATGCGCAATATGATGCTGCACCGCGACTTTTTTTCCGGACAGATCATTAGCAATTCTAGTAGATAGATATTCAGGATGCATATCATGAACGATCAATTCAGGCTCGATCTTGAACCATCGCTGATACTTATTCATCATTTCCCGGTAAAAGGCGAGCGTTTCTAGATTATCGAGGTCGCCGATATGCGGCGACAGATATGCCTCTGATTTATTGGCAAGGGTAAATGTGTTCTTTAGAAAAGGCCCAACACCTAAGCTCGGCTTGACCTGAAAAGGAATCGGCAGCGGCGCCGGCGCGAAACCGCGCGATCGGCGGATCATCATGAAACTCTTGTCTTTCGCGATATATCCGACCGAGTCATCGCATCGATTCTCAATATTTCGATCGTGGTCAAGGCAGAAACTGATAATACCGACAAGGCGAGCCATAACTTGTTCACGGCTGAACGCGATCGGTTCGTCGACCCGGTTGGCGCTGGTCATTATCAGAAAAGGTACGTGTTCAAGAAGCATGTAATGCATCGGCACGTAAGGAGCCATTATGCCGATATAAGGATTGCCGGGAGCGACCGCCCGGTTGACCGGACTGCGGGGTTTCCTGCGGAGCAACATGATCGGCGCGGCCGGCGAAAAAAACTGCGACCGTTCGGCCGGACTCATATAGGCGGCCCGATCCAGATCATCCCGGCCGACCATGATCGCGAAAGGTTTGGTCGGCCGATTTTTCAGTTTTCTCAGTCTTTCGACCGTCCTTCCCTGTCTTGCGTCGCAGGCAATATGGAATCCGCCGATGCCTTTGATCGCGATTATCTCGCCCTCTTGCAGAAGCCGGATCGCATCCCGTATCGGATCGCCGTCGAGGCGTCGATTCTTCCTTGTATACAGCGAATATCGAGGCCCGCATATTGCGCAGCAATCCGGTTGAGCGTGAAATCGCCGGTCACGCACATCGTCAAATTCCTGCCGGCATTGGCGGCACATCCTAAAATTCTCCATTGAAGTGGATGCGCGATCATAGGGTGTGTTGATGATTATCGAATAGCGCGGCCCGCAATTCGTACAGTTAATGAACGGATACAAATAACGCCGGTCATCCCGATCCGTGAATTCGGCGCGGCATTCAGGGCAGGTCGCGATATCCGGCGACAGCTGGGTGAAACCAGCTTCGGACCGGCTCGAGACGATGCGGAATTCTCCCCCGCCTTTTGTCTTGATCCGTCTTTCCCGGATCGCGTCAATCCGCGCCGGCGCGGGTTTTCCTTCAACGACATCCTTCAGAAAACCGTCGAGTTGCGCAGAATTCCCTTCAACTTCGATATCCACGCCATTCGACGTGTTACGGATGAATCCCGATAGGCCGCGTTCCTCGGCCAGGCGATATACAAAGGGCCGAAAGCCGACCCCCTGAACAACCCCCCTAATTACGAACTTTTTTCTTACGGGCATTGATATCATTCGAGATGAAATCGCCGGCCGCTTTCATGCCTTCACCGGTCTTGGCCGAAACGACGAAAACCCTTACTCTGGAATTCTGTTTCCTTAACTGGACGATTGCCCGGTCAACATCGAAATCAGTATAAGACAAAAGATCTACCTTGTTGATTATCACGACCCGCGCCAGGTGAAATAACAAGGGATACTTATAAGGTTTGTCGTCACCCTCGGGGGTCGACAGTATTGCCAGCTTATAGTCTTCGCCGATCTCAAATTCGGCCGGACAAACAAGATTACCGACATTTTCGACCAATACAAGGTCGTATTTTTTCTTTGTCCGCGGCAGTGCCTGCGCGATCATATAGGCATCAAGATGACACGCGGTCTCGGTGTTTATCTGAATTACGTCGACCTTCAGCTTCTTCAAACGCTGACTGTCAATCTGACCTCTGATATCGCCCTCAATAACCAAAATCCGGCAGCGCGGCCGCAGGTGTTCGACGATACGGCAGATAACGCTCGTCTTACCCGCGCCCGGCGAGGCAATGACATTGATCACCAGACTGTTCATCCGGTCAAATAACTTACGATTTTGCAGTGCCCGTTCTTTATTGGAAACAAGAACCGGTTTCAACACATCGATCTTTTTCATTGTAGCTCCCTTTCGGTCATTCACCTTCGATCGATTCGACATAGAACTCACGTCCGGACCGCAGTTCGATATCGGCATTTCCGCACCGGGGACAGATCAGAATCGGCTCGCCGATCTCGCTCTGCTCACGGCATTTTTTGCAGTCGATGATGATCGGTATTTCCCTGAACTTCAGTTTTGCCTCTTCCAGACAGCTGTTCGGTCTAAGAATCTCAAAGTAGAAACGAATCGAATCCCGTGAAAAACCCGTGAACCTGCCCAATGCGATGTTGACACGTTTGACCTTTCTTATGCTGTTCTTCTCTGCTTCCCGGCGGCAGAGATCGACCAACGATTCGGTTACGCTCAGCTCGTGCACGATTTCATTCCATCGTCACCGGTGTGCTAGAATCGGGGTTAGCGGACAATCGCGAACTTCACCACTTTGCGGATACGATCAGAATGTATCACCGCGAAATATAAGCCGCTGCCGATATTCTCCGGCAACCGCCAGACAACCTCGTTGAACACCGGGTCCGGCACCAAACCTTCGGCAAGCAGTCGACCGCTTATTGAGTAGATACTGACCCGCGCGCCAACCGGCAGCCTTTTGACGTGAATTTTGTCCCGCCTGACCGCAGGATTCGGGTAGACGATCGCGCTGTCGATCACCGTGATCGGTTCCTCCCGGATCGTTAAACGCAACAGACCGTTTCTGTTTCCGATCCAGAAACAACGACGCAGCGAATCGTACGCAAATCCCTGAAGCTGGATTACTTCGTTCGAAGTCTCAAGGAAATCGACGGTAACGCCCAGCCGTTCATATTCGTACTGATCGACCGTGCCGAGCACGGGATCATAGCAGTACAGACCATTGCGCGCCATAGCCCAAACCCTTCCCTGATGATCGAGCTGCAGATCAAAGAATTCATCGGCCGGATTCGAGTATACCGTGGAAAACCGGCCATCATACTTGACGATCGCTCTTTCGTTCGCCAGAAAAAGTACGCCTTCGGCATCAACGATGCATCCCCAGACATATTTCGACGCCAGCCCCTCGCCTTCACCAAATCTCCGGTTGTAATCATCATTGCGATCGAACAGAGTATTTCTCGTATCGGTCATGAGCAGACCGGCCTCGGCGCCGGTCATCGTACGCCAAATACGACCCGATGAATCGATGGCGATCTCAACGATGAACCCAACCGCTTTCTCGCCGAGATAATAGGCAATGGTCAAGCCCGAATCGATCGCATACAGCCTATTGGCCGGTCCGGCAAGACTCAAATACATATTATTGGCGCCATCGAACTCCAGATCCCAAACCGC
Source organism: Caldifarciminota bacterium (assembly GCA_037446995.1). GTDB lineage: Bacteria > Hydrothermota > Tepidihabitantia > SM23-42 > SM23-42 > RBG-13-43-14. Next base: position 3,031 of record JBBIHN010000063.1, on the reverse strand, counting down.
CACAGTCGTATCCATACCCAGAAACCCGCCCCGGTATGACGTCCAGATATCGGCAACCGGGTCAAAGGAAAAAAGCATGCAGGTATCCGTTCCGACCGAACTAAAAGTATTCACGCCCAGCCAGATCTTGCCGTCCGGCGCCTTTTTGCAGCGATGTATAAGGTTTGTTGTCAGCATTGTATCGCGATTGTATATTACCCATGTGTCGTCATTACGGAGCCAACCCAGACCGCGCGCGTATTCAGATGTCCGGTCGCTGCAGGCGGCAAAAATGCCGTATTCAGTCGCGGCGACGTCCGATATTTGATTCGACGGCAGGCATCGGTTCCGGATAACCGTCCAGGAATCAGCGACAAAATCAAACCGGCCGAATCCGTCGCCGTACTTATCAGCGGTCCAGCGATTACCCAGACCGCAATACAGAACCCCGCCGTCAGTGTATAGTAACGACCGGGGTTTGCTTCGATAGAACAAACCGGAATTGCGAATCGTGAGATTATTGCTATGGTAGAAACCGAATTGTGATACCGAATCCAGCGCCAGAGCAAGCGAATCCCCGACCTTGATCACATCAACTATTTTACGGTGCAGGATCAGAGAGTCAAAACTAATGCCGTTGAAAACATTCAGGCCGAAATCGCTGGCAACATATATCATCGAATCAATGACATTGATCTTGTTGATACGGTTGTCCAACAGACCGTGAGCGGTCGTGAAACTACGCGTCGAATCTGGATCGAAATTCTTGACAAACCTGGTTATGCCCTGGTCCGTGCCGGCCCATACATAATTGTCACAGACCGCGATCGAAATCACGTTGTTGCTGATCAAACCGCCCATTTCCTCGAATATCCTTATGCGGCTATCGTCGCCGAAATCAGCCGGCGTACCGTTGGTGTTAATGAACAACATGCCACCAGCCGTACCGACATAGACACTATCGCGGCGGCAAACGATGTCCTGAATGATAACGTAGGTCAGGCAATCCGGCGGATACACCGCGACCCTGGACAGATCGGCGCTGATCAGTGACAAACCGGCATCACTGCCGATCCATATATATGACGAACTATCTACCGCCAGACACTTCTGGCGGCTGACTGGAAGACCGCCGGTATTGGTAATGGTCTCAAAATCATGATTCAGTTCATGATAACTCACCAGACCGCCGTTTGTTGCCGCGTATATCCTTCCTGCGCCCTCGGCAAGATCATATATGTAGTTGGTATTCGTATAATAGTACGGCGTAAAGTCGACTCTGTTGAGAAGAAAAAAAATCGAGATTGCTACGGACATTTCTTTGCCAAGGGCCTGAATATCGAAAAGAACCTGAGTTTCCAGACCAGCCAGAACGCCTCCCATATTATTTTTCGGTGCATTTTTGATTCGCCGGCGCGGCGCTCGACAAAGATTACCGGTATTTCTTTGATCTTCAGCCCGGTATGGTAGACATGGAATACGCTTTGGATCTGGAATCCGTACCCGTCCACTTTGAACCGACCCCAGTCAATTGATTCGAGGGCTCGGCGCGAATAGCACTTGAAACCGCTGGTCAAATCCTTGACCGGCACTCCGGTGACCACCCGGGCGAACAAACAGGCGAAATACGACAGGAGCAAACGTTTCATCGGCCAATTCACTACACTGACCCCCGCAATGTACCTTGATCCAATAATCAGATCATATTCTGGCAGTAGTTCGATGAAGCGGGGCAAATCCCTCGGACTATGAGAAAAATCCGCGTCCATCTCAAAAGCACAATCAAATCCGTTCTTGATCGCATAGGCAAAACCAATAACATAGGCGGTGCCCAAACCCATTTTTCTAGGTCGGCGGATCAAATGCACGCGGGGATTTTCCCTGGTTATAGTCTCCACTATATTGCCGGTATTGTCCGGCGAATTATCATCGATTACCAGTACATGGAGTTGTTCGGATATGGACATGACACGATTGATCACTTTCTTGATATTGACCGATTCGTTATAGGTTGGGATAATGACCAAACCTTTATTCATTATGGTATTATAGTTATAGACTGTATAGATGTCAATTGTGTACAACCGATATAAAATTCCAAAATACCTAAAAACCTGAATGCCTAAAATTCACGGTCAATTAGTCGGGGCATGGATGCCAGGTTTTCCTAACGATTAAGCTCGACGGCTTGATCCAACATCCAAACCCATTACCATTTCCCATCTTTCAATATTGACTCGCATGTGTTCAACGCTATAATAATGGATGCTCATGCTGTATTTGCTGCTGTTCGCCGCCGGCTCAGTCAGCGGGTTCGTAACCGACGCCAGTAACGGCGAAAAACTTGCTTTCGCCAACATATATTTCGAGGACCTAGATATCGGCTTCTTACATCGGACACAGAACCAAAAGCGCGCCGGTACGGCGAGCTTCGGGCTGATCACGTCCAAGTTACTGATTGAAGGACCAATACTAAAAGGTTCTTTCCTGTTCAGCGGCCGGCGTACTTATTTTGACGCCCTGCTCTGGGGCTATTCATTGATCACCGGCGATTCCTTATCCCTGTCTTATTATTTCTGGGATGGTATCGTCAAGGTCAATTTCAATCCATTACCCGATGACCGTTTCACTCTTACTGCGCTCGGCGGCGCCTGGAAGCCTACTGTTTACCCGGTGATAATGACAGTACGATAGTCATTTCGTTACAGGGGTTTGGCGAGTACCTTGGCGCCGGGTATTTTCATTTCCAATTCGTGGTTTTTGATAGTAATTATTACAACTATTTCATTGATAATGACAGCATAGTTAGTGCCGGCGTCGAAGGCGGGATCGGGCTATTCGGCTCATCGTACGCGACCTGCATATTTTTCGAGCTAATCGAGTGATATCCGTCATTGCGATCCCGACCGGTCGAGGGAGACAAAACAATCTCAGAGATCGCCGCGTCCTTCGATGAACCCAGGACTCGCGATGACGAAACCTCGTATCCTTCTATTGACACGACTTTTGTAGATTCAATGGGAAGATAAATTTTGGGCGAAGCAAGGCTCAT
>JBBIHN010000062.1:0-11004 GCA_037446995.1 Caldifarciminota bacterium | reverse complement strand
GTTGATGTCGCCGACTTCTTGAATGCATTAGGTTTTGACATCAAGGGACAAGGCACCGGTACGATTGTAATCAACGGCAAGGAAGGATGCTCAACGGCGAGGTACTCGATCATACCTGATCGCATTGAAGCCGGAACATTTGCCGTCGCCGCCGCGATTACCCGCAGCCGGATCACGGTTGCGGATTGCGATCCGGCGCATTTGCAGTGTGTTCTGCAGATACTGCAAAGCCTGGGCGCGGAAGTGAAGACCGGAGACCGGAGTTTTACGATCGATGCCCGGCATAGACTCAAGGCCGCGAGTATCTGCGTTGCTCCCTATCCGGGATTTCCCACTGATATGCAGGCTCAGTTCATGGCGCTGTTCGCGACCATTCCCGGAACAAGCAGCATCAAGGAAACAATATTTGAAAATAGATTCATGCAGGCGAACGAATTAATGCGAATGGGCGCCCGCATCTCAATTCACCGGGATATCGCGGTCATTGAAGGAGTCAGAAGATTGTCCGGTGCGGTTACTATGGCTTCGGATTTGAGGGCGTCGGCCGCCCTGGTCCTTGCCGGTCTCGTGGCTGATGGTAATACGATCGTGCGGCGAATTTATCATCTGGACCGCGGATACGAAAAGTTTGAAAGTAAATTGCGCCGCCTGGGTGCTCAGATCACGCGGCAGAATGAGAACTGATAAACGAATTGTCCGGGTCGCCGACCTGAAGATCGGCGGCAAGAATCCGGTCATTGTTCAGTCGATGACTAAGGTGCCGACCGTCCGGGTCGAAAAGGCGCGGTCGCAGATAAAAAGAATGGCGAGCGCGGGCTGCGAAATGGTCAGACTCGCGGTATTGAACAAGGACGATGCGGCCGCGCTTCAGCGAATAGGAAAGACCTGCCCGGTGCCGCTCATCGCCGATGTTCATTTTGACTACCGGCTGGCCTTACAGGCAATCGACAGCGGTGTCGCCAAGGTGCGGATAAATCCGGGCAATATCGGCGAGGAATGGAAACTGGTCGAGATTATCAGAAAAGCGAAAGACCATGGAGTCGCGATTAGGATCGGCGTGAACTCGGGTTCCCTGCCGAAGCGGATAATGAGGGGGAGACGGCACGCCGATGCCGGGGCACTTGTCGCCGCGGTGGAGGAAGCCATGAATGTGTTTTCGAGAAATCGTTTCAAGGACATTGTGATCTCGGCTAAGGGTTCGGACGTCATGGCAACAATCCGGGCTTATCGCCGGATTGATAAGCAGTTCGGTTATCCTCTGCATGTCGGCATCACCGAGGCCGGTCTGCCGTTCCGGGGTGCAATCCGCAGCGCCGTCGGGATCGGTATTCTTCTGAATGAAGGTATCGGTAATACGATCAGAGTTTCATTGACCGGCGATCCGGTGCTCGAAGTGATTGCGGCGTTCGAGATATTGCAGTCGCTCGGGTTGAGAAAACGCGGTCCGGTTATGATCAGTTGTCCGACCTGCGGAAGATGCCAGGTCGATCTCGCGCGCATCGCCGCCAGGGTTGAGAAACGCTTGGCCGGCTATGAGAAATTCATGAAAGTTGCGGTAATGGGATGCGTGGTCAACGGTCCTGGCGAAGCCCGGGATGCCGATTTTGGCATCGCCTGCGGTAAGGGTCTGGGCATGATATTTGCCAAAGGCAAAGAACTTCGCCGGGTAAAAGAGGGATCGCTGGTTGATAGTCTTTTCGAGGTGATCAATGAGAACCTTGATAATTGACAATTACATGCCGAATTCACCTCAAATCGAGGCTTTATACCGGGTGATCAATGCCGCGGCGGTTCATACCGTTGAGATCAAGGATCATTCATCGCTCGCCAGCACCGATGATCTGCATGGTTACGACGCGATCGTTTTGTCCGGATCTCAACGCATGCTCTCGGATCCAGGTACGATCGAGTATTTTTCCAAAGAAATCGATATAATCCGCGCGATTGAGAAACCGGTTCTGGGTATTTGCTTTGGTCATCAGCTGCTGGCGGTCGCTTTTGGAGAACAGGTAATTACGATGCCTCAAAGATGCGATGGTTATTTCATCGTGCGCCGTCTGTCTACGGGCGAGCTGTTCGAGAATATCCCCGAATATTTTTTCGTTAATCAGTCACACCTTGAGATGGTGCAGGAGACTCCCTATAACTTCATCAAGATCGCCGAATCGCCCAATTGCGCGATTGAGGCTATGAAACACAATCAACTGCCGGTCTACGGAATTCAATTCCATGCCGAGCGGTTTGACGACAAACATCCATTTGGCCAGGTGATTATTGAGAACTTTTTAGGATTGGCAACATGGTTCATGAAATAGAGGAGCGCGATGAGAAAAGATCTGGATCGTCTAATGAAAGAACGCGGGATTGACGCTTTGTACGCCGACGGTCATGCGGCGCATGATCCGAATATGCATTATCTGCTGAATGGAACCAATATCAGTGCCCGCTACATAAAAAAGCAAGGCAGAAAAGCCTGGGTTATCCACTCTCCGATAGAACGCGAGGTCGCCGCGAAAACCGCTCTGAATCTGATCAACGTGAACCGGTATGATTTCAGAAAGATCTATGATAAGCACCGTGACCCGTTGAAAGCCGAAGTCCTGGTGCTGAACACGATTTTCGATGATCTGAAAATAAAAGGAGAAGTCGCGTTCTTCAATAACATGCCGGCCGGCCGGGCTTATTATTTTCTGCGCGGTTTGGCCAAGCATAACAAGAAGATCAGAGCCGCCAGACAGACGGGCAAAAGCATAATTGTCGAGGCGCGCGAAACCAAGGATGCCGACGAAATAAAGAGCATAAAGAAAGTAAGAAATGGCGTGGTAAAAGCGTTCGACGGGATGATTGCAATGGTTCGCGGGTGCCGGGTTAGAAAGAATGCCGTTATCAAGGATAAGTTTGCCGCGTTGACCCTCGGAGATCTAAGGAAGTATCTTGAGAATTCGTTGTTCGAACAGGGGTTTTTAAACACCAGCGGGATGATTGTTGCTCAAGGGCGTGACGCCGGAATTCCCCATAATGCCGGCAATGACCGGGAGACGGTTAGAGTCGGGGAGACCATTGTTTTTGATATTTTCCCCCAACAAAAGGGCAGCGGTTATTATTTTGATTTTACCAGAACATTGTGTTTCGGTTATGCGCCCAAAAGGTACCATGAGATCTTCCGTTTGGTGAAGCAATCGCAGGAAATCGCCTTTGAACAAATACGGGTCGGCCGGCGCAATATCGAGATCGAAAAATCGGTATGCGGATTTTTCGAGGATAACAATCATCCAACATTTCTGTCCAAGCCCAAGACTCAACATGGTTACTGCCATTCATTGGGTCATGGTCTTGGCCTGAACATTCACGAAAGCCCGCAATTCGGGTTGCTGAGAACGAACCCGGACCGAATAACCGCCGGGCACGTATTCACGGTGGAACCCGGTTTGTATTATCCTGACCAGGGTTTTGGGATACGATTGGAAGACGTTATCTACGTCAATCCTGAAGGAAAACCGGAGAATATGACGAATTATCCGAGGCAGCTGGTAGTTGACATGTGATCGATCTTGATACCGCGGCGAGGAATTTCATTGACTACCTCATTGCCCAGGGCGATGAACACAATACGGTTCAGTCTTATTGCTATGACATAACCCAGTTCGCCAGATATCTTCAAAGCCGGAAGATAGGTGTCGAACTCGTAACAACGAAGGTCTTGCGTATTTATCTGCAGGTGCTTTTTGATTTAGGTTTGCAGGCGACATCGGTCAATCGCAAGATATCGGTTCTGAAGGGTTTTTTTCGCTATCTGCATTCGAATCATGATATCGAAGAAAACCCGGCGGCCGACCTTGAACTGCTGAAAACCGGCAGGAAATTACCGGTCATTCTGTCGGTCGAGGATGTTAAGGGGTTGATCGAAAGCGCCGATGAAAAAACTCCGGCTGGACAGAGGGATCGGGTTGCGCTTGAACTTCTCTACGGAGCCGGGCTTCGCATATCCGAATTACTGGGACTGCAGATCCGGGACATCGATCTGCGCAGCCGCTGGCTGAAGATCACGGGCAAAGGCAACAAGCAGCGCACCGTGCCGTTCGGTAAACAAGCAGTCCGGTCGACCGAGAGGTTTCTTGCCGACGGTCGGCCGGCCATGATGAGAGGTCGCTCTGCGCCGTTTTTGATCATCAATGCGCGGGGTCGGCGTCTTTCAAGAATGGGGTTTGCCAAGATTCTTGCGAAACATCGGATCAAGAGCGGGATAAAAAAAAGAGTAACTCCCCATACGCTGCGCCATTCTTTTGCCACGCATTTGCTTGAAGCCGGCGCCGATCTCAGAGTTGTCCAGGAGCTATTGGGTCACGCGGATATCTCGACCACCCAAATTTACACGCACGTCGACCGGGAATATTTACGGGAAATACATCGGCAGTATCATCCGAGAGGCTGAGGACGCTAATCGCTAAGCGCTATGCGCTAACAAGAACTAAACACTAAGAACCATGAAGATCTTAAGCAGTAACGCGTCATGCGCAGTGTGCATCAAAGGAATGTTGAGTGCACGATCGCAGCCCGCAGAGTTTTTCATTGACAACTTCTTTTCGGGATGTATAATGAACCATCGATGCGGGAGTAGCTCAGTGGTGGAGCATCACCTTGCCAAGGTGAGGGTCGCGGGTTCAAATCCCGTCTCCCGCTTTGTGCCGCCATGGGCGGCACAGCAGTTAGCGTATAGCATATGGCAGACGGCTAATGATTCAGTTCCCATCAGCGATACGCCTTAAGCCATCTGCTATTAGCTATGATTTTACTGCGTAAAATCATAGGCGGCATAGCCAAGTAGCAAGGCGGCGGTCTGCAAAACCGCTATTCGCCGGTGCGAATCCGGCTGCCGCCTTTCTCTATTCAGGTAATATCGCGAACGAATATGAGAAGTCGGCCGGCTTTGCTGTTGACACATATCGAATAGTAGTTATAATACTGTATCAACACTAACGAATGCGTTCTTTGGGGTCGGTGACGCAGGCGATTAGTTCTAAGGAAAGGAGGTAATACCAATGGAAGGTTATCAGATGGATTATGCCGCTGCCGGCACCGCGATCGTCTTAATGATCGTTTATCTTCTCGTCATCGCGGTATTCTATATTTACATGGCAATATGTCTTATGACAATAGCCAAGAAGACCAATACGGCAAACGCGTGGTTTGCCTGGATACCGATACTCAATATCATTCTGATGCTGGCGATTGCCAAGAAACCGATATGGTGGATCATCTTGATGTTTATACCTTTTGTCAACATCATTATTGGCGTAATCGTCTGGATGGCGATCGCTGAGGCGAGAGGAAAACCGAATTGGATGGGTATATTGATGATCGTGCCCGTCGCGAATGTGATTGTTCCCGGGTATCTGGCTTTTTCCAAATAGCCGGTACGCGATTCGTCAAGAATAGCGGGGTTTCATAACCCCGCTATTCTTTTCTTCTCAGGAATTTCAGGATAAAGGCGTATTCAAACGCGATTTCTCGTAAATAGTCATAGCGTCCGGACGACCCCGAATGGCCGCCGCCCATATTTGTTTTCAGAAGAACAAGGTTATTGCCGGTTTTTCGAGCGCGCAATCTCGCCACCCATTTTGCCGGTTCCCAATAGCCGACCCGGGGGTCATTGAGGCCGGCCGTGACCAGCAGATGGGGGTAATTATGTTCCGAAACATTATCATACGGGGAATAGCTTTTCATATATTGATAGTATACCGGGTCATGCGGATCGCCCCATTCATCGTATTCAAGCGTGGTCAGGGGAATGGTCGAATCGAGCATCGTGTTAACGACATCAACGAAAGGGACGTCGGCTACGGCGGCGCGGCAGAGGTCCGGACGCATGTTGAGAACCGCGCCGATCAAAAGGCCGCCGGCGCTCGATCCGCTGATGACCAGGTTGTCCTTGGAAGTATATTCGTTGTTGATAAGATATTCAGCGCAGCCGATGAAATCATGGAAGGTATTGAGTTTGTTCAAAAGCCTGCCGCGGTCGTACCATGATCTTCCCATTTCTCCTCCACCGCGCACATGAGCGATCGCGTATGCGAAACCGCGGTCAATCAGGCTTAGACGGTTTGATGAGAAGTAAGGATCATTGCTTGATCCGTAGGCGCCGTAGCCGTTAAGAACCAGCGGTCCTCCGGTCTGGTTTCGGTCATTGCGATATACAATGGAGAGCGGGATCAGGGCCGAATCCTTGCCAGGTATCATCAGCCGCTCGGCGCGATACTGTTCAGGATTATAATCACCCAGCACTTCGAAGCGTTTTCTCGGATGAAGCTGGCCGGTCTTCATATCATAATCATATACTGTTTTCGGCGTGATCAATGAAGTGTAGGTGAGTCGCAGTGTATCGCAATCGAATTCATGATTATCATGAAGCCAGAACGTATAGGCCGCTTCGGAAAACCTGACAACGCGGCTATTTTTGTTCCTAATATCCAGAATCCTAAGCTGTTCTAATCCGGATTTCCGTTCATGTATGACAAGATGGTTTTTGAACGGCTCGACCGCCTCGATCTTGATATCGTCCCGATGACCGAGGTATTCCTGCCATGGGCCAATACGGTTTTTCTTTATCCGGGCTCTGACGATCTTGAAATTCGGAGCATTTTCATTGGTCAGGCTGTAAAAATACCCGTCGTGATGAAATACATAGTATTCGACGTCGTTGACCCGGTTCTTGATCAGGGCGAAGTTCTGATCCGGTGTATCGGCATCCAGAAAATGATTTTCAGCCGTGACATGGGTGCCGGTTTCGATAATCAGATAGCGTTTATCCTTGGTTTGCCGGATGTCAAGCCAAAATGATTGATCTTTTTCCTGGTAGACCAACCGGTCGGCCTGGCGGCAATTTAAACGATGGGCGTGGATCCGATACGGCCGGCCTGTCTGATCCGTAGTCGCGTAGAAGAAAGTCTGATTATCGTTGGCCCAGGCCATTGGATAACCGGCATCGCGTATCGTGTCGGCAATCAACTTGCCGCCGGGCAGATCCCAGAAGAATATTGTCATGCTCTCATCGCCCGTGGTGTCGATTGAAAAAGCGAGATAACGATGATCCGGGCTTATGCTCATGCCGCCGATTTCGCAATATGCGTATCTTTCGGCGATTGAATTATGGTCAAGGATAATCTCTTCGATCGCGTCAATATTCTCTTTCTTGCGGCAGTATATCGGATATTGCCGGTCTTTTTCGGTTCTTGAATAGTAGTAGAAGCTATCCGCGCGCCATGGCACATTCATATCGGTCTCTTTGATACGGCTGAGCATTTCCCGGTACAAAGTCTCCCGCAGACCGGCGGCATGCGCCATTATTTGATCGGCGTACTCATTTTCCCGGTCCAGATAATCGATCACTTCCGGGTTTTCCCGGTCGCGCAGCCAGAAATAATCATCAATGCGGATGTCACCATGAATTGAATCGATATGCCGTATGACCGGCGCGAGCGGCGGCTTGACAATGATCGATTCGCCGCGGACGGACAGGTTGATCAAAATCAGTAATAAGAGAGCCATTATTTGCCCGGGATGAGCGTCTTTGCCCGATTGATCAAATGCCAGCCCAGGCACGATCGACGGTATTGAGCCGGTATCGAATCAAGAGCGATACTTCCACCGTCGGTTTCGATCTTGATAACCTTGAATGTGTAAATTCCATGGCGGGTTATGCAGGTATCGATCAAGTTCAGCTTTGCTTCAAAAACCGCCCGGCCGAGTTCATTCAGCGCTTCGGGATAAAATACAGCCTCGTCGGTAAATTCGCTTATTGCCGGGGCGGATTTGATCGTTTGCATGGTGTCTTCCTTGTTCCATAAAGTGATGGAGTATACGGCATGACGTATCGGCGGCAGAGTGATCGCGTCGGCATGCATGAACACATGGCGGTCAAGGTTTCGGAAAGCGATTATGTCTTCAGCCAAGAAAGATACATACTGTTGATAACTGAGATCCATTCTTATGAGATCCTGTTCCGGGTCAAGCGACAGAGAAGACAGAAAATCCATGAATGCTTTGTTCGAGCCGGCCGTATCTGTGCCGGTTCGCGAATCGAGCGTGTGAAAATACTGGACATTCGCCTCGATTTTCATTTCCGGCCAGATCAGGCCGATACCCATGATCGCGCCGGGGAATTTGTCCTGACAGTAATTATGGAGCTGCGCGTACAAGCCGGTATTAGTCGTATATGCCATTGCCAGCGGATAATCAATAATCCCCTGCCAGGTTTCCCAGTTCTGGGCATAGCGATAGCTGCTCAAAGCCGGATTAGGGAATACCGCGGCGCTGAGCGATAATTTTTTCTTTTCCGGCCGATTCATGGCAAGCCGTATTGCTTTGACCGTTTCGTTTATTGCGTTCGGCTTGTCTCTTGACTGCCGCCAGTAATGCCAGGTCAGCCAGCGCCGGATAAACGACAGCCGGGCATAGCGCAGGAAAGTCGTGCCGAGCAGACAATTACCGTCAATAACGGCGAAAAGCGCCGTCGTGTCATTAAACGGCAGTCCCCAGAGTGTTCCCGGATACCGGATAAAATCCAGATGTATGCCGGCGATATCATATTTATCGGCGATTTCCGCGCAGATTCGGGCAACATGTTCCCGGACATCCGGGCATGCCGGATCAAGGTAAAGTCCTTCCATTCCGCATTGGACCCAATCAACATAGGAGTATTCGCGCATGCTGCGGCCTCTGACGTCCCGGATAAACCAGCCCGGGCGCTCAAAATATATATGCCGGCTTGATTCCGGATATCTTAGAAAGGTATTGACTACGCGGCAGGTTCTGAATATCGCAGTAAGCATAGCCGCCGACCACAACCTGGGCGTAGATGTCGGTTACGCCGAATTCAGTGGCGATCTGGATTATCTTTTTGATCGAATCCGGGTGAGCCATTGAAGCCGCTCGTACCCAGAGACCCTTGCGTATGCTTGGATCGACGCTCTCGCCGTTGTCAATCGGCATGAGGATAAGAAAAAACGCGCTCAACAGATTTGAGATCAAAGGTCTGTTCTAAAAATGAAAATACTCGGAGAAATCAACATTGTGATTCTCGGGATAGTATTCTCCTCTTTCTTTATCGAGCAGATATTTCCCGGTGTATTCTTTTTTGATGATCTTCCGCAGCATGCTGCATAGATGGTCGATTTCTTCTTTGGTATTGTAGAGTCCAAAACTGATCCTTACGGTTCCCGGTATACGGGAGCGATCGCGCCTGAGTATCGCCGCTTCATTCTGTTTGCTCTGCTCGGCGCTCACGCCCAATATGCTTGTAACGTAAGGATGCGCGCAGAAGCATCCGTTGCGAACGCCGATACCGCCTTCATAACTCAGCACGGCCGCGGTCAAGGCGTGATCAAAATTCTTGATATTGAGCGCGATCACGCCGAGACGATCGCCGGCATTAGCCGGATCTCGGTCGCCGTAGATAATGATCTCGGGTATTTCGTTAAGCCGGGACAATGCGTATGCCGTGAGTCGGGTTTCATGGTCGATAATACGGTCAAAACCGACTTCCTCGATCAGTTTTATCACTTTGGCAAGGGCGACAACCCCAACTATGTCCGGGGTACCGGCTTCTTCGCGGTCCGGCAGGTCTTTCCAATAGGCGCTTTCCAGGTTGACGATGTCGACCGTGCCGCCGCCGACATGTTCCGGATCGCCGCATTCGAAAACCGATCGATCCGCGACCAGAACACCGACGCCGTAAGGCGCGTACATTTTGTGCGCGGAAAACGCGATAAAATCTATATGTTCGGGATCGTTCTTCTTCCTGATGTCGATCCGACGATGCGGGGCGATTTGAGCCGCGTCGACGACGATCCGCGCGCCCGCCGAATGCGCGATCCGCGCGTAATCGTGGATCGGATTGATCAGCCCGGTTACGTTGGACGCGCCGGTGAGCGCGACCAGTCTTATCTTGCCGTTGTATTGCTCGATTTTCTTCAGAAAATCATCTTTATCGACGGTTCCGTCCGGCCGGACCGCGACATGAACGACCGTGCCGGATTTGCGCCAGGGGAGTTCATTGGAATGATGCTCCATCAGGGTAGTTAAAATTACCGGCTTTTCCGGGTCGTTCAACGCCGGGATATGCGCAAAACGGTGGGCCAGTTTGTTGATCGCCTCAGTGGTGTTTTTGCAAAAAATAACGCAGGATGTCGAATCGGCGCCGACAAACGCGGCGATGATTCGCCGGGATTCTTCGAATACCCAGGACGAAAGCTGGGATTTGAAACCGGCGCCCCGATGGACATTGGAATACCAATCGGAAAACTTTTTGACCGTGTCCTGCACCGGTACCAGGGTCGGCGTGCTCGAGGCATTGTCAAAATATGTATAGCGGGCATGTTGGTCGTTGATCAAAGGTACTTTTTCATTGAGCCCGGCGACAAGGGTCTGCAGTCTTTCGATCGTCATTTTTTCTGCCATTGGTGATTATATCTATATTTGGGATAAGGTCAAGAAAATAGACAAAACCAGCCTGTCTGGTTTTGTTAAGTTTTGTAATTAAGCCCGTTGACTTTTAAAACCCGATAGTTAAAATACTAATTGGAAGTAGTAAAAAGGTGCTGAAATCACAAGACAGTCCCGATATTTCTTCGAAATACGGAGGCGGATGGGTGCTGGTGTGCCTGCTGGACTTCAAATCCAGATTTCCTTCGAAAGGGGGAGGGTAGGTTCGATTCCTACACGCCTCCGCCACTGTTTAGCGAACAGGCCACAGGGAACAGGAAACAATAGAAAAGGCAGTGCACAAAGTCGTTGTGCAACGAACAGGGCACAGGGAACTATGATGACACTATACACTGGTAAGAACTAAGAGCTAAGGGCTAGGAACCAGAAAAGGACAGTGGACAGTAAGCGGTAAGCCGTAATCCGTGAATTACAAATTACTAATGACACGACTTTTGCGTTTTTTAAAAGAGATAAGATTTGGGCTCATTGGCTCATATTCGCCCGAATTGCTCTTAAAGGAGA
>JBBIHN010000061.1:0-11016 GCA_037446995.1 Caldifarciminota bacterium | reverse complement strand
GCAGCATAATCACGCATTGGGGTTCCATCTTGAACTCGCGCATCAGTTCGCGACCGACCAATAGGTTGAATTTCTGATCGGTGCCGCCCAGTTCAATATCGGACTTGATCGCCACCGAATCATAACCCTGACAAATCGGATACATGATCTCGTGCATGTAAACCGGCTGGCCTTCTTTCAACCGTTGGGAAAAATCGTCGCGTTCCAGAATGCGGGCGACGGTGTATTTCGCCGCCAGATCAACGAAGTCGTACATGGTCAAAGCGCCCAGCCACTTGCCGTTAAAAGTGAACTCGGTTTTCTGGGGATCGAGAATACAGAATATCTGCTCCTTATATTTCGCCATGTTGTTCTTAATCTGAGCCCGGGTCAGCTTGGGCCGGGTTTTTGACGCTCCGCTTGGGTCGCCGATCATGCCGGTAAAATCGCCGACAACCATGACCGCGATATGTCCCAAATCCTGGAATTGTCGCAGTTTCCTCAAAACAACGCTGAATCCGAGATGGATCTCAGGACCCGAAGGATCAATGCCGAGTTTGATGCGGAGTTTCTTCTTTTTCCGCAGTTTCTTCAAAAGTTCTTGTTCCGAAATGATCTCGGCGACATTTGTTTTGATGATTTCAATCTGTTTTTCCGGAGTCAACGCCATTTTTCCACCTCCTCCATTTCGCTTCATGGAGTATTATACTGAAAAAAGGCGCTCAGTCAACGGACAATGGCATATCCTGATATCTCTTCTGATATTTATTCTATCTCAAGACGACGATTTTCCTGACTTCTTGCCGATGATCACCGATTGACGATTGCACGAAATATACTCCGGCAGGCATTAGCGGCAGATCGATACGATGACGCCCGGAGACACAACCGGGATTGTTATATGACCAGATTGATCGACCAGCGGCGTCATAGAGGCGGATATTGACATTACTGCTAACCTTGAGATTGAGATCGATGTAAGGTTTGCTAGTTACGGATTGCATTGATATTTCATAAGTATTCTTTGATACCGGGGCGATAATATTCTCTTTAACATAAGGGTTCTCGCCCGGTATGATCGGCAGCATAAGACGGGACGGCATTGACAATGACCGGTATATTGACTGGGTGGCGGTGACAAATACCGGATCATCGCGTCGAAAAGGCGCGCCGGTATTGGGATTCTTCTCGAATCTGGGATAGTTGGAAGATGAAATGATTACCCGCAATCGGTGATTAGTGTTGAAAACCTGAGCAGTACTCCAGAGATCGATATTGAAAGTATCGGGCACGCCCGGGATTAGCGAATCTTCCCGGTCAAAACCGTAGCGATGCCGCGCCTTCAAGATATTGTCGGTGACGAGTATCGAACGCCCGTCCGGGTAGACATCGGTTACCCGGATAGCCCAGTCAGTATCGTAGCGGTCTGATGCCGCATAGAGGACAAATTGCAGTTTGCCGATGACGGTCAATGGCGCAGGCAGGGGCGGCGTCGAGTAGATCAAAACATCGGGCCGTCCCTCGATCGGGTTCTGGTTGATCGGCCCATATCCGTTCTCCAGACCGATGAACTCCCGGCCGCCATAGGTCGGGCACGGATTTGCAGGATCATAGACATACGTATCGATTCCAGGTACGGTCGGCGGCATGGTGTCGAGCAGGCCGTTCTCTCGCAGATAATAGTTCTTGTACTGCACCTGAGGCAGGGGCCAGGTATCGGCTTCGACCCAATGATTCCAGCGAGTTGTGTCCTGGGTATCGCAATCACCCATGAGATAGAATTTGACTTTTGGTTTGGGCACCGGTCCGCCGCCCTGCTTTATCCAGTGGCCATACCAGTCCAACAGCATGTTAATGAAGCCCAGTTCATTCATTTCGGCGTTTGACGGATAAGTAAGATCACCCTGGTTCCTTGATCCCCAGGCATTGCCGTGTCCCCATGGACCGATATAAAGCTTTTGATTGTGAAAACGCGCCTGCAACTCGCTGAATGCTTCGAGCACGCCGTCAGTGTACATATCGTACCAGCCGCCAATGTGAAACATCGGGTAATGCGCGACGTCGTATTTCTGGACAAGATCGACACAAGCCCATAATGAATCGTATCGGGGATGATTGCAGACCGAATCGATCAGCCATGGCGTGTCGACGCCGTGCAGCCAGGTTTCCACTAACGCCTTGCGGAATTGGCCGCCGGTATAGGCGCAGTCACGATAAAGATTCGGCGCCGCAACCATCGGCGCGCCGCAGACCAAATGGGGCGGCAGGGCGCCGGCTGCGAAATACTGGGTCATGCCGTGCGCCGAGGCGCCGATCATGCCCACTTTGCCATTACACCAGGACCTTCCGGCGACCCATTCAATCGCATCGTAACCATCCTGCAGAATTCCCCAGCCATCGGTCCAGAAGACCAGCGGTTCGCCTTCAGAATCACCGTAGCCGCGTTGATTCTGGACGACCAGCGCATAACCCATCAAATCGCAGATAAGCGTAATGTAATCATCATCCCAGCCCCGGTCATACGGAGTACGCTGTAAAAGCGCCGGTGCCTTGGTTAGTGGGCTGTTCCACCATGGACGATAAATATCGGTGCCCAATCTTACGCCATCCCGCATCGGCACGCCGGTGCTGTCACGGATATAACCAAATCCGATCGTAAATGCGTATAAGATCAGCAACATTGATTTCTTGATCATCATATCTCCTTTACGATTTTTATTCGACAATTACTTTTCTGGTATAGACCGCGCCTTGTTTTCGGCTAAATCTGACAAAATAACTGCCTCTTGACGGCGCGTTGATTATTAGCCGCGAGCTGACCGACGACATTTCGAAAATTTTTCGGCCAAGAGCGTCATACACGGTTATTCTTTCATATTCATCCGGGTTCTTGAGGTTGAAGCATATCCCATCATTGAGCCGATGGATTGTAGGTATCGTAATATCGTGACCGGCAATCCGATCATTTTCCTCAGCCGCGACATTATGCGGCGCGTATCTGAACGCCGAAAGCCTGGTGCCGCCGGCATAACCCCAGCGTGCCGAATACATGTCCATGTCAATCGGCGACAATCCCCATGGGTCGTTTTCAAAGATTACGGTATCAATGATCCAGTTATTGCCGCCGTCGGTAGTTTTCAAGAATGCGCCAAAATAGCTGCCGCTCCAGCCCGAACGATTTCCGCCGCCCACGGTAAAACCGGTCAATGGTTCTGGAAAATCGATGGCATAAAGCCCATAAGAGCCCATGGCTACTGCCGGGGCCATGATTTCAACCCAGTTGGCACCGCCGTCAGTGGTGCGAAGCAGCACGCCCGGCGAGGATCTGTCTTTATAACCGCAAACCCAGCCACGGGCGTTGTCAATGAAATGTACGCCCCACAATTGCAGCCGCGCATTCGATAACTGCGCGGTCCAGTTCGCGCCGCCGTTACTGGTATGCAAAATCGCGCCATTGATCCCTTGTCCGGTCAAAGTATCATAGTCGCCCCCTACTATCCACCCTTCATTGGCGTTAATGAAATGGATACTCTTCAGCGATGTCGATACCGGTGCAGTCTGAATTGTCCAGCTGGCGCCGGCATTGGTGGTGCGTCTGATATCGCTCTTCGATCCGGCAAGCCAGCCGTTATTCAAGTCAACGAAGAAGACATCATCCCACAGCATATTCATGAAGCTCATGGTAAGACCATAGTTCAATGACCATGTATTTCCGCCGTCAGTTGTTTTATAAAGAGCCGCGCAGGGGAAAATACTCGACACTAAACCGATTGCGGTCATATAACCGGTGCTCTGATTTGGAAAGTGCAGGGCAAAGCAGAACATCGCCTGTTGAATTGTCAAGGGTTTAGTTTCTTGCCAGTTGTCGCCGCCGTTGATTGTTTTGTACAGGATCACGCCAACATTATCGCGAACGCCGCAGAGCAAGCCGGTCAATGAATCGATCGCGGCGGCGGCAATGAATCCGTTGTCGGTTGTTTCGTAATGCCGCGTTTCCCACCGCGGGACGGCGATCAATTGGGTTGCAATACTGAGTACCAAAACGATAATTCTCATGGCAGCCTCCATTTTATGTTAAATTCCCTATTGCTTCCGATAATATGCACGCGTAGCTTGACCATAATGCAGCTATGATCGCGTTTGATAACGATTTGCCATCGCGCGCTAATACAGTATTATATAGATAGACATACCGTTTGTTGCCGCCGCGGGCAGGTATCAAATGCTTGAAATACAATGTGTTGATATCCTTCGGTTAACGACTCTTGACACGCTATTAGATAATGTATATAATTTTCCTCAAATGTATAATGAAAGCGCACTATCGCGCCGGGAGGCGGTTGACTACTATTTGAGCAATAGTAAGTCGCTGAAACAAACCGCAGTGACCTTTGGCGTTCACTATCAGACCGTTTACAAATGGGTGAAGATTTATCGAGAACAGGGTATGGAAGGCTTATTATCAAGATATCACCGTCCATGGAATCGACCCGATCCGAACCTGGAGGAGAAGGTTGTATCGTTAAAAGAGAGATATCCGGCGATAACTTTGATCCTCGCCAGGCAGATGCTTGCCGCTGGAGGTATCAAGATGTCAATAAAAGGCATTGCTTCGGTCTGGAAAAGGTTTGGCTATGCAGGCTATGAAAAAAACAAGATGAGCAATGAATTCATCGACTACATTCCCTGGTCAAGAGTCGCCGAAGATGGATTTCAGCAGGCAAAGGCGCTGTTTGACATGGGGTATGTCGAGCGATCGGCCGGGATATTGAATGGCTTGCCGGTTTTGCCGCGTAATGATCTGCTGATCCATTTTCCCGCCAGAATCCTTGGTCTGCGTCGTCGACTGGAAAAGGCTTTTATGCTGTTCGGCAAGACGCCGATACCGGAATACTTAAAGATGGTGAGGAGATTGCAGGGAGAATGCAAGAAAAAATCTTTGCATTATTCGGCATTGAGAATCGGGATCGTTGAGGCGGCGACCCTCGGTTGGACCGGAAAATGCGAAGAGCAATTGGAGAAAATCAACGAACTAAGGAAATACATGGATAGTTGCTCCGCGGTATCGCCCGTGAGGCGGAGCGGTTTGCTTTTCGAACCCCATTTCACACTGCTTGTCGGCGAGGCGATCGCTTACGCGCATACCCTGAAGATCCGGAGAGGATATGAGATTGCCAACCACTGTGCCCGGCTTTTGAAAACCCATAAACACGTCTCCCCGCATTTCCTGACCGACCTTGGAACCGTCTATTCAAATCTTGAGGATTACTCGAGAGCGGAATACTGGTTCAAGCAGGCGCTGTTCAGGGTTGATCAGGCGAAGCGCCAGCGCCTCGAGTTCTATCTGGCGTATCACATTGGATTTGCGAAAGGCGATTTCCGAAAAGCTCGTTTTTCCCTGAAAGAGGGCGCGGTGCTCGACTGGGTTCATCGTCTATGGAAGCTGCGGCTTCAGGCGCTTTCTTCTTTCACTGGCGGTAATCCGTCGCAGGCGATCAAGTTGGCCACCCAATGCCTGAACATATCCAAAAAGAGCGAGCTTCATCGCGACATTTTCAATACCTGTTTGACCATTGCCTGCGCGTATCAGAGTCTGGGCGAGAATGCGCCGGCAAATCGCATGCTTGCCAGGCTCTTGGTTCATCTTGTCAAAAACCGGCTGAACAAACAGACCCTGATACTTAGAATGCTGCTCGGTCATGGGTTCGATTTGTCGGATGAAGTGAAACTGCTGCCATCGGTACGGGTTCTTAAGTTGCTCCGGGAGAATAAGTACTGGCGCGCTTACCGCTATGCACGAAACAAAGGTATTATTGGCAATTTCTTCAGGTATGTTTTCTTTTTTCCCGACGTTGTTCGGGGCCGTCTATCACGCGGTCGGCTCACCGGCCTTCCGAGGAGTATTCTGAAACTACCGATCTTCAACAAGGAGGCGATTGTATATAATATTCGATTTTTAGGCAATCCGGTCATCTATCGCAATCAGTCCTATCTGAAAACAATACTGCCGCCGAAAAACGCGGCATTTGTGATATTCCTTGCCCTTGAAGCCGGCGAACCGGGAAAACGGATTCCGCTTGCCGATATCTACAGGAATTTCTTTGCATCACGCACAAACGCGGGGCGGAGTCTATCGCGTCTGCTGGCGGCAACAAGAAAATCTCTCAGGCTGCCGACGCATTTCCTTGAAATTTCTTACCAGACCGCTGAGCCGGCTTTGATCAACCGTGGTCTGCATTTTATCTCTGATCTGGGTGAATTCGAGCAGTCGTTGACCACGGCCCGGGCTTTTGAAAAGAGCGGGGAGTGGTCGTTGGCAAAGCGCGAGTTTTTAAGAGCTTTTAGACTATTTCGCGACAGCCCATTCCGGAAAATGTATGATGCGTGGTCCGAATCGACGCGGTTGAGGATTCTGAACGCGCTCGAAAATGAAGTGCTGCGTTTCATTCAAATCTGCCGGGAGCACGGTGATCAGGAATGTGTTCGAGGAATCATTGACAGAACAATGAAAATAATCCCCGCTTCAGATGCAATCAAAGAACAACTATCAATGATCCGCGGAGCAACCTCGTAGAACCACATTCGAAACGTATTGCTGCGCGACCGTTCTTAACCTGATTATGTTTCTTTCGTACCGGCTCGGCAGCGGCCGGCGGAACTCCTTTGCCCATGAGTTTTCCGGGCGGTACCCCTGCAAAGCCCATTTTTGCGCGTCTTTGATCGTGTTTCCGATTGAATTCATTGCTTTTTCGTCGACTAATCCGGGCACGCAGGTTGTTCTGAATTCATAGGGAAGGGCGCTCTTCATGATTATTTTTATCGATGATCTGATGGCCCCGAGATCGGTTTTGACGCGGGTCGCTCTGTCGTAACTTTCGTCAAGCGCTGCCTTTACATCCATGGCAATATAGTCGATAAGTTCTTTTTCGATCAAACTTGAAAGCGCGTCCGGGAAAGCGCCGTTAGTGTCCAGCTTGATCAAGAAACCTTCCTTCCTTATGTTCCGGCACAGCCCGGCTGTTTCTTTGATGTCGACCAATGGCTCGCCGCCGGTCAGCACAATTCCATCGATCCATTTTTCTTTCTTTGACAGGATCGACTGTATTTTCTCCCAGGTGATAACCGGAAATTTTTCCGGACTGCTGATCAACTCCCAGTTATGACAGAATGGGCATCGAAAGTTGCACTTATCGAAAAAGATCACCAGGCTGATCTTGCCATCCCAATCAATGAACGAACTCTCGATCAATCCGCGGATCATCGATTAACCTCGTCAAGGATCAGTTTTACCGCAGCCGGTATCGCGTTTCTAACCGGCTCGGTACATTCTTCATTAAATGACATATTGTCCGTAATTTCTATCGCGTATATGATGATTTTGTCCGGCATCTTGTAGCCCATATCCCGGCCGATATGCAATGCCCTCAGAAAATCAATGCCGTGGGAAAATGACACGCCTGGCAATTCGCCGCGGGTGATCTCGATGCGTTTGATCTCACCGGGTTTTCCGTTCTTGGACTTGATCGAATCGACAATAACTGCCCTTGGAAAATCATGTATTTCGTCCAGTAAGGTCAGTCCGTCAATACTGCCGGATCTGATAATAATGTCAGGGTCATCGATTCTAAGTTGCAGTTCTTCGATCACTCTGAGTCCGGCACTGTCGTCGCAGCGATATGGATTGCCAATTCCGAATATGATCGTTTTCACAAATTACTATATCAAATACAGGTTGGACGTCAAGATATACATGGACGGTGCTTGTTTGTTGAAAAAAGACCCTGCGGTGTACGCAGGGTCTTCAGGCCGAGATATCTGTAGCTACTACTTGTTGACTATCTGTTTTAAGAGCCTGTTCTCGCAATCGTAAATGCTGATCTCAAGCGGTGTTCGTCCGTTGATCGTGTGGGTAGCGCAGGCAAAACAAGGATCATAAGCGCGGAAAGCCATTTCGACCATATTGAGCAGACCATCGGTCACCTTGCCGCCCTTGATCAAACCGCGGGCCGCTTTTTCAACCGACATGTTGATCGCGGCTGAGTTGTTGACCGTGGCAACGATCAGATTCGCCTTGGTCAACACGCCGTTCTCGTCGGTTTCATAATGATGATACAAAGTACCGCGCGGCGCCTCGATAACCGCGATCCCTGCTTTGGGAGTTTTGAAATCCATGTTGCGTATTTTCTTGTCCAGTATTTCCGGATCATCAGTCAATTCAACCATTCGTTCGGCGGCTTGCAGCGCTTCGATCAGACGCGCCCAGTGAGTTGCCAGAGTGTTGTGCACCGGCCTGCCGCCCAGCGTTGCCATGTAGCGCTCGTAATGCTCCTGGGCGAGCGGCGTGGCCATGCCATCAGCTGCGTTCAACCGTCCTAAAGGTGCAACGCGATAGACTCCGCTGTCTTTACCGTCCACAAAGCCCTTCCAGCCGACATTCTTAAGATAAGGGAATTTGATATAAGTCCAGGACTCAACGCCTTCGGCAATATGATTCAGATAATCCTGGGCTTTGAACTTGACGAATTCTATGCCTTCGGGATCGACGACGCGCACCATACCGTCATAGAAATTCACCCGGTTATTATCATCGACCAGGCCCATATAATAGGTCTTATGTTTGTAAATATCGCCGACGATAAGGTCAACATAATCCTTGTTCTTCAATACTATATCATCAAACGCCTGTAAAGAAAATTGAGCGAAATCGACCGCATCCTTGGCTGTTTCTTTGAACTCGGCGAGCATTTCCGGAGTTACGCCTTTGGACACGCCGCCCGGTAAACCATTGACCGGATGCACAACCCGGCCGCCCAGTGTTTGTATTATGTTCCGGGCGCGTCGGCGAATCGCGATAACTTTGCCCGCGATCTCGAGACCGACCTTGCCGATAACACCGATGATATTGCGCTGGGGAGCGGGCGCGTCCTGGCCGACAATAAAATCCGGTCCGCCCAGGAAATAGAAATGAAGATTATGGTCTTCGAACATGAACGCATTATAGATCAACTCACGGATCTTCCTCGCCGCGGGCGGCGGCTGGACGCCGTACAGATCGTCGAGCGCCTTGGTCGAGCACATGTGATGCGTAGTCGGGCAAACCCCGCAAATAGTTTCGGTGATACGGGGCATTTCTTCGGCTAAACGCCCGACCGCGAACCTTTCATAGCCTCTCAACTCGGGTATTTGAATGCAGGCATGAGCGACCTCACCTTTATCATCGAGAAAAATACCGATCTTTCCGTGTCCTTCTAATCTAGTCACTGGATCTATCGTTATTTCCTTGTACATGCTAAACCCCCTGTTTTCGCTTTATGATTGAACTGGGAAGAGTGTACATGTAGAACAATCCGATCGGATCAAGTATTGATTCCGCGGTTTTTTCCATTTCTTTTTCATCGCTGACATCGATGATCGAGGCGAGACTCGAGAGGAATTTCGCTCCCATGTCTTTGACTTCTTTGGTCGGGCCAAAACATCCGCGGCACGGAATGTTCGCGTTGATGCACCTTTCGCCGCAGCCGCCTCTTGTCGCCGGGCCGAGACAGATTATGCCTTCGGCCAGAAAACATTTTTCCGGATCCGCGATCACTTGAGAGATACGTTTGATATCTTTGATTATCATTTTGTCGGGTTTTGTCTTGTTCCGAGCACAGGTATCACATAATGCCTTGTTTACCGTAAGTACGGTTCCTTTAGGGGGTAAGTTCCCGGACAGTATTGCCATAACCGCATCCAGAATAAGATTCGGCGGCGGCGCGCAGCCGGGCAAGTAATAATCAACATCAATGCTCTGATCAAGCGTTTTCACGGTGTCATAAATCTCGGGTAAAGTCAATTTGCCGAACGGTGTGTCCGTTACCGTCTGGGGATAGATATTCTTGGGATTGACCGTCGTTACGGTTTCCTTGTAGGCGGTCTCAAATATTTCCTTGCGATTCGCGACATTTGCCAGCCCTGGAATGCCGCCCAGATGTGCGCAGGCACCAAAGGCAACGACCAACTGGGATTTTTGTCTCAAAAGTTTCGCAATATGCTCCTGTTCGGAATTTCGGATGGAACCGTTAATAAAACTCACGGCAAGCGACTTATCCGGCATGGCTTCGATATCTTTGTATTTGAAATCCATCGCTACGGGCCAGAGCCGGATCTCAACTGCTTCAACGACTTTCAATATGTCTTCAGCCAGGTCAACGACCGCTTCTTCACAGCCACCGCAAGAGGCGCACCAGTAAAAACCAACTAATGGCTTCGCCATTCAAAATCCTCCTTTCGGATGAATAATTTTTCTGATAATCAATTCAACAAAGTTATTTTATCCCAAATACCGGCTTTCAGCCGACATGTAATTACGACATGAGCCGGGTTTATGGGTTTGTCGAGCTGAGTATCCCCTCGACCAGACTATCAGTCTGCTGATCACTCAGTTATTCATACTATTTAAGCCAAAAAGCGGCGGTTGTCAATAGGGTAAGTATTAGACCGGACTGAGATTTTTGAGTAGAGGGAAGCAGCAGGTTGATTACAATGATATGCTAATCCGGAAATATCTTGCCGGGATTCAATATGTTCTTGGGGTCAAAGATTCTCTTGATTTTCTTCATAATATCGATCTGACCGGGTTCAAGAGCCATGTTCAAATAGTCAATCTTGGAAAGGCCGATGCCATGCTCGGCGGTAATCGTACCGCCAAGATCTATCGTAATTTCATAGATCTCCTGCCGCAGTGCATTGACATTCACGGAAGATGGGGCGATATTGGGGGCAGTCGGCAGCAAATTAAACTTTTCATTAAAATTTGGGCCGGTTTTAGTTATTGCCGTTTCTGTCATGATGATCTTGTTGGCTTTCCAGATGTTGGGTTTTAAAGCGTTTAGAAAATTTCAATTTACAATGCCGAAATTTATCACAAGATTTATTGCCAACGAATCCAACTTCAAGGGTCGCTACATGCCTTTTTTAATGGGCGCATTTACTTTTATTTTGCCTTGCGGCTTTACTATAACTGCTCAGGGACTGGCCTTGATTTCCGGAAGCGCA
>JBBIHN010000060.1:0-11099 GCA_037446995.1 Caldifarciminota bacterium | reverse complement strand
GGCTGGCTGAAGTCAGAGCACCGAGACTGCGTTCCTTATTTCGCTAAATTTTTCCTCTTGCATCTGTGGATAATATTCAGTATAACAATGGGAATAGTTTGCTCCGATTTTAATTGAGGAGTGGATTCGACTCGCCTTCGGCTCGCTCACCATTTACTCCTGGATGTGTTCCGGAGGCGTTTGTCGATTATCGGGTAATGGCCAATGACTTACACACCAACGCATTAAAGGCACGCTGATAACCGCAAAAGGCAAAATCGCCAACTCGATCCACCAGGCCGACGCCCTGCTTAGCAATCCGGACAAATGAGCATAACCGGCAACAGCATCGAGCCCGGTCATCAGCAAGAACCCGATGACGAAATACCAGCAGTTCTTCCGAGCTACTGCATATAATGTCAAAACCCGGGAGCTCGCATGGCATAGTATCGCGATCACGCGTTCGACCGGCGCCAGCAGAAAAAACAGAGGGTTGAGCTCCGCGGCGGCGCTGACGGCGTTCAGGATGTCGCCGCTCCCCCGACCGCCGGTCAAAGCATAAACCGCGTTAGCGATCTGGGACAAGCCGATCATAACCGCCTCTATGGCCCCGGCTCCAACCCCAATGCCGATCGCCCTTGACGGATTAATGGTCATTTTCCTGATCAGCAAGGCGAACATTAGAGTTATGCCGATCTCGAAAATGCCGGTCAAAACCCCAATGTAAAGACTGCCCAAACCCAGATACCATTCATATTTCAGCATATCTTGCAGCCAGAAAAGAATCGGACTATTGGCTAACGCGGAAAAACCGAATTTCAGCGCGATGCCCGCCAGCCATATACCGCCGCCGAGCCATATCCATTTCATCGCATAACAGTATTTGCGTTTTGTCCATACTGTTAATCCGATCGAGACAATGAACACTAGAAGACTTGATACGATAATGCTTATGATCATAATCAGTATTATAGCAATATTGTCAGCCGCATGGGACAACCGCCGCCGTTCACCGCGACCATATGGGGCACTTATGATCCGGTAACGCGCACCGGAACGATTCCTATGTGATTTTCCTGTGTCTTTCGGCGATCACATCATAGACATATCCACGGGCGACTTTGCGGACTTTCATCCGGATTCCATGATATTCGAATTCAAAATGCTCCGTCGGTTCTCTGCCGTGCATATGGAACTTAACCAATTCGTCAACCGTTTGTTCGGACTTCGGCAGTTCCTTGAATGCCCTTTCACTCAATCGGCTAAGCGTCACTCCGCCGCCGATACGCCATCGATTCTCCGATAGCACAACCATCATTGCGGGCGGGCTGTCGAATTCATCCTCGATTTCGCCAACCAACGACTCAAGAACATCTTCCATGGTTACCAGCCCGATCGTATGTCCTTTAGCGTCCTGAACAATAGCAATATGCTGATATTCTCTGGCCATCTTTTTGAGCAGGATATTCAACGGCATCGTCTCCGGCACAAAAAGAATCGGCCGCCGTATTCCTTTCAGGCTCGGATCTTCGGGGGCAATATGCAGTGCCGTTACCAAATCCTTGAAATTAACGTATCCGCCGACCCGGTCATAGTCGTTATCGGTCAGCAGCGGGTACCTGGTATGCATATGAATGTGCGACGCAAGGAAGGCATCGTAAAGACTCATTGAATCGTTCAGAAAAATCACGTCGTCCTTCCCGACCATGACGTCACGGACTTTTGACTGGCTCATTTGAATGCTTCTTGAGATCAACGATGCCTGCTCCTGCGAGAGTTTATTCTCCAATACGGCTGAACTGGCAAGCAGCGAGATCTCGGTCGCGATCGAATCCGCTTCCTTCTGAACCCGGCGTTCAAAAGGACGGTTAGCAAACTCAACGACCGAAATAAAGGGACGGAATGTCTTAACCAGAAAAAACATTGGCACGGCGCTGATCCTGGCGAGCAGGACATTGAACCTTACCCCCAGGGTCTTCGGGAGTATTTCAGTATACTGTATCATGATGAAAGAATACGCCAGCGAGAAAACGAAAATCCATGAGGATCCAAAAATCGTGTCGAATTTCGCTCCGGCGACGGCCGCGCCGATCGTATGAGCCAGGGTATTGATAATGAGAATCACGGCGATCGGTTTATGAATATTGGTCTTGAACTGTTTCCAAATGTTTGCCATCCTCGGCGATCTCTGCGCGATCCGGGCAATATGCGACTTCGAAAGACTGAGCAAACACGCTTCCATCAATGAACAGAAGAACGAAATACTCAGTGATAATGAAATGGCCAGTATAAGGATAAACATCTATGCCTCCAGACTAATATCATCTATACAATAGTGTACTCAGATTACGATTTGTATCAAGCCTCGCTTACCGACGCCGCGAATATTTCACGAGAACATAGCACAGAAATTCATTTCTACTTCACTTCAAAAGTAACCGAGGTCAGTTCCTTGCCGTCATGATCCGTGTCGTGCATTCGGAAATCATACTTGCCCGGCTTATCCGGGGCATCAAAGACCAGAGTTCCGGACGCCCTTTTCTGCAAATAAGCATACGCGACATTATGATTCCTCCTTCAGAATCTGAATATCTCTTTCAGGAGATGCCGGCTTTATTAAATCCGGGCGGTCATTCTTTGGCGAATTGACCTGCGGTGAAACCTCATATGCTTCCATTGATCCGGCCTCATACGGTTTCAACAGCGCGGTCAGACGATCAATCTCCAGCATGTCCTTGTCAAGCCACAGATCCCTGAAGTTTGGTTCAATGATCACCGGCATTCGATTGTGGATCGATCTTAAAAGCGAATTCGGCTCGGTCGTTATAATCGTACAAGACATTATCCTTTTGTCGTCCTTTGATTTCCATCGGTCATAAATACCGGCAAAACCAAACGGTTTGCCCGACCGCAAACGAACGTATATCGGGTTTTTTTTCCTATCCCTATCTCTCTCATGTTTTTGCCATTCATAAAAACCATCAGCGACTATCAAGCAGCGTTGGGTCCGGAACGGCTTGGCAAAAGAGCGCTTCTCGGCAATGGTCTCGGCCCTGGCATTTATCATTTTGTAACCGATCGTCTCATCCTTAGCCCACCCGGGTATCAACCCCCAGCGGCATGTGACAAGTTGGTTTTTCCCGTCATGGATGACAACTGCTATGTCCTGTCCCGGCGCGATATTGTAACTTGGTTCCCCGGCCCACTGTATCTCATCGACGGCAAATTCATCGGTGATTTCGGTCAGGGCGCTTTTCCGCACGAATCTTCCGCACATTTTTTACTGCCGTCTTGCCGGCACTTGACCTGGTGTATTAGGTAGATAGATCGGAAAGTCTCTTTTTTTCTTTTTTTCTGCCATTTTTCTTGAGATGCTGATGTTCTTCATCAATGGAGAATATTCTTGAAGGCCATGATCACCTGTTCAATCTGACAACGGATGATCCCGTAATGGGTGAGCATGCGGAACGTACGTGCTCCAGTCTTGCCGATCTTTATGCCTTGATCATCAAGCATTTCAAGTAAGGAGTTCGCGTCGATACTGTTATCGACAAGATCGAAATATATGATATTAGTTCTCACCCGATCAACATCAAGAGAGATCCTGGTCAAACCGGCCAATCCCTGGGCCAGACATTTCGCATTGTCATGATCTTCCTGCAGACGCTCGATCATATTATCCAAGGCAACTATCCCGGCCGCGGCGATAATTCCCGCCTGCCGCATTCCCCCGCCTAAAGCCTTGCGCACCCGGCGCGCTTCCTTGATGAAATCCGCGCGGCCGCAGATCAAAGACCCGACCGGCGCGGACAAACCTTTGGAAAGACAGAAACTTACTGAATCAAAACCACTTGTCAGTTTCTTGACATCGACATTCAGGGCGACGGCAGCATTAAAAACGCGCGCCCCATCCAAATGAATATTAAGATCATGCTGACGGGCAAAACTGATAACCTGCTGCGTATATTCTGCGCTCAACGGTGCTCCATAGCATCGATTGTGAGTATTCTCAAGGCATATCAAGCGCGTCTTGGGCCAGTGAACATTGTCGCCCCGGATCGCGTTTCTGATATCTTCGATGAGCAATGTCCCGTCGGCTTGATTGGGTAGTACATGAGGCTGCACGCCCCCAAAGGCAGCAATACCTCCGGCCTCATTAAGGAATATGTGCGACTTGCCCCCGAGAATGCATTCCTCCCGCGGCCGGCAATGGGTCAAAACTGATACCAGGTTAGCCATCGTACCGCTCGGTACGAACAAGGCCGATGCCTTGCCGAGTTTTTCCGCGGCTATTGACTCCAGCTGTTTGACGGTCGGATCTTCTTCCATGACATCATCGCCAACCAGGGCCTGACTCATTGCCTGACGCATTTCCTCGGTCGGCAGGGTCACGGTATCGCTGCGTAGATCAATGATCTCCATCATTACTCCAATCCTGTTATTGTGAGCTTCGAGTTTCTCGAGAAGCGCGGCAAGCCATTTTCACAGATTGCTTCATTCGCTTCGCTCTCTCGCCAGGACACCGTGGTCATTGCTATCCACATTCTATGATCTCTAGAAAAATCTTCACCACCTCCGGATCGAACTGGGTACCTGATTTCTCCCGCAGTACTTTGACCGCATCTTGTTCCGACTGCGCCTTGCGATACGGACGGTCCGAAGTAATGGCATCGTAGGCGTCAACTACTGCGATTATCCGCCCGATCAAAGGTATCGCGCTGTTTGCTAGACCATGCGGATAACCCATTCCATCATAATGTTCATGATGAGTACGGATGCCTTCAAGCGCCGCATCGAATTCGACAAAACCGGAAAGGATATGATAACCCCGCATAACGTGCTTCTCAACCTCTTCCCTTTCGCTATCGGCAAGATCTTCGGGTTTGGTCAGAATATCTTCTTCAACGCCGATCTTGCCGAAATCATGCAGTAACGCCGCGGCCTCGAGCACGACCATTTCTTGCCTGTTGAGTTTCATCTCTTCACCGCATTGCAGAGCATATGCGCATACCCTCTGGCTGTGACCGTCCCAATAGGGGAGCTGTTCGTCGATGACCTTGCTGATGCGACGTAATTGTTTCAGGGCTTTTCCCGGTTCTTTATGCAGTATCCCGGCGATGCGTCTTAGCGTGGTGATGATCTTTTGAACATCCGGCTCAGACATTACGGTGATTGTATCTATTATGCAGTTTGTGTCAAGAATCCCTTTGTTCCCCCTGAAGAAATTCTCGCACAATCCGCCATGTCGCCCATATCGATAACACTATTGACAACATACTGCTTTTTGAATATCATATCATCATGATTGAATATTTCATCGGCGACCACGAGCGCAATTCCGATTCCATGAATGACAATGACAAGATCTTTGTGGGCTTTGCGCCATCATGGTGACGATCACCAATGGCCGGCAAAGCCCACCAGCGATGGTGGGCTTTTCGTTTAAGAAAGGAGGTACTAATGCCCCGCAACATCGTCGACTCAATAAACTACGGCGGTATCGTGACGGTTCGTGACCAACTGCTGCATTTGCAGTCGACCGGAAAGAAAGTAATGAGGCTGGAATCCGGTGATCCCTCGTTCGATGTCCCGGTTCATATCCGGCAAGCGATCGAGAAAGCGCTTCGCGACGGACATACTCATTATACCGCCGGCACCGGCATTCCGCAATTGCGGCAGGCCGCATTCGACAAACTACGCCGCGAGAACCAAATCCCGGTGGTTGATCCTGATCATGTACTGGTTACCAACGGCGCCATGCATGGTCTCTACATTACGTTCCGCGCGTTACTGAATCCCGGAGATGAGGTAATTGTGCCGGATCCGACTTGGACTGAAACGGTCGACAATATCACTCTCGCCGGCGGAATAGCCCGTGCCTGCCGTTTGTGCAAAGACCATAAATTCATCTATGAAGCAGATGCGATCGGCAATTCGATCAGTAAAAAGACCAGGGCGATTGTCATTAATACACCCCATAATCCTACCGGGGTAGTGCTGGAAAAAAAGACATTAGAATCGATACTTCAGCTTGCCCGGGAACATGATCTGTTCATAGTCAGTGATGAAGCCTATGAACACATAGTCTATGACGGTTCACGGCATGTCAGCATCGCCTCGCTTCCGGACAGCGGCGACCGGGTCATAAGTCTGTATTCTCTCTCCAAATCATACGCCATGAGTGGGTTAAGACTGGGGTATCTCACCGCCAATAATAAATTGCTCATCGAAAGAATGACTAAGCTCTTAAGATGCACGGTCAATGGCTTAAACTCGGCAACCCAGCACGGCGGCGTTGCGGCGCTCAACGGGGAACAAAAAGAAACCGAGAAAATGAGATCCGAATATCAACAGCGGCGGGATCTGCTCGTCGCGGCATTAAGACGGTCAAGATATTTTGATCCATTTAAGCCAAGCGGCGCTTTTTATGTCTGGGCTGAAATCAATAAAGGTTGGTCCGGGCATAATGGCATAAAAGATGGCTGGGCAATGACTAACTTTCTAATCGAAAATAGCGGCATCGGCAGTTCGCCTGGTGAAGTATTCGGCAATAACGGTGAAGGTTTTATTCGTTTCTCTTTCTCTTGTCCGACTGATCAGATAATTGCTGCTGCGGAAAGACTACAGAATATGTCTTGATTTGCTAATGAAGTCGAGCCCGGGAATCAGCGTCCGCCCCGGGCTTTGCTCTGTATTTCTTTTATTACTTCAATTGCCTCTTCGCGTGTGGCGTAAATATTAGTCGCCATTTTCGCCTTCAATGATGTCGTGCGCACGGTCATGCGCGCCCAGTCATTAGTGCCCCATCGCGCGAAGCCAAGTAGATACTTGCCGACCGTTGCCCGGGCCATCTCGCCGTAGTATTCGGCGATTGAAGCATGCACCAGTAAATTATCGATACGAGAAACCATATAGATTTTCTTGTTTAAAGCGTCAAAATACTTCTTGTACTCCCGAAAGAAATCATCGACATCATCCTGGGTTTTGATATCCCAGTTGTCATCGGTAAACACTATGTTCAGCCCGGGATCGTATTCAAAGATCACCTTCTTTTCCATATGCGCTCCTTAAATTACTTCGCCAAATCCACTAAATCTTCATCTCGTACAGCCGGTACTTCTTGTAAATGCGTCCGCCGATCGCGGCATCGAATTTGTTAATCAGATCATTGTCTTCAAGATTCCAGCCCAGCTCGCACCATTCATAACCGCGCCGGATCACCGTTTTGGCGCTCTCATAGAAAAGCACGGATATTATGCCGGTTTCACGATATTGCTTCTTTATCCCGGCGATCAACGAACGAACCCCGGTTATCTTCCGCTTATAATACAGGAATTTCAGAATCTCGATCAAGCCGAGCCTGCCGTTCAAATGTTTGAGAGCCTGATTTATGTCCGGCACGGTCGCGACCACGCCGACCGGTTCATCGCCGATCTCGGCGAACAATACTAATTCAGGATCGGCGAATTGTTTTAGTTTCAATAAGGTCAGGTCCATTTCCTCTTCGGTCATGGGCACAAAACCCCAATTTCTTTCCCAGGCCGCGTTGTACACCTCTTTGAGTTTCTTCGCGTCCGTTCTAAAATCCTTCAAGTTAAAAGGCCGGGTCTTGACTTTGGTCCGTCCCCGGATCCGGTTTATCATTTTCTCAATGCGCGCCGATATGCCGTTCTTGGACCAACTGATGAAAGCGTAAAGATCCTTCGCCTTGGTCAAGCCATATCGCTCGGCCAGCGTCAGATAGTATTCGTGAGTGTATGGCATCATTATCGTCGGCGGCATATCGAATCCTTCGAGGAGAAAAGCGATTTCGTCGTTGAAACTAGGATTGACCGGTCCCCGCATCATATTCATATTCCGTTCTATGAGCCAGTTCCGGGCCGAATCCCATAGACCTTTGGCGACTTCCTGATCATTAATGCTTTCAAAAAAACCGAAAAAACCGATCCGGTCTTCGTGAAAGCTGTTATGATTGTCATCAACGATCGCGGCAATGCGGCCGACGCATTTGCCCCGGTCGCGGGCGACATACAATTCACGGCGCGCGTGCTTCCAGAACGGATTCTTCTTCGTGTCCAGGGTCTCAGAAAGGTCCTTCAACAGCGGCGGTATCCAGTACTGATTGCCTTTGTATATCTGCCACGGCAATTTGAGAAAATCGTCCAAATCACGCTTGCTCTCCACGATCGATATATTCATTGGTCTTCCATTATATTCGATATCGCCGCCGAGTCAACAGTTCCGCCTCAGCGTCCGACGCGCGGTCGATGACCATAAGTTCTACGCAAGCCTCTACTTACCTTCGCCCAACTGACGGTCGATATCTCCCACAATGCTGGAAACCGGTATCTTCTGAGGGCATTTTTCATCGCATTCTCTGCAGCCGGCGCAGTTATTCGCCCGGCTTTCCCGCTTGACAAAAACTTTGTATACCCATTTCGAATCATCGAGCGCGTTATATACGAATATATTATTGTAAAGCTCAAGCAAAAAAGGTATTGGAATTTTTTGCGGGCAGGGCAGGCAATACTCGCACCCAGTGCAGTTCACCTTGATCCGCGACCGGTAAATCTTCCTTGCTTTTTCATAGATAAGAAGGTCTTTTACGCTCAGGGTGTTTACCTGATCGGCGCCGGCGATCTTGATATTCTCCTCAAGCTGCTCGATTGTGGTCATGCCGCTCAAGACGCAATTTATTTCCGGGCGGTTAAAAAGAAATCTAAGGGCGAAAGCGGTCGGGGTAATTGTTGGATCGGCGGTTGTGATCAGATCAACAATCTCTTCGGGCAGCCTCCGGGAAAGCCGGCCGCCGCGCAGAGGTTCCATAATTATGATCCCCATGCCTTTGCGCGCCGCGTATTCAAGCCCCTCGATTCCGGCTTGATATTCGGTATCATCGACATTCTCGATCGTATGCGGCTCGTTGGAATCAAAATAGGCGGCATCGCCCGGTCCCAGCAATGCTTCCTCGCGTTTGTCCGCCTCGGGCGAGAGTCCCGAGCCTATAGATTATTTTATTAGAATTACTTTTGTTGTATTTCTATTCCCGCCCATCTGATACATACAGTAATATACACCGGCACTTAAAGGACGATTATGGTCGTCGCATCCGTCCCATAATACCTCTGGCACGCCGGCCGGCTGATAGCCCGACCATAAGGTCCTGACTTTCTGCCCCAGAACATTGTATATTTCCAGCGTGTAGACGCCGGCTTTTGACTGCTGGATTTTGATCCGGGTCTGATTGCGGAAAGGATTAGGGCATACCGTGAAATACGAACCCACGGCATTGTGTTTTCTTTCAGTAACTCCAATGCCGTGGCACTTAACAAGAACCAATGACAAAAAATCGGCTACGTATACATTCTCACCGGTCATTGTGATTGAAAAGGTGCTTGACGGTGTGTCGCAGCTGTCGATTATCACCGGTATTATCGGATTGCTGATATCATAAACTCGCAAGCCCCAGGTCATTCCGCCGCCGGCAAAAAGTAAAGAATCGTAAACCAAAATGTCACGGTTTGTAAAATAAGGGGTAATCACCGTATTAATTATTTGCGGGTTTACCGGATCCGCGATATCCACCACCTGTAGGCGATAGTTACCGTTGCCGATAAAAAGATAAGGCGGCGCCGACGCGATTGTCATACCATTATGTCCCGTGTACAAACTGCATACTTTAATAAGGTCGTACGGATCGGCGATATTAACAACATATAGATACTTATCGTCATAAATCAGATAGGCAAAGGTATCAACCAATGCCATATCCCAACATCTAACCTGAAGAGAATCAGTTATCTGCGGATTCCAAGGATCGGCTATGTCATACGCGCGAAAGCCGAAGGCATTGAAGCCCCCGATAAATAAATAGTTGTTGTTTACGGCAATTTCATTCGCTGTTGTTGATATCGAACTCAAATACTCCAATGAGTCATTCGCATAGCGCAGTATCGAGAGAAACCCGCCGTGCCCCGCAAAAAGAAAAGGAGAATCATAGAATAAACAATGACCATGTCTTCCAATCAGCCAAAGACTATCGGTAAGCGCAATCGAATCGGGCAACGTGCAATCAAACAACATTATCTGGACATGTTCTCCAAACGCATGAGCCGTGCTTACAAACAATTTATCGTTATCCGCATATACTTCCCATACCTCTGGCGTAACCGGGTAGTCACCGATACGAAATATACTGTCCGGGTTTGAAATATCGTAGATTCTAAGACAGTGACCGGGTAATCCCGAAATGCCACCGCCGTAGGCCGTGATAAGCAATGTATCAGTAACCAGCAACTTGGCATTATGAAATCCGGCAAGGCTGTTAACTACATACATATTCAGCGGATCAGCAATACTGACGACTCTTACACCAGCATTGTAAGCACATATATATGCCAGACTATCATGAATCATGAAACCCTGAGCGTCATTAGAAGAGGCGATCCCGGAGACA
The DNA here is from genome assembly GCA_037446995.1 of Caldifarciminota bacterium. Classification (GTDB taxonomy): domain Bacteria; phylum Hydrothermota; class Tepidihabitantia; order SM23-42; family SM23-42; genus RBG-13-43-14. The sequence goes on along the minus strand of JBBIHN010000060.1, from coordinate 664 downwards.
AAATGGGGCGTTTCAGGATGTGAAACATTGACAATAAAAAAGTTCATGAACTGCGGCGCGACCAAGTGCAACCCGCTGAGATAAGCTAAACTATCAATCACATCCACCGCCCAGATGTACGCCAAATTCGGATCATCCCACTGGCCGATAAATTGCGGGTTTGTTGGATCCCTCACATTTAGGATCATCAATCCGTTCCAATAGTCGCTGACATAAGCGATAGTGTCAACTACATCCACCCAGATCGCGCGGCCCGGGGTATTATAATATCCTATTTCGACCAATTGAGCCGGATCTCTGATATCGATAAGACGAAGCCCTTCCCAATCATCAGCAACATAACAGATAGAATCTTTGATGAAAATTCCGCTTGTCAGCCCCGGAGTGTCAATACGGCCGATTTCCACAGGAAGAATCGGATCCGTTACATCGTGAACAACTATTCCTGCGTAATCATCGCATATATAGAGATGATTGCCGGCAATTGCCAGGTCATAGGACCAGCCGGTCGTCATTATCCGCGACAATAACTGCGGCTCGGTCGGATCGGCAATATTGAAAATATCAACGCCATAGCCCGACTGGACAAAAAGCACGCTGTCCTTAATCACCTTACCGTAATAGTATGACCCGCTAATCATCCAGGAGCACTGATATTCACACT
>JBBIHN010000059.1:9208-11130 GCA_037446995.1 Caldifarciminota bacterium | reverse complement strand
ATAAATGAAGGTAAAAATCTCCATAAAAGAGATAAAAGATGAAATTGCTCAAATTAGGAAAACCTACCCTAAGTTGAAAGATGATTCTGCTTTTGTTCTTTGGTTCTTACGAGCCTTCTTAGCAGACTCAGAGGATACAGCTGTCAAAGCCTTGACTGGTGATGTGAGCGATAAAGGGATCGATGCGATATTGATTGACGCAAGAGCTAAGCAAGTCCACCTCGTTCAGGGAAAATTTCATAACTCATTAGGGGAGTATGGCGAAAAGAGGAACGATGTGCTGAGTTTTGCAGACTTGGGCACTCTTCCGTGGGAGAGTAGCACAATTTTGAAAGCATTCTATTCAAAATTAGATCCTCTTGATCGTCAGAAATTTGAGGAGTTGGTGCATTACGTCCGGCGTAATAAGTATGAACTCCGTCTCTATTATGTGACAACAGGGCGCTGTAGCAAGACCATTTCTAACGAGGCGATAGAACGAGTCCGGCAAGCTGAGGGACCAGTAGAGATTTCCATCTTCGATGCTCCCCAAGTCGTGACAATATTCAAAGATTATTTGGAGGGCGTTGCCCCAGCGGTTCCGACACTTTCGCTTAGGATCGCGTCCGAAGGTTCCATTCAAACTGAGGGAGCGATTCATCGGTTCGACTCAGAGAAACAAATTGAGTCTTGGGTGTTCTCAATGTCTGCAAAGGACGTAGGCGAAATGTACACGAAGGCAGGTATCCGTCTGTTTGCGAGAAATGTTCGAGGATACCTAGGTCAGTCCAATGATATTAACGAAGCTATGGCCGACACAATACGAAATGAACCTCGTAATTTCTGGTATTACAACAATGGTGTTACAATAGTTTGTGATGAGGCAAAACGCGAAATACAGGGTGGGCACGATGTCTTACGTGTGGAACGTCCACAGGTAATAAATGGTCAGCAAACTACAAGAATTCTACATGAGAACCCCTCAAGTCGGGCAAGTCTGCTAGTGAGAGTCATCAAGATTCCACGAAATCCAGGGGACGAAGACGAGTATGATGATTTGGTCAGCTCTATTGTAAGAGCCACAAATTGGCAAAATGCTATCAAACCTTCAGACCTTATCTCTAATGACCACATACAGGTCTTTCTTGAACGAGAGATGAGAAAACGGGGATATCAGTACATCCGCAAAAGAATGACAAAATCTGAGGCTAAGACGTTATTCGGCACCCAAGGGTATTTTCAGATTAAAAAAGATGAGATGGCGCAGGCAATAGCTGCATGTGAATTTGATCCTGCCATTGTCCGCAAGGGGAAAGAAGGCCTATTTGATGAGCGGTATTACCGTTCCGTATTTGGCTCACGCTCAGTATCGTTTTATCTCTCTCGTTATTGGTTGATGCGTCAAGTACAATCGGTCGCCTATGGCTATCCTGAGCGCGCTTATGCCAAATGGCTCGCTCTTCATTTTGCATGGAAAAAGCTATCACAAGATATCGGTTCTGGACAAGCAGAACAACGCTTTCGCTATGCTTGTGAGTTCTCCATTGATGATGTTATTACCCAACTGCGAAAGGCTATTGATGGCATATTTAGAGCGACCCTTGCATTTTATCGATCTGAACGGGGCAGGGGCGAAGAAGCTAAAGACGTATCAACATTCTTTCAGCTAACTAAACTAGACCAAAAGTTCGACAAGTTTTGGAGTTCAGTTAAAAACACACATCGGAAGAAAGTAGAAGATAGCTTAAAAAGATTTAGAATTGCTTTAAACGGTGTGGAAATTCCAGAATAAACGCAGAAGGACAAGTTTGATGGCGAAACAGCGTATAACACAGCATAAAAGGTTCGTGCCTTCGGGTACTCACCCCAATTTTTGCTTCGCAAAAACTTCTTTTATGCTGCAAACGTTATCGGAAATTATGAAGCAATATTATATAAATACA
>JBBIHN010000059.1:0-9198 GCA_037446995.1 Caldifarciminota bacterium | reverse complement strand
CTATACTATCTTCACCATGCGGGTGAAAAAATCATTGATCACATTGGCAATATCCTCGGCATCCATGGTTTCGGACAACGCCGTGAAACCCGACAGATCGGCAAATGCAACGGTTATGAAGCGGCGCTCGCCCTCGATTTTTTTCGCGGTCGGATCGATCTTGATCTTCTCGGTGACCCTCGCCGGTAAATAGCGCTGATAAGAATGGATCAGGTCACCGAGCCATTTGATTTTGATAATAGTATCATCCGGCCCTTTATATCCCTTGGTGATTTTATTTATGATCTCGGTTATTTTGTCGTTGTTGTCCATGTTAGATTGTAATGATACAAGTAACATAATTAGGGTTTTTATCATCAGCAAAATCTTGGCAATCCGGACGAGAACCGTGTAATCTGTGTTCCGACATTGACTTTGATCATCGATTATCTATAATAGAGCAATGGTGATCGATATCATAATTGTGATCATTTTCATTGTTTTCTTCATTCACGGTTATTTAGCCGGTTTAATCCGGAGTATTTTTAATATCGGCGGTATCATCGCCGGCTATTTGCTCGCGCTCGGCTTTGCTCCTTCGTTACATATGCCGAAGTATCTCGCTTTTTTACTGATCTTCGTCGTAACGGTGGTTATCTTTTCCGTTGTCGGCCGCTTCGTATCCCGAGCTGTTAAGAAAACGCCGATCGGTAATGTCGACCGCTTGACCGGGGGTTTCTTAGGTTTGTTGAAGGCATTCATAGTGTGTTTTGTATTGCTTCTGGCCGCTTTTTTGCTGCAGCGCGACAACCGCATCGTGCAGAAATCCCGATTGGCGCCTGAAATACTCAATGCCGGCATGTCATACAGCAGTATATTGCCCGGCAAATGGTATCAATGGCTGAAGAAAGTGACCGGGCGCGAAAAAGCGATCATCATCATTAATGGGAATAATAGCCTTTCTCTCTGATTTTGGGTTGGATGACTGATTTGTCGCCGTGTTTAACTGTCGGTTATCAGGGGTAGTCACGGTTATTATGAGGTCGCACGTAATCAGGATAGATCAGCCGATATGCTCCAGACCGGGATCAGGACGAAAATCGTAGCGCGTATTGCGTAACAAACTACGGTCTTCATTGACTCTACTGCATAATTATGTAGAATTGACTCATGTTTGATCAAAGAAGCCTGAATCGCATTCATATCCTCGACGGCGCCACCGGCACCAATTTGTTGTCTGAAGGGTTGAAGCCGGGCGAATCGCCCAGCATCCTGAATTTGAGGAACCCGACGGCGGTTTACGAAATACAAAAAGCCTATGTTGACGCCGGCGCCGGAATTATAATGACCAATACCTTTAGCGCGAATCCTTTCAACATACCACCGCGGCAGTTGTCTGATGTGATTGAGCAGGGCATAAGGATCGCCCGGAAGGCATCCCAGGGAAGGGCAAGAATATGGGGCGATATTGGGCCTTTGAGCGAGCTGATTGAGCCCTATGGGCCTCTAAAAGTCAACCAAGGCCGGAGAATATACGCTTCGATTTTCAAGGTCTTCCGCCAGCACGGGGTCAGGGATTTTTTTATCGAGACTTTCACCTCGATAAGCGAGGCAAAACTTGCCTTTACATGCGCATCGCCGTTCGCCCGTCGTATTGCAGTTGCCCTTAGTTTACAGGATAATCTTCATACGTTGATGGGGGAGATTCCGGAAAGCATCGCCGTTACATTCGACGCGCTGGGAGCGGCGGCGATCGGCATCAATTGCACGGCGCCGGAGATTATTGTTCAGGCATTGGAACGCATGAAGGGCTATACCAGCAGGCCGCTGATCGCAAAACCGAATGCCGGCCGGGTAGTGATCAAGAGAAATGAGGTGCGGAATTCATTGAGCGACCGCCAGCTTGCCGGGTATTTTCGTGACTTCGTGAAGGCCGGGGCAGGGATGATCGGCGGATGCTGCGGAACCACGCCGCAATATATACGGATGATAAGTCGCGAAAAATTACCGCCGCTCCCGGTCCGCCGCGGCAGCGGCAATTTTGTCTGTTCGGGGCGCGGCGTTCTGAACATCGACGCCACCGATACGATCATCGTCGGCGAAAGGCTCAATCCGTCGGGCCGCAAGAAATTGCGTGCCGCTATGCAGCGGGATGATTACAGCATTTACGGCGCGGACGCGATGAACCAGGAACGCGCGGGCGCGGACGTCCTTGATGTCAACGCCTATCTCGCCGAACAGGATGAGATAATCACGATCGGCAAAGCCGTGGATATTGTGAGCCGGTCGTCAAAACTGCCGATAGCGCTGGATTGCCAGAACCTCGAAGCGGCGGTCGCGGTGATGGAGAGATATCCTGGTGTCGGAATTTTGAACTCGGTACCGGCACGCGAACGCGAATTGAAAAAGTGGCTGCCGGCGATAAAAAAATACGGTTTCAAGGTGGTGGTTTCTCTGGTCGGCAGAGCCGTGCCGAGGACCGTGAACGAAAGATTAAGCAATGCAAGAACCGTTTTGAAGATCGCCGATCAGATCGGTTTTCGGCGCCGGGATATCATTTTTGATCCTTTGGTTTTCGCCCTGGCCACTGATCCGGACCAAGTTACTATGACCCTGCGCACGGTCGCCGAATTGCGGCGGCGGCGGCTGAAAACGATACTCGGGTTATCCAATGTATCTTACGGGCTGCCGTGCCGTTCGTTGATAAACGCGAGTTTTGCCGCCGCGGCGATAAATGCCGGCGTGAATTTCGTCATTGTCAACCCGCTTGACCCTCAGGTCGCGGCGATTATCGCCGCCGGCCGCGCTCTTTTTCAGAACAATATGGAAGAATATCTGGTTTGGGCGCAAGAATACGAAAAACGAAATCGAACGATCAGCGTCAGCGCGGACACGGCGACGACCGCCGGTGAGACGAATTCAGAGCTGACCCAAGCCATTGTCCGCGGCCGCACCGAGAGGATCGAAGTTCTGACCGATCGACTGCTGAAAACGAAAATTAAACCACAGCTGCTCATTGACAAGCATATCAGCCGGGCCTTGCATATTGTCGGCGACAACTATGAAAGCGGCAAGATGTTCATTCCGGATCTGCTGCACTCGGCAGAGGCGGCCAAACGATCGCTTGCCGTAATCCGGCGGCATATGCCGGGAAAGCGGAAGAAAGGCAGGATCCTGCTGGCAACCGTGCAGGGTGATATTCATGATATCGGGAAAAATATCGCCGGCATGGTCTTTGAATCCGCCGGCTATGAGGTCATCGATCTCGGCAAGGACGTTCTGACGCGGCGTATTATCGAAGCCGTGAAAAGACACAAACCCGAAGTGCTTGGCTTGAGCGCGCTTCTCACGACAACTATGCCCGTAATGGAGCACGTTATCAGTGAACTGAAGAGGAACCGACTGCCGGTCAAGGTGATAATAGGCGGTCCTAACGTCAGCGTTGAATATGCCCGTAAAATCGGCGCTGACGGCGCGGCTCGAAACGCGCTTGATGGTTTGCGTATTCTGAGATCAATGTTATAATCAATACTACCCAGGCGGCAATGATACGCGATCAGATGAAAAAACGTCAGATAATCACGGTCGAGATTCTGGTTCCGACCGGAACGGCGTTCGAGAAGATTTACCGCTCTCTGGAGCCGCTCAAAGATCACGTTGATGCTTTCAACATTCCTTCGAATCCGCTTGGCCGCCTGCGCGCCGATGCGTTATGCTGCGCGCATCTGGTTCAGGAAACAACCGGCATCGAGACGATCCCGCATTTTGTCGCCCGGCATTTCACTTCGCTTGGTTTTGAGAGTCACCTGCTCGGCGCATCTGCTCTGGGCATTAAGAACATACTCTGCGTAACCGGAGACAGCCCGGCCGAGGGACGAAGCAGTTTTGAACTCAACGCGGTCAAGTTGATATCAATGGCGAGCAGTTTGAAAGAGGGACTAACGGCAGCACGCCGGTCAATACCGGCGATCGACTTCTGCATCAGTACGAGTTTCAACCCCAATGTGCCCAATGTGCGGGGCGAGTTTATCAAGGTTCGTGAGAAAATCCATGCCGGCGCCGAGATTTTCTTCACTCAGCCGGTCTTTGATCCCGGGTCGTTTCTCGAGATAATCAACGGCTTCAAGGTCTATCCGGAAGCAAAGATAATCGCCGGACTATCCTATTTATATACAAAGAAACGCGCCTTTGCATTGATGAAGTATCTCGGCATTCCATATGATTACATTAAGAGGATTGAAGAGGTCGATGAGACCGAGCTATTGCTAAGCACTGCTCGGCAGCTCAGCGATTCGGTCGACGGTTTCTATGTCATTCCGATAGCAAATTATGAGCGTGCTCTGACACTGGTGAGGAAGCTTCGCGGGGTCTGCCGGTAATCCTATCTGATCAGCCCGAGCCATTGTCCGAGCAGAAATTGAAATCGCCCGATCAACAGACTGATCCGCGCCATAACCGTATAACCGAAAGACGCCCCGAAACCGAGCATGATGAATAATATGCCGATATTGGATACCGGTTTCAGAATCCCCTTGCGTTCCCGGGAAAAGAAGAAGTATATCAGCGTGCAGATAACACCGATCAGGACGATCACTGCCCACAATCCGGTATCCCATCGCGAGAAAGCTTCGCCGACAAGTATTGTACCCTGCATTTGTTTGAGAATATCGCGCTGGAAAACCGCCGGTATCGCGACGCCCGAACCCCAGCCAAGCACAAAGGCGATCGGCAAACGGATCAGGAAGGCGATTTTCGGTATGAACCGGCTGAAATAGCACAGGGCGAACACCAGCGGGATGATGTAAATGAGATCGCCATCCTTGAACAACGGCGAGAATAGATTGGGGAAGATCTGATTATGCCAGGTGAGGGCAACGAGATAGCCCGCCGACAGCCCGACGAACAGATGTTCGGCCAAACGGTAGAAGAAATTGTCCCGGTACAGGAATGAAAAAATGAAGATCGTCAATATTGCGCAAAGCCATATCCATGGGTCGGTTGAGATGTTCATTTTTCCCTCCTGGCGAACAAGTAGCCGATATTGCCGATGACGATGAAGACCATGATGATCAAATGACCAAGCGATTGAGCATCCATGCCCTGAGTCGCTTTCAGCGCGCCGGTTGAATAACCGGCGCGGCTGACCATGGTTTCATATTCGGAGGCGCCCTTCATGCCGGAAAGCAGTCCGATTACCTGCCCGGTTTCAACGTATGGATAGACATCGGCCGCGGATACGGCGGTAACGCCGACCCCAAGCTTTGCTCCGTAGCGCGCCTGGGCGTATAAAAGCCATGAACGGTATCCCGGATCACCGGCCGAAAGGCTTATGATGTAGCTGATATCTCGATAATTAGTCGTGCCCAGCATTATCTGCAGAGAGTCAACCGGAGTGCCGTAATAGTCAACCGGAAAGACGTCTTTGATATTTTCCCCCATGCCCAGCAGTACCGCCGCCACGCCGAATTTGTAACCGAGGAAAGCGTAATCCTGGCCGGCCGTGACATCGTGCTGGGAAGCAATCTCGTCAATTGCCATCTCGACCATGCCGGTACCCTGCGGCCATAATGTCATCAGAACGACTTTGATCTTTCTTGAGAAACAGTGATGCAGTAACGCGATCAGCATTGGGTATAATTCCGGCATGGATTGCGGGTCAAAATCGCAGGATATAAGCACGGCATCCGAATCATCGTCAAGCCCGTCAATCGCGTCGAAGAGCTTTTCGCTTTGCGGCATAATATTGACCGGCATGCCTAACGGTATTATCAAAGGTAACGCGACCGCAATCATTATCGCCAGAAAGACGGTCTGTCTTGGTATTCTCAGGAGCAAGTTGAAAATATTCATGTTATTTCCCCCCGCCCAGCCAGGAGCGTTCTATTCCCAGAATTATTTTCAACGCGGTTGATATACTGCCGAAAGCAACCCCGAAAATTATGCCTCTTTTGGCCGCGGTGTTGGGTACGCGTAGGATCCATTCGGCGATGTCAGGCAGATAAGGACTGATGAAGTATCCGAAAGGTACCATGCCGAGCATAACGATGAAGGCGGCGATCAACAATATCGTGGCCTCTTTGGTGCGGGCACGAAACGCTCGGTAAGCCGCCGAAGCCATATAGAATGCGAGTATCGCGTACATTGAGGCGCCCAATGGAACGATGATATTCGAGTACAAGGTCATGAAAAGAGTACCGGTCCTTATGCCCCAGAACAAACCGAGTATTGCCATCGCAAACAGGCTGACCAGCGTAACGATGCTGAAATACCAGTTTTCCTTTTTGCGTTTGATTTTCTCGGTATGATGATCCAGTAGACTGCCGATGCCGAGAACCCAGGCAAAACCGACGATCGCGATCACCCAGCGGGTGCTGTGGGTATAGAAACTGATACTGATTTTGTGGGGCACGAAAAATTGGGTGATCATGATAATGCCGAGAAACATGCAGATGAAGAGGGGAAGTCGTTTTCTCATCTCAAAACTCCTGTTTTAAACGTTGAACAGCGACCGAACGTCGCTCAGCCCGGCGAGCGCAAGGATCGAGGCGGCGATCAGCAAGAATAAGACAATCATTTTACCCCAGTCCTGGCCTTTCAACGAACCCATTAACAGCGGTTCGCGCGATAGATAGGCTGATGCCGCATACAACTCTTCGCCGATCAGGGTGTAGTCGCAGGCGGTGATAAAAAAGGGCAGTTGGAATATCGAGTCGGTGCCGGCGATTTGTATCGCTCCGGTTGCCGCTCCTGTTTCGGCCAAAGCCAGCGATTCGGCCCAGAAATAGCCGAGAAAGAGATTGGTTGCCGGTTTCTCGCGCACCATTGTACCGCAGACCGCGGCTACGTAAGCCCACTGGTTCTCGGTAATAAAATAGACATTGTCCGGGTCGAAGGCATCCGGGCGGCTGGCGTCTGTATATGATTCCTTGATGATTTCGCGGGCGATGATATAAACAACCGGGCTACGATTAGGTACGATGAGCTTGGTGTTGTATTCGGCGGTTTTCCGGGCAACCTTGGACAGAATATTCAGCGAGGCGATTGTCGCGATATCATCGATTGTCGAGAGACCGGGTATGTACAGTATCGGTCTGCCCATTTCAGTCGCTCGCCCGACCGCGTCTTCAAGGGCGTCAAGACCCGGTATCCGCCGTATGAAAACATGTCCTTGCCGCGTCGGGCATGATAGATGAAATAAAACACGGTGATTGAATAAACGAGTATGCCGATGAGTATGTTGACGCGCCCGGTATGGAACCATTGAGATGAACTCGTCGCCGGATCCGAGGTCTCCGAGTCGGCGACAACCGTTCGGTCCATTACCGACGAGATTCGATAACGGTATTTGACACGATCCCGCGCCTTGTTGTCGATAAAACGATCGGTTCCGGCCGGGACCGATCCGATTTTGATGAACTCCTCGCCTTCGGACGAGCGGTATATGTCATAGGTACTCAGCAATGAATCAGATCCCGAAAGCGTCCAGCGGACAAGGATTTTGCCGCCGTCGTCATTCGGCTGGTCCTTGGCGACCGGCTTGCCCGCATGTTCAAAAGCGATAAGTAACAATGCGATCAAAATCTACATTATGATCTCCTATTGACGGTACGCGTCGATTCGTGATTTGCGAACTTGCCGTCGATTCTATTCAGAATACAGAGCAATGTTGAATTATCTGGCGGTCAGGGTCAAATATGAGATCAGCAAAGTAGCCAGGACCGCACCGATCTCGACATAATCCTGCCAGAACTTGAACACCTGGCGCGGTACATAGATACGGTCGCCTTCCTCGATTATCGGATTCTTGCGGACCGATAGTCTCTTGTGGTTTCTTTCAACATAGGCGCCAAACAGATTGGCCTCGCTCAAAGGTCCACCGGCTAACCCGATATAGTCGCTAGCCGTCAAATTCGGCTGGAAGGTGAATGCTCCGGGGTTCACGATCTGCCCTTGAACAAATACCAGGGCATTCATTGACGGAATGACCAGGATATCGCCGTCTTCCATGAGTAGATCATCGGTCCGGTCGGTTTCGCTGATGCCGGTTAGATCAACCGCGATCTTCTCGCCCCGGCGTAGAACATAGGCGTTCTTCTGATCGGCCCAGGGCGTAGTTCCGCCGGCTTTGGCAAGAAAATCCGAAATGCGTTCACCTTCGAGCAGCTCATAAATGCCTTCGCTCGTGCGTTCCCGCGCCGCGGTCAATTCAGCGATGCGCAGTTCATAACCGCGTCGGCCGAACACGGCACCCTTCACGATCACTGATCTTATCATGCGCGGTACGAGGATCACGTCTCCGTCCTGAACATAAGGATTGTAGCGGCCATCACCGGTTTTTTCAAAAGCCTCAAGATTTACGATCGCGTGCAATTCGCCATTTCTTTTCAGCTCGATGCGGGATCGCGAACCGACCGTGCTTATGCCCCCGGCGCGGGCGATCACGATCGAGACCCGGTCCACCGGGTAAGCAGATATCGTCCCCGGATACATGACTTCACCAATCACGAAAATATTGAAATGGCGCATGCCGATCAAGGTGATATCGGCATTGATATTACGATAGTAGCGGGCGAAAACAACCTGCATGGAATCACGGGCTTGCTTCAGAGTGAGCCCATACATCGGGACCGCGGCAACGATATCGTATTTCGGGACTTAGACTCCTTGAGCCGTCGGCATTGAAGAAACCGGCACTTCGATGGTTACTTTTCCCTCAAACGTAACCCCGGTTTCATACGAATAGTTCGTGGCGCCGGTCAAGGTTATCAGTAGGTTGTCGCCGGGCATCAAGATGTATTCTTCCGAGATTATAGGTCTTTCGAGTCCACTGGATACCGGAATGTCCTGGGCATTGGCGGTAATCACCGCCGACATTACGAACAACATACAGCAGGATAGGCGTTTGTGTTCAATAATCATGGGTAAATTATACCTAACTGCCCGGGCAAGTCAATGAGGTGTTGAACTTCAGCGACCATTGGAAAAAATGAGGGGCTGATCGCAACGCACTTGATGCGGAATCCAGTCTATTGTGTCTCTTTGTTTTCCTGGATTCCCTGGTTCCGTCGATAAACTCAGGACAGGCATGCCAGGGAATGACATGGAAACTCTGCAGCATGCTACCGAGAATTAGAATTAAACTATTCAAGGTGCCGAGTGATAATTAACACGACTTTTGTAAATTCAATGAGAAGATAAATTTGGGGCGAAGCAAGGCTC
>JBBIHN010000058.1:0-11426 GCA_037446995.1 Caldifarciminota bacterium | reverse complement strand
GCGCGCCTTAAAAGCCCGATGCTCCGCGCCTATGTGGAACGGGGCTTGCAGGCGGCTGGTCGCCCGAACTGATCGCGGGTCGTCTGCCCCTGGATCAGCCCGGGGTTCGGATCAGCCATGAGGCGATCTACCAGTATATTTACGCTGAGCGCCGGGATCTTATTCACCATCTGGCCCGCCACAACCGCATCCGGCGACGCCGGGGTCACAGTCGTAAGCACCGGCACAGCCACATCCCGAACCGCGTCGCCATCGCGGCCCGGCCGGCAGTGGTGGCGCAGCGGATCCGGTTTGGCGATTGGAGCACGAACGAATCAACAATCAGTTGGGTACGCGGTCCTTTTTCTGCAATCCGTATCACAGCTGGGAAAAAGGGACGGTTGAAAACCTGATCGGTCTGATCCGGCGGTCCTTGCCAAAACGGACCGATTTCAGTAAAATAAGCATGGCTCGGATCATCGCCATCGAAGATCGGCTTAATTCCAGGCCGCGAAAATGTCTGGCTTATCGAACGCCATATGAAGTCTCTCATCAGTTATCACGTGTTGCACTTACTGGTTGAATGTGGCATATTATTTATTACTTCGATTAATAATTTCTCTTGATTAGTTATGAATTTTGTCGTCATATTTTATTGGTTATGAAAGTTAAATCAGTGCTCATAAGTTTTTGTTCACCTGTGTTAATTTTGAGCGAAGGGTAAAAATTAGACTGGAATATTCGATATAAGATGAACCTGTATGGTGTAATGATGAGCTGCATTTTATTTCTTCTAATATAATGAAGCTCGATATCATCGACAACAAACCTCCATAGACAGAGTCTATATGAATCCAACAAAAAGTCAATATCCCAATGAATTTTCGAAAGATATTTAAATATCGGATGATTTTTATATGGATCCAGGAAGGTTTGATTTGAAATGAAGAATAATAACAGAAACAAAATGATGACCACCAAGCAAAGACAGGAAATCGAACGTCTCCTCAGCGATCGACGGGTTGACGATATCCATAAAAAATCAGTAACCTATGCCATGCGCCATGGCCTGACCAGCTCGCAGGCTTCCATTATTATCAGATTTCTCAAAAGCCTGATTGCCTTCAAGCGCAGTGTGGTTGAGTTGATTGAATACTTTTTTTGTTGATACTCCTCGACAGATCTCGAAGTTTATTCTGGCCTTGACTGCCAGAGTTTTTTCGAATATAATACAACTGGTTATTTTCCTTATACATATCTGGATTGATTGAAAGGAGTATTTATGAATAATAAGGAAGTTCTTTTGCATGAAATAGAGCAGGTCCCCGATTCATTCATTGCTGAAATCATCGATTTTATAAGATTTTTGAAAACGAAGGTTATCAGGGAGAAAATTGATACCGCCATTGCCAGCGAGTCTTCACTGAAAAAGGATTGGCTGAAGCCTGAAGAGGATGAGGCGTGGCAAGATTTGTGAAAGGCGACGTCGTCGTAGTTCCTTTTCCTTTTTCGGATTTAACGCAGGCCAAGCGCCGCCCCGCATTAGTAATTGCCACACTGGAAGGGGACGATCTAATTCTTAGTCAGATTACGAGTCGTTTGCTGAAAGACAGATATTCAATTCCGTTGAATAATGGTGACTTCGGTGAAGGCGCTTTAAAACAACCCAGCAATATTAGGCCAAATCGTATCTTTACAGCTGATAACCATATTATTTTGTACAAAGTCGGAGCGATCAAGAAATCAAAACTCGATGAGGCAATTGAAAAAATAATTGCCATCATCCGCACATAGAATAAGCTAATCAATTCATTCCGTAATCTAAATTATATTCAGGGATTTAAAATGACCCTGCGGTACAGTCATCTGTCCGACGATCATTTGCGCGAGGCGGTCAAAAAGTTAGAAAATGGCACAACTTCTGTCACAAATGGAATACGCCAGAGGAGTGAAAATGCCAAAAAGTGCTGAAATATCGATGGGCGGTGAGTGATTTGAACACTCGGCCTTTGGTATGTGAGACCACGGTACTTGAACAGCAGTACTTGAAAAACACAAAAAACGAGTTACACTACTCCATGTTCAATCTTTTGAAAAAGCGCGGCGTGCTCTTCATCAGCCTGTCTAACGCGGTTTCCCAGCTCGGCGACCGCCTGACCTACATGGTAATCGTGACCCTGATCGGAATCATGTCGCCCGGACAAATGTCCGCTTACAGCGAATTCTCGATCACCTTCACCCTGCCGGTCATACTCCTGTCGCCGTTTGTCGGCGTGATCATCGATCACAGCAATAAACGCCAGGTAATCCTGCGCTGCCACGTTATCCAGTCAATATTGATATTCTTGACGCCGACCGTGGTCGCGCTTTCCAACAGTACGATACCGATCTGGACCGTGGTCGTGCTTTTCTTTTCCGTGGACGTTTTCAACAATACCGCCCGCAACAGCCTGGTCCCGGACCTGGTCGACTACGGGCAACTCGTGCCGGCGAATTCCATGATCACGACTATTGCCCGGATCGCGACCTTTGCCGGGATGGTCGGCGGCGGACTTTTCATAAAATGGGTCGGCTGGCAGCTTGGCTTCTACATTGACGCGACCACGCACTTGATTGCCGGCCTGTTAGTGCTGGGCATCGGCGCGCGCCACCTATTCGACCCCGTGATAAAAACCGACGCAACGCTGCGCCGGGAATTGAAGCAGGCTCTAAAGGTATTCATTAACGATCTGAAAGAGCTTATTATTCTTCTCCGCAGAGATCGCATGGTCATATTCGTGATGATCTCGGTGATGATGCTGCCTTTTGTCGCCTCGATCGCCCATACCGTCCTGGTTTTCATGGTTCAGCAGACCTTTGGCCTGGGTACTGCCGGCGTCGGAATCCTCGGCGGGATTATCGGTCTGGGCATGCTGCTGGGCGGCGTGCTGATGGGTTTTTTCGGGAAGAAATTCTCGCGCGGCTCGATCATCCTGTTTAGCATTGCCGTTCTGGCCGCGCTTTTTATTACCGGACCGTTTTTTCTATCAACGATTTTTCTTTATGTAATGTCCTTATTATCCGGCATGCTGTTTTCCTTCATCGGCATTTCGCAGGACACGATATTGCAGGAGGACGTTGCCAAGGCAATACGGGGCCGCATATTCGCGACCAAAGAATTCTGCATAAACATCACCTTTCTGTCGGCGTCGGTGAGCGTCGGATTTCTCGGCAAATTGCTGAATCCGTTCCTGATCATTCACCTTATCGGGCTTTTCATACTCGTAATCTTGATATTCACGCTGCTGATATACCGGGCAATACCCGCTGAGACGAGGGAAAAACTGTAGGAACTTTTGCGTTAATCGCCACTCGCTAATCCCTCACCTTTTTCCTCTCCCTTTAGCAAAAGGGATAGGGTGAGGGTTACCAATGCTTTTAAAATCACGACTTTTGCGTTCTTTAAAGAAGATAAGATTTGGGCTCATTGAATTTACAAAAGTCGTGTAAAATTATGCTGGTTTTCCGAAATTCGAAATATAGTCATCCGGCATCCTGAATCATGCATCGGGAATCTATCTGTTAACGATTCATTGACATTATCTATCAATCTACTTATAATACGGTACGGGGCGTGGCGCAGATGGCTAGCGCACCAGCTTGGGGTGCTGGGGGTCGCCCGTTCAAATCGGGTCGCCCCGATGCCAATTCGACCGGCAGAAACCAAGCGTAGCGCAGGTTAATGCAGTAGTCGAATTGAGCATCCCGCATTTTGTCGCTTGATCACCGAACAATCAAAGATGTGTCTTTGTTCGGATCGAGCAACAGAAATCTTATTCCAGTTAGCTTGCAACGGACAAAGTGCGGGACACAGCAGGGAAGCGAAAAAACTTAATACATCAGGCAAGCACGACCTTGTCCCGGCCGGCAATCTTGCCTTCGTACATTGCCTTGTCGGCCCGGCCGATGAGTTCATCGCGGGTACTGGCGTCCGACGGCGCGGTGGCAACCCCCAGAGTAACGGTTATGTTGAATTTTTTTCGGCCGAAAGCGAGGAACGATTCGTGGCTTATTTCCCTTCTTATCCTCTCGGCGACGATCACCGCCGTTTTCTTGTCGGTACTCGGCAGGATCACGATATACTCGTCGCCGCCGTAGCGGATAACGATATCGCCGCTGCGTACGACCTTCCTTATCCGCTCGCCGACCAGACGCAGGGTCTCGCTGCCGACAAGATGACCGTAATTATCATCGACCAATTTGAAATAATCGATATCAAGAAATATTAACGATACCGGGTTCTGCCGATCCTGACGCTGACTGAAAATACGATCCAGAAGCATGTTGCCGTAGCGGACATTGTAAAGCTGAGTCAGGTCATCGATCAAGCTCGCTTCCTCCATGCGCCGGTACATTGCCGCGTTCTCAAGCGCGATCGTAACATGGGCTACAAGGCTTTCAAACATCTCGAGATCGCTTTCCGTGAATGGTTCGCCGCCGATCTTGTTCACGACTTCAACGACACCGGTAATCCTGTCCCGGCTGCGCATCGGAACACAGAGAATCGATTTGGTGACGAACTTGGTCTGCCGATCGACACCCGAGTAGAATCTCGGATCAGTGGTGACATCCGGGACGATCAATGACTGCCCGTACCTGGCCACCCAGCCGGCCACACCCTGACCGACTTTCAGCCTCATGCCGATCAGCTTCCTTCCGGCTTCGCCCGCTGCCGCTTCGAAAACAAGTTCGTTCCTTGCCCGATCCAGCAGCAATACTGACCAGCCTTCAGCCTTGATCAGATCCGCCGTTTTTTCCATGATGATTTGCAGTATCTCTTTGGGCTTCAGCGAGGAGTTTATTGCCTGGACTATTTCGTTCAGTACTTCGAGTTCCCGGACTTTCTGTTTCAAAGAGGCCATTGTCTTCGTGTTCATCACGATCACCTGCCGCTGCAACAGCGCCCGGTCGATGATCTTCTTGAAGAAATCGATGCGGTACGGCCTGTAAACAAGCCCCGAGATACCCCGGCCAATGACTTCCTCAAAGTTGATCTTGTCCTCCAAATCGGCGATGATTATTATCGGCACATTATTATCCATTTCCCTCAATCGTTCCAGAACACTTAGCGCGCTGGCGTCGAGGATCAGTAGATCGTAATTCCGCTTTTTCATCCGACGCCTGATGTCATCAACGGCCATGATCGCCGTACCGTCGAGCCCGATCTCTCTTATACTGCGGGCAAGTATCGCGATCCTTAAACGGTCATGATCATAAATCAAGGCATGCATTACAGAGTCGTCACCTCATAGACCATCTTCATCTTCTTGTGTTGGGGGCTGAACATGCGGTTTTCATGCAACAGGACCTCAGAGAGATCGGACATGACAATCGCTTTGCTTTTGTTCAGTTCTTCCTGGTAATGAATGCCGCGCGGGATTATCGATAGTTTGTGATCGGCCAATTTGTAACCATGATTGCCTCTTTGGCTCTCCGCTATCGCGCTCAAATACATCTCGAAGTCCTTCTCATCGATCGTATATTCAAAGAACTCGGCATTCAGAATAAGGTTTATCAATGATGAGGAATCGCAGATTATCACTGATCGGCCGGGTTGCCGTTCATACGAGTATAGATTGGCGTCGGCGATTATCGGTCCGACCAGGTCCGGATCACCGTACGAGTTGGCGGCGAAGACAACATCCTGGCCGGGTCTTCCGGAAGCAATTCCGATTCCGATACGGAACAGACTCTTGAACTCGGGCGGCAATAGAGCGTAGGTTATCCCGTCCAGTTCAAGCGTGCGCTCGGCGACTTCGGCGAACCATTCACGGTAATGCATGAAATTAGCCCGGATGAATTCTTCGGCACGCAGGACCATGTCCCTCGCGCATAGTATTGCCCGCTTTGCCGCATCACCGGAGGGGATCAAATCGAACTCCGCACCGGAAAAAATCGAGTACCGCAGCTTTATGCCCCGGCCGGTCACTGATTCGGTATAAAGATGATTGTATAACGAAGCCGAATTATCGGCAAACCACACCAGTCCACCGTCGCCGGTATCCTTGAGCAAAAAACCTCCATAGCGTTTCACGATGTCAGCCATTTCTTTGGTGAATTTGTTTTTTATCCGCTGTTCCTTTGAAGCATTGTTGAGTTTTATCCCCATATAGGAAGATCCTCTTATGTCGTAGACGAGTATTGACACGCATTTACGGTGAGCCTCGACATAATCGATGATCTCCTTTTGCGTCGATGAATCATCTTTCGGTATCGTCAGGATGTGGTTTCCCTGTGCGCACAGCGCGATCAGGTGCGCCATATCGGCGATAACCCTTGTCGGCTGATGCTGATCCGGCGGAACACAGGTTACCATCTCGAGAAAACACATTCCGAGATATTTTGGCAGAACAAGATCGCGCATGACAAGCTCATAGGTATTGCGGATCAATCCAAAATCGATTTCGACCGAAAGCAGGCTTCTTTTTTCAAAACTCTTGAGCATTGCCGCGCTGGGATTCTTCTGGCGGTGCATATTTTCGAATTCTTGAACAAGATTGCGAGAAAAGAGTTTTTCTTCCTCACCCGAAAGCGGTCCATGCCGGGTGAAAAACATGAAATCACAGAAAAGATCCTCGATCTTCTTGCGTCTGTCAGCAGCCTTATTTTCGGCGAAACGATGAAGCTCGTCGGCTTGCCGCAGAGATCGCGAGATTTCGTTATATCGCGCTTCGTACTCCTTTAGATGATGTATGTTACCCAAAAACAAACGGTCAAGCCGCGAGAAAAGATTCGCCGTTTTCTGGATGATCTCTTCGATATCCGCGTTTTTCTCTACGTCCTGCTGGATTATCTCTTTCAATCCTTTCTCGGCCTCGACGTACAGCCCGAGAAGCTGTTCTTTAAGCCTGATGGAATAGAGGCTTATCTCTTTCTGTTCTTGTTCCAGCTTCCTGATCTTATCGGCCAATACTCCGCTGATCCGTTTGATCAGACGGCCGATTGAATTCATGGATAGATACTCGAAATACTCGGACGGGATTTTGTCCAAAGCGTCTTTCATGCAGGTCAATCCCAGCCGGTCGACATCATTCAACAGACCGGGCAGGAAAAACTCAACCCGGCTGCCCATCAGGCTGCGGTGTATTGCCAGAAAAATATCGACGGTTAATGCTCTCTCCTTAAGTTCTTTGGCGTAATCACTTATGTTCTGCCTGTTATCCAGCATGTCGATGATCCTGACGATCGCCGGCGAACATTTTTCTGCCAGCCCCGCCGGTACCGGTGTGCCGTTCTTGCGATAGGCGAGGTAAAGCGGCAGTTCATATCCCTCGTAGTCAGACAGTCTCGAACCCAGGTAGATAATCATCGGGTGTTTGTTCTCAAAGGCCTTCACCGCGTTCTCGTTGATCGACAATGCCGACAACCCCTGTTTGATCAGGGTCAGATTGTGCATGTATTTCTGTTCATTGACGTATCGATCTTTCAACAATGCGCAATACTCGCTTTCCTTTTCGATTTTATGCAACAGATCCGGGATCGTAACGCTCTTCATTTCAGCGCCTCGGAACTGATTTCGAAGAGGAACTTGCCTCTACCGCCTTTTCCATCCTTGATTTCACCGGTCTCCTCGATCGCGATATCCATGAAGCCGAGCATGATCTTAATATTGCCGGAATGGGTCACTTCCTGTCCCATCTGAGTGGCGAAGATCTTCTGCAGATCAAGCATGAACCCGCGGCGGGCGTATTTCTGGTTGATCCAGTACTCAAGGCCTTGTTCGATGTCGGCCATCATCGGATCAATGCGCAGACCGCGATCGCTGACAAAAGAGAATTTATCGACATTCAACAGCATATTGTAAACACTGGCATCATCGCAGATCACCGTTGATTTCGATCGCGCCTTGACTTTGGAGTAAAAATTCGCTTCCCGGACCAGCATGCCGGTAAGATCATATTCGGCAAAGGCATTTTGTTCAAGATATACTTCTTTTGGATAGGCGCCGGAGGCGATACCTACTCCGATCTGAAAAATGGATTGATAAGTAGGCGGCAGGGTCGCATAGGTTGCGCCCTCAAAGTCGACTGTTCTTTCCTCCGCTTCGCGGAACCACTCTTTGTACCGCTTGATGTTATGCTGAACGAAATTCTGAGCCGCCTGTACCATCTGCATCCCGCAGCGGATCGCCGGCATGACCCCGCCGGCCTCAAGCAGGTTTGTGGTTCGCTCGCTCAAATCATGATTATTGGCGGCGAAAAGCGTAATGCCGCCGTCGCCAGTATCCTTTATCGGCAAACCGCCGAACTTCGCGACCACGGCCAGCATTGCCTCCTGAAAATAGTTGCGTATCTCGCTCTCGATCTTCGCGTCACGCAGTTTTGTTCCCATGAAGGTCGAACCGCGAATATCGTAAACCAGGACCGAGACCAGCTTGCGGTATTGATTGATGACCAGCGGGTCGGCTTTTTCCTTGACCGCAACCGATGGAACATCTTTCTCGATCATGGAAACATTGCCGATTACTGCTTCCTCGCCAAGATATCTGACCTCCTCCGCCGGGGCGATTCCCGATAGTTTTGGATAATACTCGATCAACTCCTCCATGACCAGACCGGTAAGCAGCGGCGTCAAAACCTCGTCGATCGTCATCCGATACGCCCGATCTATCAAATCGAGATCGTATTTCTCCTTGAGAAATCCGGTAGTTCGGTACTGGTTCATAATTTCATTCGCGACCCGGTCGTTACGGATAACCGGCAGCACGACTTTCAACGCATCCTGCAAGAGCGCCTCGTTGATCGGAACTTTTTCGTTCATCGCCAGCATCAGCAGCGGATCCCAATCGCTTTTTGTGATGAATTGTTTAAGATCGGCCGCCTGCAAATTCACGATATTCAGAAGATCCGACTCCTTGCCGACAAAAGCATCGTATTCGTTCTTCAATCGACGCAGATCATAGCCGTCGTTCATAATGCATCGCTTGAGATTTCTTACAACCACGTCAAGTTGTTCCTCGGTCGAGAAATCCTGGATCATCTTTCTTATCGTTTCCTCGAATTGTTTTATGTTCGCCTCACTTTTTCTTGTGAGATCGTTGATTTTCTTCTTCAGCGCCTGACTGCCGGTGACTAGGGATCCGTGAATCTGAGCGCTTCGTTCTTTGAGGACACCGACAATTTCTCTAATCGTCTCATCATCCGGAAAGAAAAAATGCGATTTGAATATTTCCCGGATACTTTCCTTGGAGAAATTCTGGGTTTCGCGAATTTGTCTCAGCACTTCCTGTTTGGTTTCGTTGTAGAAACCAGTCAGCGTGCTCTTGATCAACTCCGTGAAAAGAGGTTCGGGCAGGCCAATACGATGGATCGAACGAGTCAGCATTTTCATCATCTCCGGCGTGGAGCACTTTGGTATCAAGGGAACTTTTTCATAAGTATTCACGATCAACGAATCGCTGATCGCGATATTCTTGGTCAACGAATTGCGCACATAGTTGAAAAGCTGATTAACAACAACACTGAACCGCTCGCATATCAAAATTCTTCTATCGATCGGTTCGCGATGGCTCATTTTGCCCAGCAGGTCGCGCAATAGTTTGCGGTTAACGATTTCAAAAATCAGAACCCGTTCGGCGACGCCCTTCACAAAATTCTCATAAATCTCAAAAAGACTACTGCTATAACGTTCAAAAAAAGTCTCCCAGACGTTAATCTGGCTGTCGTCCCTGAGGAACGCAAGATAGTTCTCGATGAATTCATTTTGCAGGGTAAAAATCTTCCGCCCCAGATACACCAGTTCTTTGCCGCCGCGCTTTTCTAGGATCCCGGCATAGGTCGGATCGGGCGCGATTTTCTTGAAAACCTCCAGATAGCGGCCGAAATTCAAGACATCGCGATGGGTCTTTCTGAGTCTTTCATAATAAGGCGTCTGAAGAATCAGGATTTCTTCGAAATCACTTCTTAACACGGTACTTTTCCTTGGCGGCCAGATGCTGCCGATAGGTGACCGAGAAATGATGGCCGCCGTCGCCGCGGGCGACAAAATACATGTAATTGTCATTGCTCGGCATCATCACCGCTTGAATTGAACTAGCTCCCGGCGAACAGATCGGGTTGGGCGGAAGGCCGGTATTCAAATACGTATTGTAAGGCGACACGAATCTCAGATCATTCTCCGTAAGCCGCTGTTTATCGCGGTACTTCTCGTAATCTGTCGCCTTCATCGCGTAAAGCACGGTCGCGCATGATTCAAGCGGCCTATCAGCCTTAAGCCTGTTAATAAAAACCCGGGCGATCATTGGTCTTTCTTCGGCAAGCTTCGCTTCCTTTTCAACCAGCGACGCGAGCGTTATTACAAACATCAGCGAATCGTTGCTTATGTCAAGCGCCGCTTGCTGTTTTCGGAAGTTCCTGATGAACATCATCAGGATCGCCGTATCGCTTTGCTCTTCATTAAATGCATACGTATCGGGAAACAGAAATCCTTCGAGCGTCTTCGCGCCAAAACCCTGGGCGGCAATGAATTCCGCGTCCCGGCACAAAACCGCGATCCGCTTCTGATCACCAATCCCTCTGGCGGTTAGTATCTCAATAGTTTCACTTATCGTCAAGCCTTCCGGAATCGTGATCTGGATATCCAACGGACGGCTGCGGCTCAGTTCGTCTATCACATACAACGGATTTTTGTATCGGTAAAGCCGGTAATTGCCCGCCTGCAGCTTTTTTCCTTTACCGCTTAGTCTTAAAACGAAAAGAAACTCATCGACATTGCGTACGATGCGGTTTTCCTTCAAATTTGTCGCGATCTCCCGGGCCGAACTGCCGCTGGGTACCGCGATCTCGGTCGCGCCGACATTCAACGGCTGTATCCATAGAACAACCAACACGATCAGAACAACCATCAACCCGATTCTTTTCTTCATGCCCGCCGCCTTGCCAGATATTCGCTTAGTATGATCGCGGCGGCGATTGCGTCGATCTTTTTTTTGCTTTCTCGGGGTTGAATGCCATGATCACGGACCGATTGCTCGGCCAGGCGGCTCGTGAACCGTTCATCCCACAATTTTATCTCGACTGAACATTCTTTTCTAAATGCCGCGACAAAATCATTGATCTGTCCACTCATGCGCGTGGGATTACCCTTGTGATCGAGCGGGTTGCCGATCAGCAGGAGATTCACCTGATTCTTGATTATCAGGTCTTTCAGTATTGGAATAAGGTCTTGCCGCGTTCTAATTTCGATCGTATCCAATGGCTGGGCGATAATCCCCAGAGGATCGCTCATCGCAACTCCAACGCGTTTTTCGCCGTAATCCATTGCCATGATTCTCAAATCATCGTCTCCTTGATCGCCGCGATCAGTATTATGAAGATTATATGAATTAAAACCAAAGTGTCAACTTGTATATGACCTGAGTCCTCTCCACTTTTCGTAAAATAATGTCAACATTACTATTTTACAGTGTC
>JBBIHN010000057.1:0-11441 GCA_037446995.1 Caldifarciminota bacterium | reverse complement strand
ATATGAGCCAATGAGCCCAAATCTTATCTTCTTTAAAAAACGCAAAAGTCGTGTAATTAACAAAGAAGCGGCGCCCGAAGGCGCCGCTTCAGCATTCTGTCTAAAAATTATCTTCGTGGTCCAAAGAACGGCACATTAGCAATATTCTGATAGGCGTAGGTGATCGTTACCTGATTATTCGTCTTATCGATTACGTCAACATGGATCTTGGCATAATTGTTGTCCGCGGTCTTGACCACGATAAGATCGCCTTCATTGACCGGGACGTAAGTATTGATCGTCGGTTCGGTAGTGACTTCATAAACGTCGTCCAGACCGAGTTGGCCGTAGTTGGCAAGATAGGTAACCCGCGCGCCGGTTCCCCACTCGCTGCTGTGAGAAGGCGAATCAAAGGCTACTGTATCCTTTGTGCTCGTTGGCCAAACATCTACCCATAAATCGGCACCACCGTTAACCATTGCCGAATCGGCCATCAATGCAGCATCGGACAAACGAATCGCACAATCGATGTCAACGCCGGGCGTATTCATCTCGAACTTGACGGTCGCCGTGAACAACGGTCTTGGCGAAGCGGTGACATACGGTACGGCTGCGTTATAGCTGCCGACTTTGTCATCGGTATTTATCGTCCTGACCTGAATATAGTACACCGTATCCTGACTCAGTCCCGTTACCGTGAAGAGAGAATCCGTGATCACCGCCGCGTTTCTCCGGTTCAAATCCTCGCCGTCTTCGACCATCAGCGTAGCCGTATCGGTCGCAACATAGACATTATAGCCCTGGAAATCGGCATGCCCTTCAATCCCGCTGTCAACGCCCCAGTATATGGTTACCGATGCGGTATCCATAATCACCTTATTGATCTCGGGGGCATCGATCAACGCCGCACTGCCGCATCCGACGATGAACATAGCGCAAACCGCGCTCATACCGAACAATAAACACTTCATTTTTTCTCCTTGTTTTTCCTCTGAACAATACCCGAACCTATCCCCAGAGGCAGAGACAAGCCCATTGGTATCACGATTATCGAATCCCGGACATCACCTCCTTTCATGGATTCCTAGATATAACTAAATTATACCGAAGGCGCGTAAAATGTCAAGAGGTCAGTTTTCCATCTTTACTTAGTCAGTGTATCGACCACTGAATTAAACACCTTTGGCTCAATCTGAACCAATTGTATGCCCTTAAGGAATTCCAGGAAGCCGGCAAGATCAAGATTGTTCCAGTGGTCCTCAATCTGTAGATCTCTGGGTAAATCATAAAAATAAGCGCCGCTGCCCAGGGCATCTTCGAGCCGGGCAAGATTATGCATTACTATCTGCTTGAATGATTCCGGTTTTGGAATCGGCAGGCGCTCGTTTTTGAGCCGCCGGTCGTTTAAAAGCAGAATCTTTCCGTCGATATCCAATGCCTCGATCCCTTCGAGATCAAGCGCATCGGCCAGCAAAAAACCGTACAGTCCGCCGAGAAAATGCAGCAGATAAGTATTCTTCTTCTGTATCGTGTATGGATAAGCCATGGACTCAAGCCCGGGATAGAATCTCTGCTTCAGAACCGAAGATAACGAATAGTTGTAGTTGCCGGCACCCTTGCCTTCAAAGATCGCGGCAAACTCCGGAATCTCCCCGATTTTACGCGCATACACCTTCTTGTCCTTCTCGTCAATCTTGGTCACGGCCCAGCAACGGCCACCCAGGACAAAACGCCTTTTCAGATGAAAGATCCGGCCGATGATCGCGTTATTTCCCGCGTCGATAACGTCATATTCGCCGAAAGAAATCTCGGCAATATTCGAATGAATCTTGCCGTATTTTATCTTCGATTCGAGGCCGTAGGATAACTGATAAATACCCGGCCGGTTCTCGACGATCTTGTTATCGGCAATTTGCCTGCGCATAACCGATCTGATTTGGTTATCGGTGTATAATCCGATCATAACCTCGCGCAGGCAGTTGATCGTCGTTCCAAGGCGCCTTCGCTGGTACAGATACGAATACAACTGCTGGGGAATAACCGCAAGTCCGGTTTGATATCTTCTCTCATACAGTTTTCCGGTCCGGGCGCAATCAAGAAAGACCTCAAGCAAAGTCTTTTCCCAGAAGTTCTGATATACGCCGATCGCGTACAGTGTATTGGTCCGGCGGTTACCGCGGCCAATACGCTGGAGAAGCGAGGATACATTATAGGGCGGTCGGTACAGGACAACGCAGTCGATATCACCGATGTCAATGCCCAGCTCGAGCGTCGATGTCGCACAAAGAATCGCCCGGGAGCTCTGATTCATCGCCCGCTCGGCTTCTTCCCGCCGGTCTTTCGGCAGGCTGGCATGGTG
The DNA here is from genome assembly GCA_037446995.1 of Caldifarciminota bacterium. Lineage (GTDB taxonomy): Bacteria > Hydrothermota > Tepidihabitantia > SM23-42 > SM23-42 > RBG-13-43-14. The sequence goes on along the minus strand of JBBIHN010000057.1, from coordinate 9,103 downwards.
CACCAGCGCCGAATCCTGAAAAGGAGAGAACCGCAATTGCTGTGAGAGAAGCTCAGCCAGGCTGCGGGCATTAAAAAAAATCAGTATCTTGTTGAACCCGTGCTTCTCTATGACCTCAGGAAACGAAACGATGAAATCCTTCGCCGCGATCAGATCAAAATCTATCTTACGGGCTGACGGAAGCAGGCAAACCCGGGCATTATCAAAGTACCTTTGACCGATACTGAGATCATCGATCGTCGCCGACAGGGCGCAATACTGAATATCTTGTCTGATCTTGCGGAGACGGTTCAGAAGAACTCTTACCTGATCCCCGCGCGGAGTATTGTCCAACAGGTGAATCTCGTCGATAACAACCGCTTTGAGTTCAAGAAACACCCCGGGTTCGCGGCAGATCAAGGAGTCGAACGACTCGGGCGTTGTAATCAAAATGTTGGGCATGTTTCGCGGGTCGATTCGCGGCAGATCGCCGGTCTTACGGCCGATCGTCAGGCCGCAATATTCAACCTGCTCGCACAATCTTCGGTACAGGTCGTTGACCAGCGCCCGGGTCGGCGATATGTACAGAACCGCTATCTTGCCGCTCTTCAGATTGTCGATCGGCGAGAGACGTTCAATAATCGGTGCAATCACCGCTTCGGTCTTACCGCTGGCCGCCGGCGAGATCACCAACGCGTTCTCACCATCCAGTATCATAGGCATCGACATTTCCTGTATCGGCGTGAACGATCCAAAACGGCTGAAAAAAGGCACCCAGGTCTTGCTCAGCCGCGCCTTGATTTCGTTTTGATTCATGAAGTAAGTCGGAGCCAGTCGAATGCTTCGACCGTAAACTTGATGAATTCACGCAGTTCGCCGCTGCCGGTTTTCAATGAAGCATTGAAGATATTCTCCTTGCGGGCTTGTTTGACGGCGAAATCAGGATAGGCGGTCTGATACACTTTGTACAGGCTCTGAAAGAGAGTATCGAGTTCCGGTCTGCTGAAACGCCTCAGATGGTACCGTTCGCCGATCATGCCGATGATCTTATCCATACCCCTGAAACCATGAATCGGCGTTATCGCGAGCACGGTAACGATCGCCGGATCGCCATAAACATAAGGCGTCGGCCGAACCCGGTTATGCACGAGTTTGCTGTCGATTCTGGCAAGCTCGGGATCGAATCTTACCGCCCGCACCAGTCCCTCGAGCAAATCCAATCCGCGTGTGTAGTCTCGATAGTTCCAGACATGGGTAAGCGTCTCGACCTCGTCAATAATGATCACCATACCCCCCAGACCAAGTCTTGCCGCGATCACGCTCAAACCGGTTATGATATAGCAGTAAAAATCGGCGGCGGTCGAAAAATCATACAGGGCAGGTATGTTCTGGCCGGCGTGAACACGAAAGGGAGCGCTCGGGTCAAGCGCGTATTCTTTTGTCGACTCGCCTTCGATCCATTGCCAGAATACTTCGTTGCTGAGATCCGCCTCCTGCATTTGTTTCACCCGCCGCAGCAAAGGCGTGAAAAAGCAATGATCCTTGATCTCCAATCCGGTCGCCTCGGTTAACAGGTCACGATATCCCAATTCCCGGTCGTTCTTGATGTATCGCAGATTATAAACCATTTCGCGATAAACCCTTTTGGGCCGGTGCAGAGGCGCTTCCTGCGTACTTAGTTCGCAGTAAGTCACAACCAGCCCCCGGCGCAACGCGAAGTGCCGGAAATATTCCAACAAATGGGTTTTACCCGAGCCGTACGAGCCTTCGATCATCAGCGAAGACCCTTTTCCCAGGGATAACGATTCAAGAATATTGCCGAAATCACTGATCTCCATCTGCCGGCCAAAGGTGAACAACTCGATATCCTGGTGAGGCACAACCCCCAATCGAAATGCCTCGAGCAGTCTCTTGGCCGAAATCTGATCGAGTTCGACCGGTTTGACCGTCAGAATCTTAAGCCACTTTGCCGGCAGCCACAAACACAAGCCGCTGCGGAAACCGACCTGCGCTTCTGCGCCGTCCCAGCGGGTCGCCACGACCACGCCCTCACCGAATATCGGGTGGCCGACAACATCATCTTTTTTGAACGACATCGTTGTTCCTTTTCTCACCCGGGTTTTGTCCGCGTCAACGCTGAGTTTCGATGAGGCTTAGAACTCTTCGCTTTCGACTGCCGCCTGCTCTCTTTCGACAAGCATCTTGACCGCATGGCGCAGAATACTATCGGCATCGGACCGCTCGATCACCCGTTGGTCGGCGCGCATGATCTGAAACGCTTCGATAATGCCGATCACGAATAGCCGGCGATAACTGACGTCAAGGGATTGAAGATCGACTGCCGAATCAACCATATTCCCGATCGTTGACTGCCGTGACCGATCGTCAAATTGCGTTTCATAGGCTTTTTCAAAGATCATTGCCAGTCTTTCGCCCAATCGTTTAAGAAATTCGCCGGCATTGACACCTATGTTCTCGAGGTTAATCTTGACCCCCATGGGATTTATCCGGGTAAAACTCGAGCGCAGCCTCTGTTTCAACGCTTCGTACACGCCGCCCGTTCCTTCCAACAGCAGATTCTCGTCCGGCACCGCGTAGAAGAACATTGCTCCCGGCAATCGTGAATTACCGCACTCATCGATCAACTGGCGGAGATTATCCAGGGCACGCCGCTTATCATGCGTCGAGGCAATACTCATACCCCGTTCCGCCTCGTCGAATAGAAGCACGATCCCGGAATAGCCGATTTGATTTATGAACTGCACCAGACTGCGCAGCATCCGGAAAGCGGTCGAACGATCGATTCTCTCGGATATGCGATGCCGCAGGCGCAGCTCCCTTGCCGTATCCTCACCTTTCAGCCACTGAATCAGGCCGCTGAATTCGTCAATGTCGTCGGCGACCAGGCTGTTCAGCGCCGCTTTCAGGGCATTGCCGAAACTGATGCTTTCCAGATTCCTTATCCTTTCGATGAAATCGCGCTCCGCTGCCGTATTCCGATAATAATCCCTGAGGAATAACTCGATACCGCTGACGACGTCTGTCTGATCCTTTCCGTCGGCCAGCGGCGGGGTTAGTTCGGCGGCGATTTTCCGATAAACCAATTCCAGCCGGTCAAACGGACATTCAGTGGGGCTCAAACTCACGTAACTGGTAACATAATTATGACGCCAGGCAAGATCACGTATCGAGTATAGAAAATGGGTTTTGCCGCCGCCGTAATTGCCGGTAATGAGTTTAAAGGACGAAAGATTCAGTTTCAGGATGTCTTCTAAATATTCTTTTTCGATCACCTCAAGATATGGTTCAAGACCGACCGTGAAATGCTCGACCCCGAATTCAGGGGGTGTGCCGAAACTGCCGAGTTTATGTATCACCGCCTTGGCGAGTTTGACATCGATATCGGTCTTAGCCATCGCTATGAACGCTCATGGTCGATTGAAATATGTGAATAATGCGTACCCTCCCCTTCGTCATTATCCGGTATCCATAGTACATTGGCTTTGTCGGTTGTCGCATCAAAGGTCGCGACATGCAAACGGATCCCAGAATCGTTCTGGCTGGATTGCCTTAATCGGAACAGATCATAGCTAAGATCAACCCGGGAAATTCCTTTGAAATGAACGCCCCGGGGATCGATAAAGAATTTCTTCGATTGCTTCAAAAGTACATATTCAACCAGCACCTTCATTATCGGCAGCTTCTCGCCCAAGGCCTTATCGCCTGACCTGATCAGCCGTTTGTAGGCCTGATTGAGCTCCTGAACGAACACGATTGCGTCAAACGGCGATGCCCTCAACGCCTCGTCAAACTCGTTTACTTTGTTATAGATAATATCGCCGGATAACGGTATTCTGGCCTCGATCAGTTCGATCTCCGGCCCGAAAAAAAAGCAGGCTTCGCCGAATTCAAAATCGAACTTGAAAGTATACAGTCCGACGCGGAGCACCGGAAACTGTCCCCGCACATTCTTGCCGCCGGCGGCAAAACGCTTGCTGAGTTGCTGACCAAGTTGTAACCGAAAATCGCTTTTCGCCAGATCGCATGTCCTCTGTTCGTCGGCTAACCAGTTCAGAATTTTATCCCGCAACGGCGTTTCGGTTATCGAAGCCGATTCTTTTGCGACCGTGTTAAGCAACTCGACCAGCTGATATACGTTGTCTCCCGCTTCGGCCAATGAAACCTTCAATTTCGCGTATTTTGCGATTGTCTTGTGAATACGGCTTAACAATTTACCGTAGTTACCGAGCATTTCAATGATGTTTTCCACGTTCCATTATAATCCTGACCTAAGAACTGTCAAGCAAATCAACAAAATCTTTTCCTTTTCCACCCATGTCAGAGCGAGCCCGTCATACTTGATGGCGGATGAGCGTGGCGATCTCATGTTCTTTTAATGGTTTTTTGTTTGACCGAAAAGGCGCTCGATAAATAGAATTGCTTCACCTGACGAATCGCCCCGCGTCGTCAGGCGTTTACTTTGCTTTTCTGGAGTCTGCCGGGAGAAGGACTCGGAGTTAATTCATTGTTTCAGGCAGATAAATACATGGTATCACGGCAAAGAACAGGGGACGATCAAATCCTGAACTTCTCACCCAGATACAGCTTCCTTGCTTGGGCATCGTTGATTAAGGTTTCGGCGTCACCGGCAAGCATGACCCGCGCGTCATAGATCAAGTAAGCCCGATCCGTAATCTCAAGCGTTTCCCGGACATTGTGATCGGAAATAAGGATGCCAATGCCCCTTTTCTTCAGGTTCAAAATCAACTCCTGCAGCTCGGCCCGCGATATTGGATCGATGCCGGTAAACGGCTCGTCGAGCAGCAAGAACTTGGGGTTGCTGATCAATGCCCGGGCGATCTCGACCCGCCTTCTTTCACCGCCGGATAAAGTGTATGCCTTCTGTTTCCGGACCGCTTTGAGATTAAAATCGTTCAAGGCTTCATCGGTAAGCGCCAGGGCCTGTTTTTTCTTCACTCCCAGGATTTCATGCACGGCGATCAGATTGTCCTCGACATTCAACTTCCGAAAAACGCTGGGTTCCTGGCAGAGAAAGGCTATCCCCAACCGGGCGCGCCGGAATATCGGCAGGGCAGTTATCCGTTGGTCATCAAGGATGACTTCGCCGCGATTCGGACTGATCAAACCTACGATCATGTTGAAAGTCGTTGTCTTGCCCGCGCCGTTGGGACCCAGCAAGCCGACTACTTCGCCCGGAGCGATGTTAAGGCTGATATGATCGACAACCGTGCGCCGGCCGAACTTCTTGACCAATTCTTTAGTTTCCAGCATTGTCGGTATCATCCTCGGCTTTCAAATACAGCGCGCCTTTCGGGTTGCCCGTAACGGTTATCCGGCGCGCCTGCCCGTCATCAAACTCAATGGCTATGACCTCGCCATGGACAATATTTTTCGATCCTTCGCTATCATGATAACGCGACCATGCTTGCTGAACGTTGAATGTCCGTATTTCGTCGTTCTCCATGACAAAAAGCCCATTTCGGCCGGAGAGATAATTTCCCTTCTCGACGACCCGCGGATTGGCCAGAACGCCTTTTTCGCTTTTCAGATCATAGAGGAAAGTATCGCAGAAAATAACTATGCTGTCGATCTTCGCGATTACCGAATCCAAACCGTGGAATTCGTCCTGCTTGACCATCAGTTTAAAAGTTCGTGCCGTTATCGTCATTGAATCCTTGTCTTCGCGGGCGATGGCAAGCCGGGGATTGCCCGATAGCACTCCCTCTTCGCGGTCAAGATCATAGTCGCCGCGATCGCCGATCACGGTCAGAGTGTTCTTCTTATCGTCAATCCGCACGTTTCTGAACATCTCGATCCTGGACTGCGCGGCGTCATAATACAGCGAATCGGCGGTGATCGTCTCATCCGGCCGTTCCAGCGTGACCCCGCCACGCATAAATCCCCGCTGATCGCCAAAAAGGAATTTGGCTTCCGACGATAATATGCGGCCGTGGTCATCGGAAACAATAACATTACCCTTAAGCGTGACATAATCCTCGCTTTCATGCAGGTATGCCTCATGGCAGGTTATTTTACGAGTTTCGCCCTGAATCACGACATTACCAATCAAGTGCACAACGCTCAACCCCTCATCCCGGAGGATCTCGACCCGGTCAGCGGAGAACGGAGTCAAACCGAAGATCGCCGTAAGCCAGATCATCGCGGTCATGGACTTGTCTCGTGCTTGGTCCCGGGGTTGCCGCCGGATTTCTTCTTCCCGTAAATATCGGGCAATTCGATCGGCGATATTCCGGTGGCGGCGCCGATCACCTCGATCTTCTTCAGGTACGGATCGGCTCTCAGCCCCTGCCCTTCAATAACCGTGCTGTCCGGTTTGATAATTCTGACCGGGCAATTGGTCATTATCTGCTGCGAATCATTCAGCCAAAACAGCGAATCCGTGTACAGCTTGGTCGAATCATTGGTGAGCACCGCGACCCGATCACCGACCAGTATGTTCCGGTGCGTGGTATTTAAAATGCCGCCCGGTGCGCTGAGGCGCGAGAATTCCTCCTGGCGGTCATTGTAAAACATGATCCTTACGCTGTCGACCTTTATCACCTCTTCGTAGACCCGGGCGTGGACACCGTGCAAAACCCATATTCTGTCGCCGGCTTTGGTTTCGGTCAAACTGAATTGATCAAGAGTTATCCTGGGTATATCCGGGCCTAATGCCGGTTTGATTTTTTCCGATTGGCATTCACCGGCCAGACCGAGAAAACAGAAAACACCGAGCAACGCGTATCCCATGATAGTTTTCATATGCTTATGCCGCTGCCCGGGAACGATAAAACCACATATAATCCATGGGACGCCGTTCAATCAGCTCCTCAAGATCGCAGCCGATCTCAAGACAGGCATCGCCCCGATCGCGGTACGCGGCAAATGGTATCATCGGAACGCGGGCGATCCGGCTCAGTCTTTGAACCGTTTCGTATCTTGAATAGGGTTTATTGCCGTCGACCAGCACACCCAGAATGCCCCGAGACCTCAAGAATCCAATGATTTTCGCGGCGTCGTTGGTGCTGAAGATCTGAACATTGCCGGTTGAACGCCAGTTCACTAGAAATCGATCCAACAACCGGGCGAACCGGCTCCCCTCGTAGCGGTTAACAACTATCCCGAGCCGGTTATCGCGGTTTGCCAAAGCCCCGGGCATCAACTCCCAGACCCCAAAATGCCATGAATACAAGATCGAACCTTGTTCCGGCAATGGACGGTGGTAGCAAATCCTGACCGCCCGCCGGAAAATCATGTAATGCATGTTGCGGGCAACATGATAGACATTGCGAAACGCCATTCGACCGACTCTTTTTCTCAGATAGCGGCGCCGGTCGGTATCGAACCAGTACCAGATGGTCGCGAGTAGAATAATGCCGGCTTCGGCGAAAAATTCGATCAATGAGTTTCCAGCGATGATTTGATAAAATTATAGAAGACCGGATTAGGCGACAACGGCCTCGATGTGAACTCGGGATGGAACTGGGTCGCGATGAAGAACGGATGCTTTGGCAACTCGACGATTTCCATCAAACGGCCGTTGGGCGACCTTCCCGAAAACACCAATCCATTTTCGGTCAGCGGCTTTATGTACTTGGGATTAACCTCATAGCGATGCCGATGACGTTCCTCGATCATGTCCTGGGCATAGATTTTTCGCGCCAGCGATTTCGCTTCCAGCCGGCATGGCCAGTTACCGAGCCGGAGCGTACCGCCCAGGTCTTTGACTTTGCGCTGCTCGGGCAGAAGATCGACGACCGGATACGGAGTGCTGTCATCGATCTCGGTCGAATTAGCCCCTTTCATACGGCAGATATTGCGGGCAAACTCGATCACCGCGCACTGCAGTCCTAGACATATTCCCAGAAAAGGCTTTTCTCTTTCGCGGGCGTACCTGATGATCCTTATTTTGCCTTCAATGCCGCGCATGCCGAAACCACCGGGCACGAGAATGCCGTTCACCATGGTCAGGGCGTTTTCCAGAGCGACCTCATCCTCGAGACGATCCGTGTCAAGCCATTTGACTTTCAGACGAGCATCATTCGCCACCGCAGCGTGAAAAAGTGCTTCCATGATGCTCTTGTAGGCATCGCGCAGCTCAACGTATTTGCCGCAAACCGCGATCTCGACCACTTTGTTGGGTGATTTCGCCTTATGAACAAATAGTTCCCATTCGCTGAGATCACATTCGCGATTTTCAATTCCCAGCCGGTCGAGAATCATCTTATCGAGCTTCTGCTGCCTCAAGATCAACGGTATTTCGTAAATGCACTCGACATCGATCGCGTCGACCACCGCCTCGGGCGGCACGTTACAGAACATCGAGATCTTCTTCCGTTCATCCACCGTCAGCCACGAATCACTGCGGCAAAGCAGTATATCGGGCTGGATGCCGATCGCCCTGAGTTCCCGCACCGAATGCTGAGTCGGTTTGGTCTTGAACTCGCGGGCCGCCTTGATAAACGGCACCAGGGTCAAATGTACGTACAACGTGTTATTGATTCCCTGATCAAGACGCATTTGCCGGACCGCTTCAAGATACGGCTGGCCTTCAATATCGCCGACCGTACCGCCGATCTCGGTGATCACCACGTCAACGTTGTTATTGGTGCCCAGCTTGCGGATTCGTGACTTGATTTCGTCGGTGATATGCGGCACCACCTGGACGGTTTTGCCGAGATATTCGCCGCGCCGCTCTTTGCTGATAACCGAGAAGTAGATCTGGCCGGTCGTGATGTTGTTATCGCGGACCAGCGAATCATTCAGGAACCGTTCGTAGTGTCCAAGATCAAGATCGCACTCGGCGCCGTCCTTGGTAACATAGACTTCGCCGTGTTGATAGGGATTCATCGTTCCCGGATCGACGTTAATGTAGGGATCGATCTTCTGAAGCTGCACCTTTAACCCGTAGGACTTGAGCAGTAAGCCGATCGAGGCCGTGGCGACTCCTTTCCCCAAAGAAGAAACAACCCCGCCGGTGATAAAAATATATTTGGTCTCCATGCTGGAAAGTATAATTACTGAGAGACGGGTGTCAATATAAAAAACAAAAGTCCAAAATGCCTTCAGCCTCCTCATTATTAAGTATCCTGATGAAGCTGAT
>JBBIHN010000056.1:5577-11488 GCA_037446995.1 Caldifarciminota bacterium | reverse complement strand
CCGTTTATCGGTTTCTGGGCTAAATTCTTTATTATCAAGGGCGCTTTGAAATCAGGCTTGTTGTGGATCGGTTTGCTGGCCGTGCTGCTCAGTGGTTTGACTCTTGCTTATTTGTTAAAGATCGAAAGTCATGTTTTCATGAAAAAGGGCAAGAATCAATTCAAGGAAGCGCCTTTCCTGATGCGATTTGCCATGGTTTTCCTGGTTGTTCTTATTCTCGCCGCAGGCCTTGGTTTCAACTATGTGTTTGACTTTGTGATTGGTCCGGCGGCGCATGCTTTGCTGCGCGGTCTTGAATACGCGAAACTGGTCTTTGCCGGCGTGGTCAACTTTTAGGAGGATGATATGCGCTACGTGATCTTTTTCTTGATTGGTGCCGGGTTGTGGCTGTTATTGACCTTTGCTCTTCGAATCGATACTTTGATCGCTGGGGCGGTTGTCATCCTGCTTGCTTCGATCATTTTCGGCGGCTATTTCACCGGACGGCCGCTTAAGTTCCTTCAGCCGCACCGACTTTTCTGGTTTATCGTATACCTGCCATTCTTCATCTGGTATATGGTAAAAGCAAATATCGATGTCGCCTATCGGGTATTGCATCCCGAACGGCCGATTCGACCTGGGATCGTGAAGATACGGACGGCGCTCAAAACCGATATTGCGAAAGTCTTTCTCGCCAATTCGATAACCCTTACGCCCGGAACTATGACCTGCGATATCGATGGAGAATTTCTTTACGTGCACTGGATATGGGTACAGAGCGAGGATATGACTGAGGCTTCAAAGATAATTGCCGGTCCGTTTGAGAAGTTCTTAAGGAGGATTTTCGAATGAGTTTGATTTTTTCAATTTTAGCGGTCGGCGGTTTTATGTGTTTGTACCGGATCTACAAAGGACCATCGATCGCCGACCGGGCCGTGGGGGTTGATATCATGGGTACCCTTTTCGTCGGTATCGCCGCGCTCAGTGCATTCTTCTATGATCTCTCATACCTGATGGATCTGGCAATATCGCTCACCCTATTCAGCTTCATTGGAGTGATCGCCCTGGCAAAATACCTGGAAAAAAGGAGTCTCGATGATTAGCCCATTAGGTTGGATCGTGATATGGATCGGCGTCCTGTTTGACATTCTGGGAACAGTTGGTTTGATTCGATTCCCGGATGTCTACAATCGCCTTCAGGCATCAACCAAATGCGTTACGCTCGGTACGTTCGGCATTTTGATCGGCATATTCCTGCTGAAGGGTTTTACGCCGATGGGGATCAAGGCGTTGATCGCCGGCGCGTTTCTTCTTTTGACCAGTCCGGTTGGCGCCCATGCTCTAATGCGTGGTTCCCTGCATTTCAGGCAGAAGATGTGGAAGGGCACGATCGTCGATAAATACGGAGCGGAAAAAATGGACGGTGCTCAGATCGAGAAGGGGGACTAATGCGAAAGCCTAAACTCAGAGAACTTGGCGAAGCGATCCGGGCATTGATCGCCGGACCATACACGTCCAAATTTCCGTTTAAACCCTCTTTGGCGGCGCCGACCTTCCGGGGAAAGATCGAATTTGATCCTGAAAAATGCGTGCTATGCGGCGCCTGTGTCGAGGTTTGTCCGGCGGGCGCGCGGGCTCAGGAAGACGACACCCTAAAGAAGATCCGGCGTGAAATCCACTATCAGGAGAAATGTATCTATTGCGGGCAATGCGTTGCCTATTGCACGACCAAGGACGGCATAAAGCACACTCAGGAGTATGATCTTGCCCAGATAACCAGGGACGGTTTTCATAATGCGATCGAATCCGAACTGAAATGCTGCGAAAAATGCGGTGAAGTGATAACGACGCGCAAACATCTTCTCTGGATCGCGCGCCGGGTCGGCGAGCTTGCCTATGCTAATCCCAATTTATTCCTTGCCCTGTCGCAGGAATACGGCGAGGAGAACTTACCGCATCTGGCCGGGAAGGAATCCTATCGAGCCGAGCATCTGAAATTTCTCTGCCCGGCCTGCCGCCGCGACGTATATTTGCAAGAGATCTGGGGGTATTAATATAAACCATTATAATATTAACGCTGTCTTATACTCTATCGATTTTTGAGATGCTGAACTAAATTCAGCATGACACTTTCAGGATTCAGCGTGATACTTTCAAGATTTGTCATTAGACTATCGATTTGTCATTCCGGACTTGCCTGCCCGGCTTCGGAGGTATCCGGAATCTATTTTTCAAGCCGTGACGACTGAAATTGAGAAAAAGATGAAGGTGATGAATAAAACAATATTACTGGTACTCATTAGTAAGCAGATAATGTATGTTGTTGTCAAAGGGGAAATAATAAAAAAATATCCGGTATCAACGTCAAAATACGGCATCGGTAACCGAGAAGGCAGCAATAAGACGCCGTTAGGCTGGCACCGTATCACGCGGAAAATCGGCGGCAGGGCTCACCTTGGCGAAGTTTTTGTGAACCGCCGGCGAACTGGCAGGATCACCAGCAGCATCTTGAAACAAGAGGATTTAATAACCTCACGGATTTTAGTCCTAGAGGGATTAGAGCCGGGCGTAAACAAGGGTAAGGGTATTGATTCGCTAAAAAGGGCGATTTACATACACGGAACCGCCGAAGAGCGTCTGATCGGCAATCCGGCATCCCACGGCTGCATACGGATGAGAAACAGGGATATCATGAAGCTCTTCGATACCGTGCGCAATAACGATCTTGTATTGATTGTGAAATAGCAATTTGGCATCTCATAACATAAAGAAAAAACGGTGATTGACGGCTGCAGTGTCCGTCTTGACTGGTTCAATTTCTTAATTAGAATTCATTAAGGGATCATGGTTCAGGACTTAATTTTGCAGACCAAGCTGCAGCCGCCGCAGGTAAAGGGAAAGGTTTTGCGCCGTGAGCGGCTGCTGAATCTATTAAAAGAAAATCTTGATAAAAAACTAATTCTCATCTGTGCGGATGCCGGTTATGGTAAAACCACGCTCTTGGCTCAGCTCTGTTCAGAGATTGATAAGCCGTTTATGTTCTATGATTTGGATACTTCAGATAATGATTTAGCGACTTTTTTTAATTATCTGGTCAGTGGTATGCAACGACATTATCCTGAGTTTGGGCAGAGGACTGAAGGTATAATTCCACAAACAAGAAACATTGAGATTTTGGTTGGCACATTTATCAATGAGTTTGTGGAGCATTGCCGTTTTCTTTCCTCCCCCTTGACGGGGGAGGATAAAGGTGGGGGTGAAAAGTCTCCTCACTTTTATATAATTCTTGACGATTACCACCACCTGCAGCAGAACAAAGAGATTGGCAATGCCTTAGATTATTTATTGCGTCACATTCCACCCAATCTCCATCTAATTATCTCTTCCCGTTCGACCCCGTCATTAAACCTTGCCTATTATTTAGCAAAACAAGAGCTATTCAAACTTGAGAAAGAGCAATTGCAATTTAATATAAAAGAGATTCAAACACTGCTAAAAGAAGTTTATGGTTTAAAAGTGCCTGATAGCGAGATTGGGCGTATAGAAAAGCATTCTGAGGGTTGGATAACGGCGATACAATTGATATTACAAAAAATAGGCGAAACAGGTGAAGACAGGGCAAAAGAGACCTTGAACGGCTATATTGCCTCTGGTGAAGAGATCTTTAACTACTTCGCCCGAGAAGTTTTTGAAAGTCAACCCAAAGAAATCCAGGAATTTTTAATGAAAACATCAATTCTGGATTGGATAGATGCGGATTTATGTAATAGCATTTTGGCATCACACAATTCGGCAAAAATTCTATCTTATCTGCAAGAAGAAAATCTGTTTATCTCGTTGAATCAGAATGTCTACAGCTATCATCATCTCTGGAAACAATTTTTGAGAATCAATCTTGAAAGACAGTTTGACAAAAGATTTATTAGAAATTTACACATGAAAGCCGCACAATACTTTAAAAATAAACAAGAATTATCCTTGACTTTTGAACATTTAATCTTAAGTGAATCATTTGATGCGGCGGCAAGATTTCTGCAATCAAATTCAAAAAATCTGATGAAAGACGGAAGGCTGAGTGCATTTATTGATTTTGTTGAACAAATACCTTTGAATCTATTATATTGTAAATACCCGACAATTCTTTTAAGTAAAGCAGAAATACTTTTACTCCACGGCAAAATTCCTTCAGCGAAAAAGATTTTTGAAGATTTAATTCCTATTTTTAGAAAAAGACACAATTACAGCAGTCTGGCAAGGACATTTTATAATAAAAGTTCGTTAATTCGCCGCAAAGGAGATTTGCTTGAATCACTTAGAATTTCCAGAAAGGCTTTGAAAATATGTCCCCGGAACGATATTACTGATTTCGGCAAAAGTATCTTGATAAAATACGATATATGAATATACTTTGGGTATGCAACCACAAATTAAGAGACGTAATTTTAACACCATGGAGGATCGGCGTCTTCAAGCCATCCGTTTATTGCATCAAGGCCTAAGCCAAGCGGAGATCGCCCGTCAGCTTAAAGTCAGTCGCCAAGCGGTGCATATCTGGTATCAGAAATACCAAACCGGAAAGCGCACCGCGTTACGCTCAACCACCGCGACCGGACGTCCGCCCAAAATAGCTTTTTCGGCCATTAAACAGCGGCTGCCCAAAATTTTGATCGGCGGCGCGGCGGCGCGCGGTTTTGTCATTGGTCTCTGGACGACCGCCAATATCGCGGCGGTGATCAAGCAGGAGTTTGGGGTGAGTTATCATCGTGATCATGTGCGGAGACTGTTGCATACCCTGGGCTTCAGCTGGCAGAAGCCGCGGCGCCAGGCGGCGGAGCGCGATGAACGGGTGATTCAAAAGTGGCTTCGGCAGGAGTGGCCGCGGATTAAAAAAAGCCGACCGGGATAACGCAGTATTAGCCTTTATCGACGAGAGTGGTTTTTCGTTGGTGCCGTTAGTTGGCAAAACCTGGGCGCGCCGTGGCGAGACCCCAGTGCTTACCAGTTGGCCAAAACTATCCGCCATTTCGGCGGTGACCTCCAATCCCCATGTCTATCTCAAGTTATTTCCGCGCCAGACGATCCGGGCGGATCAGGTTGTGATCTTTCTCAAACATCTGTTACGCCACATCCCCAACCGCGTGATAATTCTGTGGGATCGGATTGCGACCCATCGGGCCAAGAAAGTCTGGAATTTCATCCGGCATCATCGGACGCGGTTGACGGTATATTATTTTCCGCCCTATGCCCCAGAACTGAATCCCGATGAAGGGCTATGGAATCATCTCAAATGGCATCAGTTAAAGGGCTTTTGCCCGACAGATCTAAGCGCCTTGCAGCGTGAAATTCGGTGCGGTATCCAACGGATCCGAAATCGACCTAACCTGATAAAAGCATTCTTTAAGGAAACGCCCTTATTTTTTAGTTACTTGTCAATGTATTTATGCCGAAATCAGTAATTAGATTTTTTTCATCACAGAAAATAATAAAATCGGAATCTTTGCTAAACTCGGCGGCGCCGTATACAATGCATGCCTGCCCGCCGATGAGAAGACTTTTTACGCCAAATCTCTGGAAAGTAAAAAGGACTTTGAGGATCGGGTTCCGGGTCAAAATTGCCTCCTAACGCCATAAATAAAGACCATAGTTTTGCTGATTCGATAATTCTCTGGATCGGTGTTAGATTCAACCATTCTTGTTCTTCATCAAAATATTCTTTTTTCAGTGCCACACTCCATTATATGATGAAATTGTGTGCTGTCAAGGATTCGATTGCAATTGAGATGCTACTCTTGGTTTGCCGGAGAATCCGGCACTAGACTGCTAAAATCATTGACATTTGGCATATGAGCAATATAATAACGTGCTGGGAATGCTTGATGATGCTGTTTATCGGCGTATTTCCACATAGCATGGACTTGAAGCCATTTTGATC
>JBBIHN010000056.1:0-5567 GCA_037446995.1 Caldifarciminota bacterium | reverse complement strand
CAAAGGAGGTTTTGATGAAAGTTTTTCCCACCGGCGTCAAAGTTGTCAGAGGTCGGGTAAGCGTTATCAACGAGCGCTGCAAGGGATGTGGTTTTTGCATCGAGTATTGTCCGAGCGACGTGCTGGAGATATCCACCGAGTTCAATGCCAAAGGGTACCATTATCCGGTTGTCAAAAAGGAAGAAGACTGCATAAACTGCGGGCTATGCGAAATGCTATGCCCCGATTTTGCGATCTGGTCAGAGCAGAAAGAGATAAAGGAAATCACCGAAGTTTGCTCATGAATGTTAGCGCATCAGGCGACCGGGCGAATTATCCGTTAAGGCAAGAGTTGTTGCCCACGGCATGGTGTGCCGGGTGCGGTATTGGATCGGTCGCCGGCATCTTCGCCGAAGCGGTAAAAGAGAAAGGAATTACCGCAGATGCTTTGGCTTTGTATTCGGGTATTGGCTGTGCAAGCCGTATCCCGGACACGCTGGATATCGCTCACTGCCGGATAAGCGACTCGATGTTCATCAACGCGCTCGGCCGATCCTGCGATTCCAATAACGGCAAGAAAGCGGTTGTTTTCCTTGATAATGCCGACATCATGTATACGGGGCTTGAGGATTGGGTACACCTTGATGCCGGTCAGGATATGCTGTTCATACATACCAACAATCTCATTTATGTCGAAACCGCGAACGGGGTATATGCGAATACCCCTTTTGCCCGGCACACGACCGGCAAGAGCGTATTGCCTTTTAACATGTCGGGACTGGCGATCGAACATGGCGCTCGTTTTGTCGCCCGCTGGACCCCTTTACAGATCGGCTGGATGAAGTTCTCAATAATCGACGCCCTGGGCAAGAATGGTTTTTCATATATCGAACTGCTCACTCCCTGCGTCGTTCTTAAACCCGATTCCAGCGTTGTTCTTTCTGCCGCCGATCGAATGCTGTTTTATGATCGGATCACCAGGTTCAGCGATCCGCTTGATTGTCAGGCGCTGGATCTGCGCTGTCCGTCGAAAATAGCGGTTGGTTTGTTCGCGGATAGGTGATCATGGCGATACGGATCGAGATCATCGATGACCGATGCAAGGGTTGCGGAGTGTGCGTTGAATTGTGTCAGTTTGAGGTTCTGGCGATGCATGATGATCCAGGACCAGGGGGTAAACACATTCCGCATGTGATTGATCTTAGTAATTGCGTGGCTTGTGGAATGTGCGAGATGTATTGTCCTGATAATGCAATAACAGTGATTCGAAAGACTGAGGAGATCAAGATTGGCTAACCGGATCGCTACCAAGAAGCAGTTGGGGGGTAATAATTTCATGATCGATATCGAGACGCCTTCAGTAGCGGATCGCCTTAAACCAGGGCAATTCGTTATGCTCATGATCGATGATAAAAGTGAGCGGATACCAATGACCGTTGTTGAAGCGGATCCGAACGGGGGAACGATAAAAATAATATTTCAGGTTGTTGGCAAGAGCACGCTGCAGTTATCGAGATTCGAGCCCGGTGATTCGATTATGGAATGTATCGGTCCGCTCGGTCGGCCTACTGAGATCGCCAGGTTTGGCCGGGTCATCTGTGTCAGTGGCGGTACAGGTATTGCCTGCTTGCTGCCGATAGTCAGGATTCTCAACGAGGTCGGGAATGATGTCATATCGATCATCGGTGCCCGGACCTGTTCGATGTTGATCCTTGAGAATGAGATCACTTCGGCTTGCAGGGAGAACTACATTGCTACCGATGATGGGTCCAAGGGTAAACACGGCTTTGTAACCGATGTTTTAAAGGATGTGATTGAGCGCTATCAGAATTCCGGAATCGACCGAGTCTTTACAATCGGTCCGCCGGCGATGATGAAAGCGGTGGCCGAAATTACAAAGATATGTGCGATCAAGACAATCGCCAGTTTGAATGCGGTTATGCTTGACGGTACGGGTATGTGCGGTTCATGCCGGGTTTTTGTAAACGGCGAGATGAAATTGGCGTGTATTGACGGGCCTGAATTCGATGCCCATCAGGTTAACTTTGATGATTTAATCAGCCGTTTATCCATGTTCCAGCAGAAAGAAACCCATGCCTATCAATGCTTCAAAGAAAGAAAAGGGAGCCGAATATGATCAAGATCGGCGGCAAGCGGGTCGGCATGAAGGAACTTGCCCCGGATCAAAGGATACAGAATTTTGATTCGGTCCCCTGCGGATATACCGAAGACGAAGTGGTCACGGAAGCCAGACGCTGCCTCCAATGTCTGCATTTTCCGTGCGAGCTTGACTGTCCGATACGCATGGATATTCGGGGAATGATCCGGGCGATCGCTTTTCGTGATTTTAAAGAGGCTTTTCTGATCGCGAAGAAGGATAATCCGATACCGGGCATTACCGGAAGGGTTTGTCCGCAAGAAGAACAGTGCGAAGGGGTTTGTCCTTTTTCGTCGCGCGGCGAAGGAGTAAATATCGGAAAACTGGAAGCTTTTGTCGCCGATTGGGCGCTTGAAAACAAAATCACCGAACATTTTCAGATAAAAGAAAGACCGGAAAAGGTTGGGATAGTCGGATCCGGTCCCGCTGGCATCAGCTGCGCGGTTGATCTGAGAAAGCGCGGATATCAGGTAAGCATGTTCGAAGCTCTGCATCTTGCTGGCGGCGTTCTGCAGTATGGAATTCCGGCGTTCCGTCTGCCAAAAGAGATTGTCGACTATGAAATATCGTATCTTGAAGAACTGCGGGTCGAGCTCAATCTGAACACGATAATCGGACAGAATCTGTCATTTGACGAATTGCTTGAGGCCTACCAGGCAGTATTTATCGGCACCGGCGCCGGAGCTCCGCAGTTCTTGAATATTGACGGCGAACGTCTGAAGGGCGTTTACTCGGCAAACGAGTTTCTGTTCCGCACGAATCTCATGAAGGCTTATTTGTTTCCGGATTATGATACGCCGATTATCTGCGGCAGAAGAGTCGGCGTGATCGGTGCCGGTAACGTGGCAATGGACGTTGCCCGCTGCGCGATCCGGCTGGGATCGCAACAAGTGTTTATTCTTTACCGCCGAACCCGTAATGAAAGCCCGGCTCGCATCGAGGAGATCCATCACGCGCTCGAAGAAGGGGTTGAATTTATCGAACTGGTGAACCCGATCCGTATTCTTGGCGACAACCAGGGCTGGGTAACCGGTGTTGAATTAAGTCGTATGAAGTTAGGCGCCCCGGATAAGAGCGGTCGTCCGCGGCCGGTTAAGATCGAGGACAGTGAATTTATCATTGATCTGGATACTTTTGTCGAGGCTCTGGGGACAAGACCAAATCGGTTATTCCTTGACAACGCACCGCAATTAAGCGTGACCGAATGGGGTACAATCAACGTCAATGATGATTTGGCAACCAGCATACCAGGAGTGTATGCAGGCGGTGACGCGACGCGCGGAAATGCCACCGTTATTCTTGCCCTTGGCGACGGCCGCAAAGCGGCCGAGTCGATTCACCGATACATATCAAGGAGCGTAAGAGGATGAGCAAAAAGATCGGAGTTTTTATATGTCATTGCGGCAGCAACATCGCCGGGACGGTTGATGTTGAAGAAGTGAAGCGGAAGATGAGCAGATACCCGGGAGTTGAATATTCCGATAATTACGTCTACATGTGTTCTGAACCGGGGCAAAAACTCATCCAGCAGAAAGTGAAGGAGAACAGGCTCGAAAGTGTTGTTGTCGCATGTTGTTCGCCGACCCTGCACGAAACTACTTTTCGCAAGACCTGTGAACTCGCCGGACTGAATCCTTATCAGTGCGAGATCGCCAATATCCGCGAGCAATGCAGTTGGGTACACCCGGATGACAAAGCGAAAGCGACCCGTAAGGCGAATCGGATTATCAAGAGCGTTGTTGAGAAGATTATTGAGAACCAATCGCTGGAGCCGGTGAAGATACCGGTCACCAGGCGGGCACTGGTTATCGGCGGCGGCATTGCCGGTATTCAGGCAGCCCTTGATATCGCCAATGCCGGCTATGAGGTTATCCTGGTCGAGAAGAACCCTTCGATCGGCGGTCACATGATACAGCTTTCCGAAACATTCCCGACGCTTGATTGCTCGCAGTGCATTCTTACCCCGAAAATGGTTGAGGTTGCCCGGCATCCGAACGTCAAATTGATGACCTATTGCGAAGTGCAGGAGATATCCGGTTATGTCGGAAATTTCAAAGCGAAAATACTGAAGAAACCGCGTTATGTGATCGAAGATAAATGCACGATTTGCAACGATTGTCTTGATGTATGCCCGGTTTACACGACCAATGACTTTGACCGCCATCTGGTGGCGCGTAAGGCGATATACATTCCGTTTCCGCAAGCCGTGCCCGCGACCTATACGATTGATGAATCAAAATGCCCGGGTTTTGTGCCGATCGCGTGCGGCAAATGCGCTGAGGTCTGCGAACCGAAGGCGATCGATTATGATATGAAGCCGGAGATCGTCGAGGAGAATATCGGCGCCGTGGTTGTTGCTACTGGCTATGATCTTTACTCGCCCAAGAATCTGCCCGAATACGGCGGCGGAAAATTACTTGACGTAATGGATGGTTTGCAGTTCGAAAGACTCTTGTCGGCGACCGGACCGACTGCCGGCGTTCCGCGCCGCTTGTCCGATAATAAGATACCGAAAAGGGTTGTTTTCATAAGCTGTGTCGGCTCCCGGGATACGGAAAAACACCTTCCTTATTGCTCCAAAGTCTGCTGTATGTATATGGCAAAGCATGCGATGCTCTACAAACATAAGGTTCACGACGGCGAAGCGATTGTGTTCTATATCGATGTCCGTGCCGGCGGCAAGGGCTACGAAGAATTCGTGACCCGCGCTCAGACCGAGGATGAAGTCATCTATGTGCGGGGCAAGGTTTCGAAGATCTATCAGCGAGGTGACAAGCTGATCGTGCTGGGCGCGGATACACTGGCCAATAAGCAGATCGAAGTCGAGGCGGACATGGTCGTTCTTTCGACCGCGATGATACCGAATGAAAGCGTCAAAGAACTGATCCCTAAGTTGAGGATTCAGGCCGACCCTTATGGGTTCTTTGCCGAAGCGCACCCCAAACTCAGACCGGTGGAGAGCATTTCGGCCGGATTCTTTGTCGCTGGAGCAACTCAGGCGCCCAAAGACATCCCGGAAGCCGTTGCTCAGGCATCGGGCGCGGCAAGCAAAGTGGCCGATCTTTTCGCCACCGGCGAACTGCTTCATGAACCAGTCGTCGCGGTCGTCGATGAAGACGCCTGCTGTGGTTGTGCGGTTTGCGTTGATACGTGTCCTTACGGCGCCCGGGAGATGGTCGTCGAAGGCGAAAGACGCCTGGTCAAAGTTAATGAGGTGCTCTGTGAGGGCTGCGGCGCCTGTGTGGCTGCTTGTCCTTCCGGTGCGACCGGTCAGAGAAACTTCCAGGATTACCAGATCTACAGGATGATCGACGCGGTTCTGGTCGGCGGCGATTGAGCACATTGGATAAGTAGATCATTTTCTGAAAATCGGACAAGAATCGCTTGAAGGCAGGGATCTAATATTTGAATCAGCACCGACGCGCCTTAC
>JBBIHN010000055.1:0-11494 GCA_037446995.1 Caldifarciminota bacterium | reverse complement strand
CTCGAGCATGGAAAAGTCTCCGGCAATCGGCAAGGGAATGGGATTTTTCGGCCGTGCCGTATCGGAAAGATTCCTGGATCACCCGATCGAGGATGAATCACGACTGAAGAACATGAGAATAAGGCGAAGATTTTTGAACGCGATCAGGATCGCGTTAGTCTGAAATGCTCTCGCCGATGCGCCGGACCGTGTAAACCGGCTGGGGTTCTTCTTTGCCCTTAACCTTGACCGCCCCAAGCTCGGTGAATTCAAGCGTCATGGTCCGGGAGGCTCTCACTTTTTCATAGGTCGCCTTGCCCAACACAATGCTCTGATTCAGTTCCTTGGTCGCGGTTTCGAGACGTGCCGCGAGATTGACCGCGTCGCCGATCACGGTGTATTCCATGCGCTGAAGCGAGCCGAAATTACCGCTGATCACTTCCCCGGAATTGACGCCGACGCCGATCTTCAAACCCATTTCCTCGGCACGCTTGATCATTTCCAGCGACGCGAAACAGGCGTTGAGCGCGTGGTTGGGCACAACCACGGGCGAACCGAACACCGCCATTACGCAGTCACCGATGAACTTGTCGATCCGGCCCTGATACTTGAAAACGATCTGCACCATGGCGTCAAGAAAACGGTTCAGGCTTTGTTCGACCTGCCGGGGATCGCTCTGTTCGGCGTACGGAGTGAAGTTCCGGATATCGGCGAATATGATCGTGCAATCAACCTTTTCGCCGCCAAGCTGCGGCGTATGTTCAATCAGCTTGTCGACCAGTTCACGCGAATAGTACCGCGAAAAAACCGACCGTATCTTGCGCTTTTCTCTCTCCTCGAACTGATAGCGGTAACCGAGCGCCAGCATTAAGGTCGAGATGAAAACGTATGACGGACGCATTAGCCCGAATTCCCAGCCGCGGGCGAACAAGAGAACGACCGCAACCACGAAGACGCAAAGAACCAGCAGAGTCGCCGGCAAATAGAACCACCATGCCCGGTAAAGCGTGAACACTGCAAGGAGCAAGGCGATCAGCAAGGTCGCCAACAAGCAATACAGATAGGGGATTTCCCGTATCCATGAACCGTTGATGATCGTGTTGACGATGTTCGCCTGGATAAGGAGGCCGGGGTAGTCACGATCAACCGGCACGGCGTGACGGTCGAACAGACCGGGCGAAGTACCGCCAATCAAAACGATCTTGTCTTCAAAAAATTCATCCGGGACGCGCCGGAAGTAAACATCGCTGAAGGAGATTTTTCTGAACGAAGCCTCAGGCAGAAAATCGATCAGGAATTTTACCGGCGGCTGATTATCCGATGCGTATCCAGCGATAACCGCAGCGAAAGAAGGTTCGCCCTCGACTACCGTATGCGCCCGGCGGACCACGCCGTCGCGGTCGGCAAGGATCTCGCCGATCCCCGTTTCATTATTCCGGTGAAAGACCGGCCTGCCGTGGATCGATGAAACCATTACTACCCGGCCATGACCGGCGACCATCGAATCGATCATGTCGTCAAAGTTCGGTTTACTGTAGAACCGCGCCGCCTCTGCCGGCAAGGTGTCCGGCTCGCCGAAGAAAATATCGAATCCGACGACTCTTGCCCGGCTTAAAGGTCCGAGCGCGCCGGCGAAATACGCCCGGGGCCAGTTCTGATAGCGGCCCAGCTTGGCCAGGCTTGCGTCATCGATATCCACGGCAACAATATTCTCAATCCGTCCGGTCTTTAAGACCAGGGAATATTTCAGATCATAGACCCGGCGCTCAAACGGTTCATACAGGGGCCGATACAGGCATAGAAGATTAACCAATACCGTCGCCGCACTTGAAATGATGACCGCCGCGAAGAAACGGCTCTTCATGATTGAACCGCGTCGCCTTCATGCCGTTCGAGAAACTCCCGGGCGAATATCTTGACCAGCACCGGGTCGAATTGATCGCCGCTGTTCTTCGACAGTTCTTCGAGCGCGACCATCGTATCAAGGCGTTTGCGATAAGGCCGGTCGCTGGTCATGGCATCGAACGAGTCAGCGATACATATTATCCGGGCGAAATAGGGTATCTTTTTCGCCTTGAGTCCCCGTGGATAGCCGTTGCCGTCGTAGCGCTCGTGATGATGCAGGATGTTGGGAATCAGATCCTTCAACTCGGCGATCGGTTCAATGATCGCGCTGCCGAGCTCGGGATGCTTCTTCATGTAGGTGAATTCCTCGAAGGTCAACTTGCCGGGCTTGCCGAGAATGCGGTCCGGAATGCCGATCTTCCCGACATCATGCAGTATCGCCGACACTTCAAGCCTTTTCGTCTCATCCTTGTCGAGATCAAGCGACGCGCCGATCATTAGGGAATAATCGACCACCCGCGCCGAATGTCCGCGAGTATAAGGGTCTTTGGCGTCGACCGCTTCGACAATCGCCCGGATCGAGGAAAGAAACAGCTCGTCCAGGGCTTTGTACAAAGAAGCGTTTTCGATCGCGATCGCGATCTGATTGCTCAATGACTGGAACATATCCAGGTCGATCTTGTTGAAATGCTGATTGTTTCGTTTATTCAAAACCTCGGCGACGCCGATAATCTTCCCCCGGGAGATCAAAGGAACGGCAATGATCGAACGGGTAACGAATTTTGTTTTCTTATCGACCCCCTTGAACCATCTCGGATCTTTGCGAACGTCCGCCACCAGCAAAGGCTTACCGTGCTTCGCGACCCAGCCGACTATTCCCTTGCCCATCGGCACGCGGATTTCCTTGGCCTCTTTCCCTTTGGCCCCGCGGGCGGTGATGAAGTAGAGTTCATTGGCCGCTTCGTCAATGCGGAAAACCGACGATGCCTCGGCATCCATAACCTCTTCGGCTTTGCGTAAGACCGTGTTCAGCAGATCATCGATGTCCAGTATCGACGAAAAGATCATCGACGTATGGATTAATGTCTCAAGCCGTTTTACCCTTTTTCTAATCGAATCTTCAAATCGCTTTGATTTCATATTTACGCTCTCCTGCCCCGTATTTTTCCGCGTAATGTAATTGCGCCTGACCGTCGACATCCGGATGCGCCTTATCGATCGCTTCTTTGACCAGGTCATAGCATGCCTGATCAAGGCTCACCGGATCATTGGCGGCGAGGATTCCGACATCCGGATGAATGAACGGCTCGCTGGAATGAAAACAATCGCAGTTGGGAGTAATCGCGGTCAGAAAACTGACGAAAAATGTTTTTCTGTCTTGAATAGTCTTTGCCGCGTATCGGGCGATCTTCTTCTGCAAGTCCTCTGACGCGGCGTCCCAGCCGAACTTTATCGCTTTGTCCGGGCATATCGACATGCAACCGCCGCAGCCGGTACACTTATTATCGATGATCCTGACCGTCTTGCTCTTCTTGATCGCGCCGAAAGAACAATATTGATAACAACGCAGGCAGAGAGTGCATTTGTCCCGGTCGATATGGGGCTTTGCCCCAGAATGCATTTCCAGTTTTCCGCCCCGGCTGGCGCAGCCCATGCCGATGTTCTTCAAAGCGCCGCCGAAACCGCAGTTCAAATGCCCTTTGAAATGCGAAACATAGAATATCGTATTGACGCGTTTGAACAAACCGGCGATCTTCGCGCCGCCGATATCGTAGAATTCATCGCCGTGCAGACCGTCGGCGACAATGAACGGCGCGAAGGTAAATCCGTGTTCGTGAGCCAGCTGGACATGCAGATCGCCGCGAAAGCGACGCCCGGAATACAGGGTCGTCGTGTCAGTAAGAAAAGGTTCGGCGCCGGACGTTCGCAGAATCTCGACCAGGCACCGGACGTACAGCGGATTAACGAAATTCAGATTGCCATGTTCGCCGACGTGAAGTTTGACCGCGCACGGCGAACTATGGCCGCATATTTTCAATGCCGATGATACCTCGATCAGACGCTGAAACAGATTCATGTGGCTGGTCTTGCATTTCTTGTTGAGGTCGAGGAAATATACCGTGGACATGGGTTAGTATAATATATGCGCATGAATAAATCAAGAGCGAAGGAAAAGACCGTTGACACTTTGAGTTAATTAGGTAAAATCAACTATGCTTTCGACGATAATCCCGATCGTCCTGCTGATCATCGCCGCCGGCGTACTGATCTTCATCTCCCGCGAACTGGAAGCGCACCGGCGCCGGAAGCTCGCCGGCATCTTGATGATGCTGCTTGCCATTCTTTTCATGATAAGCCAGATTTCCTATCTCTGGCATCCTGCCGCTCCCCGGAAGAATTTTGGCGGTATTTTCGGCTTCTATTCTTCGTTTGCTCTTTTCTGGATGATCGGGTTGTATTTTTTCATTGTCCCCTTGCTTTTGATCTATGCCGGATTTATCTTCTTAACCCGAAAAGAAGATGTTCTGAATCTTAAATTGCTTTACGCCGTGCCGATCGGACTTATCACCGATATCCTGCTCGCCAGATTTTTCCCGGTTCCGATCATCAACAGCCAGGCAGTCGGCCTGCATGCCGGCGGCAACCTCGGACGATTGACCGGCACTTTCGTATTCGATTTTTTCGGCGACGCCGGGGCGTTTTTGATCATCGGCTTTGCCATCATCATGATCGCGTTCATGATGGTCAAAGAGAAACTACTGCCCAGGGTGCACATCACCCAGCCCAAACCGCCGGCGGCAAAACCGAAGCCCGAAAGGAAAGAACCGGAGAGAACCGCGGTTGACCCTGCGCCCGACGCCGCGACTGCCGGGACGGGAAGCCAGGTCAGGCGCGCCCGCCGCAAGACGGTTGAAATCGATTTTCAGAATGAGTTTCTGAATATTCTCCAGGACCCCCATACCGACACAACCGTTGATCGGGAAACCTTGCAGAAGGAAGCCGAGTTACTCACCAGCCGTTTGTCCGAGTTCGGCGTTGCCGGACGGGTAACCGGGGTTGAGTCCGGACCCGTAATATCAAGATACGAGTTCGAACCGGCGCCCGGCGTGAAGGTGAATCAAATCGCGAATCTCGATAATGATCTGGCGCTTGCCCTGAAAGCAACCCGTATCCGGATCATCGCGCCGATACCGGGAAAATCGGCCGTGGGCATCGAAGTACCCAATCATGAACGCCGCCTGGTTTGTCTGAAAAGCGGCTTGCACGACGATAAATACATCAAGAACCGGTCTCCCCTGGCGATCGTTCTGGGCGAGGATATTACCGGCAATCCGGTATCCGACGATATCGCCCGAATGCCCCACATGCTGATCGCCGGAACAACCGGCTCCGGCAAGAGCGTGTGTGTCAACACGATAATACTAAGCCTGCTTTATCATTCCGGCTTTCGGCAACTCAGATTCCTGATGATCGACCCGAAACGCCTTGAACTGCCGATGTATAATCCGATCCCCCATCTGCTGCGTCCGGTCGTGACCGAACCCAGTCATGCGGTGAAGGAACTGGAAAAGATAGTATCGATAATGGAAATGCGCTACCGCGAATTCGCTCGCGAGGGCGTCCGCGACATTGACGGCTACAACGAAAAAATGCTGAAACACAAGAAAGAGATAAAACCCTATATTCTGGTCGTCGTCGACGAACTCGCCGATTTGATGCTGACCGCGCCCAGCGAGATCGAAGAGAATATCACCCGGCTTGCCCAGATGTCCCGCGCCGTCGGCATCCATCTTGTGCTCGCGACCCAGCGGCCTTCGGTTGACGTCATAACCGGTTTGATCAAAGCTAATTTCCCGTGCCGCAGCGCTTTCCAGGTCGCCTCCAAGACCGATTCCCGGACGATCCTCGACATGAACGGCGCCGAATCATTACTGGGCAAAGGCGACATGCTTTTCCTGCCGCCGGGTATCGGAACTCCGGTTCGCCTGCACGGTGCCTATGTGTCAACCGACGAAACCAAAGGAATCAGCGATCTGATCGCCCGCAATTATTTATACGAATTGCTTGCCGATGTCGAATGCGACATCGAAGAGGTAACCAGAACGATAGTGGACGAAGAACTCTGGACAATACTGATCGACCGAAAGGATCCGGCCTTTGATGAAAAACGTCAAATGCTGTCGAATATCATGCCCGCGGATAGAATCGACGAGATAGTGAACCGGGGCTATTATCCGGTCCTGGGCGAGATCGCGGTCCGGGAAGAAAAACCCGAAGAGCCGAGCGATCTTGGCATTGATCCGATGTTCCCGGAAGCGGCCAGATTGGTATTCAACCATCAAATCGCTTCGGTATCGCTCCTCCAGCGCCGGCTGGGTCTCGGATACGCCCGCGCCGGTCGCATCATTGACCAGCTTGAGTCCGCCGGTATTGTTGAACCTTTTCAGGGCAGCAAATCAAGAAAAGTCCTGATCGAACGACCCGAAGAGCTCGACTCGATATTGAAAAAATACGCCAAGCAGATAACCTACTGATCCAGCCGGGATTATCAGTCGATCTCGAATATCCTGGCCAGTTTATCCCAATTCTTTCTCACCAGATCTTTATTGCCGGCTGGAACTTGATCATAAATCGCCTGCACCTGCATCATCGCGTTCTTGCTTGCCTGCAGCATGTCTTTCTGCGCTTTGGGGATGGTCGGGTCGTTGAGTTGAGCGTCGATCTCCTTGAAACTGGTTTTCAACTCCTGCATTTGATCGTCCATGGTCACTGCGACCACGGCCATTGTGACCCTTCCGAATGTCGGCCAGAATTGCTGCCATGATGTCCCATGGATCTTCAGTTTCGCGTCAAGCGTGACCAGTTCCTTGTTCAAAGTTGCATAGCGGCCGATCGCGCCGCCAATATCCTTGGCATCTTCAAAATCGCCGAACTCTTTGTCGGCCTTTTTCAGTTCATCGATCACCACCGGCGCGACTTTCATGAACATCGCCATATCCGCTTCGCTGAAAGATTGATAGATTATACCGGCATCGCCGGCCGTGCCGGGAACTCCGGTCTCGACATCAGCTTCCTTGGGTTTGCCGCACGATAAGAACAGACCCGTGACAAGTGCAAATATGAACATCTTTTTCATCAATGCCTCCATAGTTTTTCAGGTTGCTTCAACCCGGTTCTTACCCAGCTGCTTTGCGCGATACAATGCTTTATCGGCATTCTGGATCAACTCGACAATGCCGTCGGCGTCGCCGGGAAAAGTCGATATCCCGATCGATACGGTACAGGCTTTCTTACCGACGACTTTGATCATTATCCTATTATTCTCGATCGAGGCGCGGATCCTTTCGCTCACCCTCAAAGCGACATTGCTCGGCGTTTCCGGAAATATTATGACGAATTCCTCGCCGCCGTAGCGCGCGATAAAATCCGTGTCCCGCAAGTTTTCTTTCAGGGTAGCGGCAATATGAACCAGAATGCGGTCGCCGCTCAAATGGCCGTAATTGTCGTTAAAATGCTTGAAGTCGTCGATATCAAGAATGGCAAGGCTCATCGGCCGTGTGTATCCCCGGGCCTTTTTGAACTCGTTCTCGATCATCAGATCAAAATGACGCCGGTTGGCGATCCGGGTCAACGCGTCGGTCAGGGAAAGCGACTTGGTCTCATCGTATAGCCGCGCGTTTTCGATGGCAACCGCGGCCTGGGACGCGAAGATCGTGAACAATCTCAGATCACGCTCATCGAAATCATTCACCCTTTCGCTCTCGATATCAAGCACACCGATTACTTCATCGCGGATTTTCAAAGGTATCGCCACCTCGGAACGGATCGATTTCTTCCATTGATGGTAAAAAGGTATCTTGCGGACATCAGGCGCGTAAAACGCCTCGCCGTTCGCCGCGACCCGACCGCAAATGCCCTGTTTGCCGATCTTCAGGCGCAGATTCTTGAGCAGCCGATTGGCATAGCCGTGAGCTGCCTTGACATACAGATCCTTCTTCTCCCGATCAATCAGAAGAATCGCGATATTGGCGAAATTGAAGGATTTGCGGATCACGGTCACGATTTGCCCTAAGACTTCGTCGAGTTCCAGCGCCGATATCAGCGACTTGGCGATGCTGAACGAAACGCTCAACTCCCTGGCGTGATTGGTCGCATCCTCGTACAATCGAGCGTTGTGCAAAGCGGCGGTAAAACGATCGGCGATCAATTCAAGGATGCGCACCGTGCCGGGGCTGAACGCGTTCTTCTCGTTGCATTGGACGTCCAGAACTCCGATCGCGCGCCGGGAAATAATCAGGGGAATAGCGATCTCCGAGCGGGTGCAGGTTTGACCAAATGCAAGATAACGCCGGTCACGGCCGATATCATTAACGACGATGGTTTTCCCGGTCCTAACCGCCTGACCGACCAATCCCTGTCCGGGTTCAAGCGTTAGATTGCGCGGCACTTCCTCGCGAAACCCGAGGGACAGACTTTTGAGAGCAATTTTGTTATCCCTGATCAAAAATATCGCGACATTCAGATTTTTGAAATGCTTGATGATCGTCCTGGTCAGGCTTTCGCTGATTGCGTCGATATTGAGACGGCGCGTCATGCGATGCGCCACCTCGTTCATGAGCGCGAGCTCGCGCGCCCGATTGATCTCATCTTCCATCAAACGCGTATTCGCGATCACCACCGCGGCCCGCGAGGCGATACTGAAGAGAAACTTCTCGTCATCAGGACCATAGGCATTCGTTCTTTCATAGTCTTGAATCGCGATAACTCCCTCGACGCTGTTTTTGTAGAGCATTGGCACACCCAGCCAGCTCCTGGCCGATTTGCCAAACGGGCGTATGCCGTGCCGGGCGGCTTGCTTTTTCAAATTCCGACCAATGCGCCATGCACGCTTGGTCTTAATGACGTATTCGGTCATGCCGTTGCCGAATTTCCGGGAACTGGCTTCTAACTCTTTACCGTTGATAGTATAGACGGCGAAGTGAATCATTTCTTCCTTGCGGTCAAAGATTGCGATGTAGAAATTGCTCGTGTCCAGCACTTTGCCGGTTTCCTGATATATCCGGCGAATCACCTTACTTAGCTCATAAGACGACCCGAGTATGCTGTCAATGCGTTCCAGTAATCTTATTCTTCTTGCTTCTGCCGATAGCCTCATGTTGCGCGTAAATATACTTGACAATATACCGCGTGTCAAGGCGCGGTTTTCATTGACAAATGATCGCAAATCGTTATAATATTGTGTTATGATCGAAAAAATCAGCGTCAAAACCGAACAGCGCAATCAATTAGTTGACATCAGTTCCGCGATCAAGAACGTGGTCACTGAAAAAGGCATACAAAGCGGAGTCGTTCATGTATTCTGTCCGCACACCACGGCCGCGGTCACGATCAACGAGAACTGCGATCCATCGGTAAAAGATGACATAGTCAGTACGTTGAACGATTTGATTCCGGCGGGCGGTAATTACCGGCACTCAGAGGGCAATGCCGACGCCCATGTGAAGGCTTCAATCGTCGGTTCATCAAGAACCATTATCATAGAGGACAGCCAGATCCTGTGCGGCTCATGGCAGGGCATTTTTCTCTGTGAATTCGATGGACCGCGACGCCGCGAGATCTGGCTTAAACTCATAGAAGATTAGCCCCTACCATAGGAGGAATAATGGCTAAGAAACTTTTCATACCAGGACCGACCGAAGTCCGCGATGACATATTAAAGGCTCAGGCGCAGCCGATGATCGGACATCGCAGCAAGGATTTCGGCGTTCTTTACGAAAACATAATCAATAAGATAAAAAAGGCTTTAAATACCAAGAATAACGCGATCGTGTTCAGTTCGTCGGGTACCGGTGTAATGGAAGGATCCATAAGGAATTGCGTGAAAAAGGACGTTCTATGCTGCGTTAACGGCGCGTTCAGCGACCGCTGGTCAAAGATCGCCAAGATTTGCGGTAAGGAAGTCGACATAATCAAAGTCGATCTGGGCAAAGCGATCAAACCCGAGATGATCGAAGACAAGCTGAAAGCCAAAAAATACGATGCGGTAGCCCTGGTGCATAATGAATCATCGACCGGCGTGCGCGCGCCCAGCGAGCAGATCGCCGAGGTGATGAAAAAATACCCGGATACATTCTGGCTTGTGGATACGGTGAGCGCAATGATGGGTGACATGATAGAGATCGATAAGTGGGGCATTGATGTTTGTCTTGCCAGTTCGCAGAAATGTTTCGCCCTGCCTCCGGGTCTTGCGGTTTGCACGGTTTCGGAGCGCGCCCTCGAAAGAACGAAGACGATCATGGATCGCGGATATTATTTCGACTTTGACGCAATGATCAAGAGGTATGAAAAGGATCACCAGACGCCGTCGACTCCGGCGATCAGCCTGTTGTATGCCCTTGACAAACAAATGGACAAGATACTTGCCGAAGGTATGGACAATCGCCACAAACGTCATCTGGAAATGGCTAATTACATAAGGGGCTGGGCAAAGAAGCATTTTGCCATGTTCCCAGAACCTGGTTATGAATCGGTAACTTTAAGCTGTATTGATAACACGCGAAAAATCAAAGTCGCCGATTTGAATTCTGAACTGGGAAAACGAGGATATCAAATCTCGAACGGGTATGGCGATCTCAAGGAGCTGACCTTCCGAATCGCGCATATGGGGGATTTGAACATGGATGAAATGCGTGAACTAATAGGACAAATCAACGATATACTGGGATTTGCTTAGATATTTGGAGGCATAATGAAAGTGTTGATCTCTGATCCAATTGCCAGTGAAGGAGTTGAGGTGTTAAAGAACGCCGGGCATGAAGCCGTGGAAAAACCGGGCCTGAATCCGGCTGAACTCGTGAGTATAATTCCGGATTTTGACGCTATTATCGTGCGCTCCGCGACCAAGGTAACAAAAGAAATTATCGAAGCGGGTAAGAATCTCAAGGTTATTGGCCGGGCCGGAGTGGGTCTGGACAATGTTGATCGTGAAACCGCCAAAGCAAAGGGCATAAAAGTTATCAACACGCCGGCCGCCACGTCAGTGTCCGTGGCTGAGTTGGCGCTCGGCATGATGTTCGCCGCGGCCCGGAGCCTGGCGTCAGCAACTGCTTCGACAAAGGCCGGAAAATGGGAAAAGAAAAAATTCAAGGGTACTGAGATATTTGGAAAGACCCTTGGCATTATCGGTATTGGCCGCATCGGGTCTGAATTGGGCAAGAGAGCAAAAGCACTCGGGATGAAAGTACTCGCTTATGATCCATATGTTAAAACTTGTGATTTCGGAGAGATCGTCGACCTTAATGCATTGCTTAAGGATTCGGACTATGTTTCTTTGCATATTCCAAAAACCGACGAAACAAAACATATTCTTAATCGAGATACATTTGGGAAGATGAAAAAAGGAGCCGTGCTGGTCAATTGCGCCCGCGGCGGCGTGGTCGATGAGGATGCGCTCTTCGACGCACTGCAATCGGGTCAGATCAGCGTGGCATGTCTTGATGTCTATGAGAGTGAACCGGCAAAGGAACATAAACTTTTTGGCCTTGACCAGGTGGTTCTTACCCCGCATATCGGCGCTCAAACCAAAGAAGGCCAATTGCGAGCCGGAATACAGATCGCTGAACTGGTAAGAGATGCGTTAAAGTAATTACACGACTTTTGCGTTTTTTAA
>JBBIHN010000054.1:0-11712 GCA_037446995.1 Caldifarciminota bacterium | reverse complement strand
TAGTTCATACTGGGCGTCAACTCGTCCCTCTGGAAAGGAGGCATAATGCCTGAAACAAGGATCCTGAAGGATGTGTGCAAGGGATGCGGATTATGTTGCGACAATGTATGCCCCGAGAATATTCTGGTCATATCAGCGGATACAATCAATGCCAGCGGTTATCATCCGGCAATGGTCACGGATCAATCCAAATGCAAGGGCTGCGGTTTTTGTTACATGATCTGTCCGGAACCGGCGATCGAAGTCTATAAATAGGGGGATGATATGGCGGAAAGAAATTTGATGTACGGCAATCATGCCATGGTTGAAGGAGTCATTGCGGCCGGCTGCCGTTTTTTCGCCGGCTATCCGATTACGCCTCAGAATGAAATTCCGGAGTTGATGTCGATACGAATGAACGAGGAAGGAGGCGTCTTTCTGCAAACCGAAAGCGAGATCGCGGCGATCAATATGCTCTTCGGCGCCGCGGCCGCCGGTAGACGAGCAATGACATCTTCGTCATCGCCCGGAATAAGTTTGATGCAAGAGGGTATTTCATATATTGCCGGCGCCGACATTCCGGTACTGGTTGTCAATGTCGTTCGGGGCGGTCCTGGTTTGGGTAACATTGCGCCCGCGCAGTCCGACTATTTCCAGGCGACCCGGGGGGGCGGCCATGGCGACTATTATACTATTGTCCTGGCGCCCAATTCGGTGCAGGAAATGTTTGAATTCCCGAAAACCGGGTTTGAACTGGCGGAAAAATACCGCAATCCGGTTATTATCCTCGCCGACGGCCTTTTGGGCCAGATGATGGAGCCGGTGGAGTTCAAGTATCAACCATTGGATCCGAAAAACCTGCCCGAGCCCGAATGGGCATTATCTGGCTGCCGGGGAAGAGACCGCCGGATCATCCGATCCTACGATTTACGACCGGGGAGGCTTGAAGAATGGAATTGGCGGCGTCATGAGAAATATCAAAAGGTGATCGCCGACGAGCAACGCCACGAGGAAAGTGACTGCGACGGCGCGGATCTGATTATTATTGCCTATGGTACCTGCGCCCGGATTGCCGAAGCGGCGGTAAAGATCGCCCGCGAGAGAAAGTTGCGGATCGGACTGTTCAGGCCGATCACCCTGTGGCCGTTCCCGCGCCGGAGAATCGCCGAACTGGCCGGTCGAACCAGGAATATCCTGGTCGTTGAAATGAACATGGGGCAGATGATCGAAGACGTGAAGCTTTACACTGAATGCCGGGCAAACATCCATTTTCACGGTCGGCCGGGCGGCGGCGTACCGACGCCGGTCGAGATTTTCGCCAATATCGAAAAGATCCTGGGAGGTAAGAAATGAAAATGGTATTTGGCCGTCCCGCCGGATTGACCGAGATAAGGCAGCGCTATTGCCCTGGCTGCGGCCACGGCATTGTCCACCGCATCATTGCCGAATTGCTGGTCGAACTCGATGTTCGCGAGCGCGCGGTCGGCATCGCGCCGGTCGGCTGCTCGGTGTTCGCGGATGAATATTTCAACTGCGATATGATACAGGTTCCTCACGGCCGGGCGCCGGCGGCCGCAACCGGTATCAAACGCGTTCGACCGGAATGCTTTGTTTTCAGTTATCAGGGGGACGGCGACCTGGCGGCGATCGGCACCGCGGAAATAGTGCATACCGCGGCCCGCAACGAAAATATCACTTCGATATTCATAAACAACGCCATTTACGGCATGACCGGCGGGCAATTAGCGCCAACCACACTGCCCGGCATGAGATCGACTACGTCGGTCAAGGGCCGGGACATTGATAAGCAGGGGTATCCGATCAAGGTATGCGAGCTTCTTGCCGGACTTGACGGGCCATATTATCTCGAACGTACAGCGATCCATACTCCAAAGGAGATAGTCAAGACAAAAAAAGCGCTCAAAACCGCGTTTCAAAACCAGATCAAGAACAAGGGGTTTTCGTTGATCGAGATACTGTCGATGTGCCCGACCGGCTGGGGTGTCACCCCGGTTGAATCCAGACAATGGATCGTTGATAAGATGATACCCTACTATCCGCTGGGCGTGTTCCGGGATCGCGGTAAGGAGGCGAAATGACAAGCGAGATCATCATTTCCGGTTTCGGCGGTCAAGGCGTAGTTTCTTCGGGCATTATCCTTGCTCATGCCGGTATGTTTAAGGGAAAGCAGGTGACTTTTTTCCCTTCCTACGGCGCCGAGATGCGCGGCGGCACGGCCAATTGCTCGGTGGTCATCGCGACCGAAAAGGTGGCGTCGCCGATCGTGGCCAGCCCGGATATCGTGATCATCATGAATGAACCGTCGCTTGCCCGATTCGAGCCGGCCTTGAGGAAAAACGGATACCTGTTTTTCAACCGTACCCTGATCAAGTCCAATCCCAAACGCAATGATATTCAGGTATTGCCGATCGAAGCAAATCGGCTCGCCGAGGAACTGGGCCATGGACGAGTTGCCAACATGATCATGCTTGGCGCGCTGGCCAAGAAAACCGATCTGGTTTCGCTCGAGTCGCTTATCAAGGCTCAGCGATACCGGTTTGCCAAAGCGGACGAAGAACAGTTATCGATCAATGATCAAGCTCTTGCCAAAGGCTATACCCTGTTCTGACCGCGAGCGCGGCCGCCCGGGCGTTGTTTTTGCCCGGTATTTATCGAGCAGCGCGGGTAAAAATGCTGGATGATATTCTTCCGCATGTAAAGAAACCGATTCGCTATACCGGCGGCGAATACAACATAACGACCAGATCCGATCAGCAGATAAGAGTCGGCATTGTCTTCCCGGAAATCTATGAGATCGGCATGTCGAATCTGGGAATCAGAATTATCTATCACCTTTTCAACCGGCATCAAGACGTACAATGCGAAAGGGTGTTTGCGCCCTGGCCGGATTTCGGTGAGGCGCTCCTGCAGAAAGGAATTCCGATCTACGGGCTGGAAACCAAAACCCCAATCAAGAATTATGATCTGCTCGGGTTTTCGCTGCAAAGTGAGCTCAGCTACACGAATATTTTCTACCTTTTCGATCTTGCAGGAATCGCCTGGCGCTGGTCGCAGCGCCGTGCCGGCGATCCTCTGGTCATTGCCGGCGGTCCCGCGACTCTGAATCCGGCGCCGCTGGCGGACGTTTTTGACGCGTTTGTCATCGGTGACGGCGAGCCGACGGTCGATGATATCGTTGGAATCCTGAGGTCGGTTCCGAAATCCGCAAAAAACGATCGCCTGATCGAATTGTCAAAACTCCCCGGTGTCTGGGTGCCGTCGGTACACGCCAAAGAGCAGAAGATACGGCGCAATCATGCAGGCGAATTATGCGCCGCTGCTCTGCCGGATCCAGCGATACTGCCGATCGGCGAAATCGTCCATGATCGGCTGGCGATCGAAGTGATGCGCGGGTGCACCTGGGGATGCCGTTTCTGTCAGGCCGGATACGCCAATCGGCCGCTGCGCATACGGCCGGAACCCGAAGTTCTGATGGCCGTGGAAAAGGGTATCCGTCAAACCGGATGGGAGGAAATATCCCTGCTTTCTTTCTCGATACTTGACTATCCCGGTCTACCCGGCTTATTGAACAAACTTAATGAATTCTTGCGCAGGAAAATGATCAGCGTGTCTTTGCCGGCTATGCGGGGCGAGCTATTTACCGAGGATAGCGGTTTGACATTTGCGCCGGAGACGGCAAGCGATGAGCTCCGGAAGCGTTTGAACAAATCATTCAGCAATCAGCAGATGATCGACGTGATCAACACCGCTTACCAGCTCGGCTGGAACCAGGTCAAGTTGTATTTCATGATCGGCTTGCCTTTTGAAGAAGACAAAGATATCGACGAAATACCGAAGTTGACCAGTGAACTGCTCAAGGCCTGTTCCCGGGGCAGCCTCAAGCTGGCGATAAATCCCTTTGTGCCTTTGAATCCGTCGTGTTTCAGCCGATCGAGGTGCTCCAGGATAAGATCGACCGTATAAGAAAAATGAAACAGCGCCGGATTGATATCCGATATCAAGATCCGAACTTATCCTTCATCGAAGCCGTGCTGTCGCGCGGCGATAATCGGTTGCTGCCGGTGTTGGAACATGTTTACCAGCACGGCGGACGCTTTGAAGAATGGCGCGAGGGTTTCAGATTCGACCGGTGGCATGAGGCTTTTCATGCTGCGGGCGTTGATCCTTGGGATTACTTGAAGCCACGCGACCGGTACCCGTGGGATTTCATCGAAACCGGCGTCAGTAAGAATTTCATGAAGGAAGAAATGGAGCGTGCCCGGCGGATCGAGACCACGCCCAATTGCTATTACGAAGGCTGCGCCGGCTGCGGCGTGTGCCGCGGCGATAAGCCCCGGCGCGAGAGGGACGAGGATCGGTACGTCGGTTACGGGCGCTATCCGAAGCGGAGCCTGACGCCGGTGGTTTGCCGGGTGAAATATTCGGTGGGTGAGGACTTCCGGTATGCCTCGCATCTCGATATCACGCGCACAATTTACCGGGCGCTACGCCGCACCGACCTGCCGCTGCTGTACAGCCGGGGTTATGCGCCCCTGCCCAGGGTTTCTTTCTGTGCTCCGAAAAGCGTCGGCCAGATCAGCCGCGGCGACTATTTCGATTTCACGCTGGAAGGGGATTATCGGGCAAATATCTCAAGAGAACTGAATGCCCGCTTCCCGTCCGGCATCAGAGTTCTTGAAGTTCGTTCCCTGCCCGTGAATACGCGGTCGCTTTCGGGCTCGATTAACCTGATCTTCTATGAAGTTCTGATCGAAAGGGCCGAAATCAGAGAACGGCTCGAGATGCCCGGGGCCGCAGTTCACGTCCCGGCAAAATCAGGCATGAAGCCGCTGCAGGAAAGCCTTGATTCGGTGGATTACAATAATGGACGGCTAACTGTGTCGCTTTATTACGGGGGCAACAAATTGAATATTTATGAATTCCTGTCGTATCTTACCGGCCGATCCCTGCAGGAAACAAAGAGGTACAAAGTGACCAGAACGACCATGTTCATAAAGAACAACGGGATTCTGATTTCACCAATGGAGGCAAAGTGAGCAAAAAGGATATTGTGATCAACGTGTCAAGCGTGGAAACCAGAATCGCCTTGATGGATGATGGAAAGCTGTATGAATACTATCTGGAACAACCGGCGCAGAGCAGCCTGGTCGGGAATGTTTACCGGGCAAAGGTATTGAATATGATATCCGGCCTGAAAGCGGCTTTTGTTAATATCGGCTATGAACGCAATGGATTCCTGCCCCTGAACGAAATACCGTTCGAAGAGTTTTCCGATATTTTTGAAAGCGAGGTTGAGGTCGAGCACGGCTATCGGCCCGAGGAGATAAAACTAAGGAAGGATCAGGAGACATTAGTTCAAGTCACCAAAGATTCTTACGGCGTGAAGGGGCCGCGGGTGACTTCGTACATCTCGATCCCGGGACGCTATGTTGTTCTGCTGATCAACGCCAAGAACATAGGGGTTTCGCGCAAGATAAGAAACCGTCGCGAGCGGGAAGAATTGTTCAAGACCGGCAAGCAGATCAAGCCCCAGGGAATGGGGTTGATCATCAGGACCGCGGCGGCGCGCGCGCGGCACGATGAAATAAAGAGGGAGGTTGAATATCTAACCAGAAACTGGCAGCACAGCCTGCAAGCGACAAAAGATCCGGCGCCGGCGCTCATCTACCGCGAACCGGACACGTTGATAAAAACGGTCCGCGACCTGTTCAATAATGAAGTGCGCGGCCTGTACATCGACTCTGAGCCCGGGTATCGCAAGATAATCAACTATCTCGGCGTCGTATCGCCGAGAATGAAATCGCGGGTTAAATTGTACGGGGAGGCGTTGCCGCTATTTCAGAAGTTCAATGTCGAGGAGCAGTTGAAGGAGCTGCAGGATCGAAAAGTGTGGCTGAAAAGCGGCGGTTATATCGTGATCGATCAAACCGAAGCCCTGGTCTCGATCGACGTCAACAGCGGTAAATCGTCGAAAGAAAAACAGGCGGAAAAGCTTGCCTTGTCGACCAATATTGAAGCCCTGAGCGAGATCGCCCGTCAGCTCCGACTTCGCGATATCGGCGGGCTGGTCGTGGTCGATTTGATCGATCTCGAACGCCGGGAGAATATCAACCGCATGCTGCGCGAGTTCAGAGTATTGATACGCGATGACCGGGCGCGCTATCGTATCGGCGGGATCGGCGATTTTGGTTTGTTCCTTTTCACCCGCGAACGTTCGAGGGCAAGCGTAACCCATAGTTTGAGCGAGGTTTGTCCGGTATGCCGGGGCAAGGGCCGCATTACCAGCCGGCAGAGCACGCTCGGACATCTCGAGCGCTGGTTTGCCAAGAATGGAAAATCGATTCGCGGCAAGATGGTCGAAGTCAGGACTTCGCCGAGGTTTGCTGATTTTCTGAGTCTCCATCATGCCGATACCCTGGCCAAGCTTTCCAAAGAATACGGCCTGATACTGCGGCTGAAAGGCGACTATTCAACAAATGAAGGCGACTTCAAAGTAGTGGTGGCGTGATCCGATGAACCGAATATCTCGAAAGAAACTGGACGGACAAGCATTGAAGAATCTACGGGAATTGTCGCGGCAATGCCGAGGCGATATCTTGAGAATGACGACGATTGCCGGCAGCGGCCACCCTGCCGGATCATTGTCTTCGATCGATATCTATCTGGTTCTTTACAGCTATGCCGCTATTGGCCCGGATAATTACAATGAACCGGCTCGCGATCGAATCGTTGTCAGCCATGGTCATACCTCTCCCGGCCTTTATGCCTGCCTGGGCCGCCTTGGATTTTTCGACGTCAAGGACGCGATCCTTGGTTTTCGCCGGCTTGAATCGCCGTTCGAGGGCCATGTTGAACGCCGTATCCCCGGGGTTGAATGGACAACGGGCAATCTGGGGCAGGGATTATCCGCGGGTTGCGGTTTCGCGCTGGGAGCCCGTTTGGGGAAACTTGATTACCATACCTTTGTCTTCATGAGCGACGCCGAGCAGGCCAAGGGCATGGTTGGCGAAGCCCGGCGGTTCGCGCGCAAATTCGATCTTTGCGATCTGACCGTTGTCATTGATCGCAATCATTTTCAGATCTCGGGTCGGACCGAGGATGTTATGCCGGTCAATATTGCCGACAACTACTCAGCCGACGGCTGGAAAGCAATCACGGTCGATGGCCATGATCTCGGCGCGCTTTGCGCGGCGATCGAAAGCGCGGTTGAGGATCGCAAGAATAACTACGCGATAATCGGCGAAACAATGATGGGCAAGGGCGTCAGTTTCATGGAAAACAGGGCGGATTATCACGGCAAGGCGCCAACCCTGGAAGAATGCCGTCGGGCGCTGAAAGAATTGGGTCTTGAAGATGATCTTGACGATTTGCTTAAGACCGAGAGGATAACACCCGTGACTTTCGCGAAAAAGGAAAATTCCCCGCGGTCGATACAAACCGGCAAGCCGATCACCTGCACCGAGAGAGCGCATCCCCGGGCGAGTTTCGGCAAGGCGCTGGCTGATATTGCGGCGATGAATCCGGAAGATTCGATCGCGGTCTTTGATTGCGATCTTGCCGATTCGGTTAACGTGAGCGAGTTCGTACGGATCCGGCCGCGAAACTTCTTCGAATGCGGGGTCAGCGAACATAATACCGCGACCGTGGCCGGCGCTTTGTCGATCAGTGGCATAACAACCGTATGGGCTGATTTCGGCGTGTTTTCGATCGATGAAGTATACAATCAGCTTCGGCTCAACGCGATCAACAACACCAATCTTAAGGTGATCGCGACCCATATCGGTTACAATGTCGGTTCCGACGGCAAGACCCATCAATGCATCGATTATATCGGCCTTGCCCGCAATCTGGTTAATTTTCGTCTTTTGATCGCGGCCGACCCGAATCATGTCGATCACATCACGCGTTATGCCCTCGGGCGGCCCGGCAACTATATTATCGCCTTGACGCGGGACAAGATGCCGGTGATCATGAATGACGGCAAACCGTTTTACGACGGCCGATATGAATTCATGTACGGCAAAGCCGATCTACTGGGCAAGGGCGAACACGGAGCAATATTGACCTGCGGCCCAATGGTGCACATGGCTTTGGCGGCGCGCGAGAGACTGAAGGCGGATTCGATAAACATGGCGGTATATAATGTCGGCTCGCCCCTGGAGATTGACGTTGAAGCTGTCAGTCAGGCCTGCGCTACCGGCTGCGTGATCGCTTATGAAGATCATATCGTTGCTTCCGGTCTGGGCAGTATTGTCAGCCGGGTAATTGCCGAAAACAACTGGTCCACGAAATTTCTGTGCGTGGGCGCAACCGCTTTTGCCGGCTCGGACCAAGCCGATAAGATCTACAAAGCCCATGGATTGGATGTCGATTCATTGATCGCGAAAATCAGAGCGTTGATCAAGTAGAAACCGGCGTCAGATGAAAAGGATCTACGTAAGAAAAATCCATCATGGACATCCCTGGATATTTTCCAATGAAATCATAAGAGCGCAGCCGCAGCCCGAACCGGGCTCGGTGGTCGGCGTCTTTCACAAAGAGAGATTCATCGGCAGCGGTTTCTACAATCCCGGCTCGCTGATCGCGATCCGCTTGTTCAGCGATAAAAACACGGAATTCGACCGGGATTTTGTCGCTGAATCCTTGAGCAAGGCCGATCAGCAGCGCCGGCCGTTGAACGAAAAGAGCTATCGAATGGTAAACAGCGAAAGCGATGGATTGCCGGGGCTGGTGGTCGACCGGTACGATAGTGTGTACGTTATCCAGATCCACGCGCTGGGAATCGATCAGAGGAAATCGGCGGTGATTGACGCGCTGCGCGAATATAAACCCGGCGCGATCTACGAGAAAAGCCAGGTTCATTTTCGCGAACTTGAAGGCCTGAATACCATTAACGGCCTGCTGGAAGGCGAACTCAACGCTCCGGTGATGATCGAGCAGGACCGCGTGAAATTCCTGGTTGATATCGTCGATGGGCAAAAAACCGGATTTTTCTTTGATCTGCGCGATGCGCGGCGCCGCTTCGCCGAACAGGCGCCCGGGCGCAAAGTGCTGGATCTTTTCTGTTACACCGGCGGTTTCGCCAACTATGCCGGCAAGGCCGGCGCCGAATCTGTGCTGGCAATCGATTCCTCGCAAAAAGCTCTTGACCTGGCGGCAGAGAATGTTAAGCTCAATGAACTCGACCGGATCGAATTCCGTTGCTGCGATGTTCATGATTTTTTCTATACGGACAAGGAAAAATATGATCTAATCGCGCTTGATCCTCCATCCTTTACCAGGAGCAGGAAGAATGTTAGACCGGCCGCCAAAGGCTACTGGGCGATAAACCGGCAGGCGATGAAACGCCTGAACGAGCACGGTTGGTTGTTCACCACCTGTTGTTCGTATCATTTCAGCGAAGAGGAATTCGAAAAGATCGTTGCCCGGGCCGCGGCTGACGCCCGGACGCGTTTTCGCATCGTTGAGCGAATCGCCCAGGCCTCAGATCATCCGGTATTGCTCGGCATGCCGGAAAGCAGGTATTTGAAGTGTTTGGTGCTACGAAAGGAGCGTAGCGCGTAATGCCTGCCCGCCTCTGGATGGCCTATCGCGAAAGAAAAAACGTAAACCGTAATCAGTAAACAGTTATCAGTAATCTGCTATCAGTTATCTGACCAGAATGACGTTTTTTGAAGCAAATCCGAAATCCGCATTTCAAAATCCGAAATTTCTTTATCTCGCATCCTGCATCGTGCATCTGTCTTGCATTTATTATTACTATCACTATAATGTTTCATGATCTTTCTATTAATATTGATCCAGTCCGGCACCGGATTTTTGAATGTTAAGGCGGACCAGGATAGTCTGCCCGTGTATGTGGACAATGACTATATCGGCAAGACGCCGATTATCCGCCATCCCTTGAAAGCCGACGAATACAATGTCGGATTTTATCCTCAGGACAGCATTGAAACCGCAAGCTGGCAGATCAAACAGGGAAAGATTGGCGCATTATGGAGAATCGCGAAATACGGCGAAGGCACGGTGAAAGCACGGATCGCGGATAATTCCGTGACCACCGTGGAACTGAATCACCGAAAGACCATGGCCGCGTCCGGGAAGACCAAACTCAAAGTATTTGGCTGCCTGGGCGGAGTTTTCGCAGTCGGAGTGATCGCCGGCATCGGACTGAGCGCGCTGTTCTAAACATCATCTTCTTCGTCGGTCGCTTTTTCGAGCGAGCGGTCAGTTTCGATCCTTTGCATCAATTTTTCCGGAATCTCGGTCGGATATTTGCCGCTGAAACAGGCGGTGCAGAAATTTCTTTCGGCGCCGATCGCCTTGACCATCCCCGGAATGGTTTGATAAATCAGGGCGTCGGCATTGATCGATTCCCGGATTTGGTCGATCGACCGGTCGCGGGCGATGAATTCGCCCCTGGTCTGCATGTCGATGCCGTACACACATGGATAAACAAGGGGCGGCGAGAACAACGCGTAAAAGACCTTCTTGGCGCCGGCGCCGCGCACCAGCTGGATTATCTCACGTGAGGTGTTACCGCGCACGATCGAATCGTCAACCAGCAGTATTCTTTTATTCTTGATTTCGGATTTGATTGTATTGAGTTTCAACCGGACCGCTTCGATTCTGGCGGCTTGAGTCGGCATTATGAAGGTGCGGTGAATATAGCGGTTCTTGATCAACCCTTCGCGGTATTTTACGCCAATGCTCTCGGCAACGGTTTGGGCGGCGCCGCGGGCCGTGTCCGGTACTGGTATAACCACATCCGGTTCTATCCCGCTTTTCATTATTTCAACTGCGAGTTCATTGCCAAGACGCAGGCGGGCTTCATAGACGCCTATCCCGTCGATCACCGAGTCGGGCCGGGCAAAGTACACGTATTCGAAAATACAGGGCGACGATTCACCGCCGGCAATCTGCACCTGATGGTATTCACCCGGTTCATCAATCAGGATTGCCTGACCGGCCCGGACATCAGCAATATCATCGTAACCGAGCAAATCAAGGACAACGCTTTCCGAGGCAAAGCAGTAACCGTCATTGTTCCGTCCATAGACGAGCGGTTTTATGCCGTGCCGGTCGCGAAAAGCAAGCATTCCCTTGCCGGCAATAAGGGCGACCACGGCAAAGCTGCCATTGAGGCGTTCATAGGTTTTCCTTAACGCAGCGAAAAGCTTTTCCGGACCGAAATCACCCGCAATCGTCCTGATCAACTCCAGGGCGAGAATGTTCAGTATTACCTCGGCATCGCAATTCGAGTTGATATAACGGTGTTCGCAGTTGGTTAACCATTGTTTGAGGTCAAAATAGTTTACCAGATTTCCATTATGCGCACCGGCAATGCCAAAAGGGGAATTAGCCAAGAAGGGCTGTGCATCTTCGGCCGTGCCGGTACCCAGGGTCGGATAGCGCACGTGACCGATACCGGCATTTCCGTTCAGGCGTTCGAGATTCTTGCGATTGAATACTTTCGCCACCAGTCCATTGCCTTTTTTAAGGTGGAATCGCCGGTCAAAGGTTGCGACCCCGGCCGCGTCCTGTCCGCGGTGCTGCAGCGCGATCAGGCCGGGATAGATCTTGTTGATCACCGGTTCTTTGCCGGTTATCCCAATTATGCCGCACATGGTATTAATTTCGAAATTCGAATTTTAATCATACACGACTTTTGTAAATTCAATGAAAAGATAAATTTTGGGCGAAGCAAGGCTC
>JBBIHN010000053.1:0-11754 GCA_037446995.1 Caldifarciminota bacterium | reverse complement strand
CCTTGCTTCGCCCAAAATTTATCTTCTCATTGAATTTACAAAAGTCGTGTAAGGTGTTGGCTTCTTAGTTCGTACTATTCGTGGCCGATTACCGATTAGCGCTTACCGCTTACCGAGTACGGTGCTTACCGTATTATTCCCAGCCAGTCGCCGAGCAGGAATTGCAGCCGGCCGATAAGCAGGCTTACCCGTGCCATCACCGTATAGCCGAAAGCCGCGCCGAATCCAACCATGACAAATACTATGCCGATCCGGGACGAAACGCGCAGCATTCCTTTTTGTTCGCGGGAGAAAAAGAAATAGGACAGGGTGCAGATCACGCCGACGAAAAGGATTATCGACCAGGCAATGCCCAGGGAGCCGGCGTTCCAGGCAAGGAAATTCTGATTGGTCAGTATCGTACCCTGCGCCTGGCGAATGA
Organism: Caldifarciminota bacterium; assembly: GCA_037446995.1. Classification (GTDB taxonomy): domain Bacteria; phylum Hydrothermota; class Tepidihabitantia; order SM23-42; family SM23-42; genus RBG-13-43-14. Next base: position 11,333 of record JBBIHN010000053.1, on the reverse strand, counting down.
TGAACGCGTCGATCGTCGCCGGGATCGAGGCGCCGGTGTAATAGCCGATCGTGATGCCGATCGGTATGCGCACCAGCCAGGAAACTTTGGGAATGAACCGGGTGAGATAAAGCATTCCAATGATGAATGGTATTATGTAAGGAAGCTGGCCCTGGCGAAAAAGCGGATCGATCAGCGAGGGCATAAGAATATTGTGCCAGTAGAAAGTGACGGCCCAGCCGTTGGCGACGCCGACGAAAACGTGCTCGGCAAATCGGTAAAAAGGATTGTCGCGATACAGAAACGTGAATATGCAAAGACTCATAATCGCGCTTATCCAGATCCACGGGTCAGTTGAGATATTCATTTTTTCCTCCGGCTCAGGAAATAACCGACATTGCCGACGACGATGAAGAGCATCATGATCAGGTGCGCGTAGGTGAGTGACGGCAGCGCTTCGCTGGCTTTTCTTCGGGCTGCGCAACCGTGCCGGGCGCTGATCAGCTCTTCGTACTCGGCCGCGCCTTTCATGCCGACCAGCAAACCGGAAAACTGGCCGCTTTGGAGGTAGGCGTAAAACTCCGATCCGGAAACCGCGGTGACGCCGGCGCCAACGCGTAAACCAAAGCGGTTCTGGGCATAGGCAAGCCACCAGCGCGGTATGTCTGATCCGCTCAGCGAAACGAGCAAACCGACATTATCATAGTTCTTTATCAGTTTTAGCATGGGCAGGGTGTCGGTGCGGTTGCCGTAATAGTCGATGCGATAGACATTGATAATGCTTTCGCCCATGCCGATTATCGGGACCAAAGGCGGCGGCTGCCAGCCGAGAAAGACATAGTCGCGTCCGTAAATTATGCTGTCCGCGTTGGTCTGCGCCTGCGCATTAAACTCTTTGGTGACATTGACCAGGGCGTTTTGGGCAAGGCCGAGCGGCTGCACGTAAAGGCTCAAGGCCAATACTTTGATGCGGCGCTTGAACGCGTGGCGCAATATCGCAAAACCCATTGGTTCGAGTTCGGGCTGGGTCTGGGGGTCATAATCAAAATTGATGATCAATGCTTTTTCTTCCGGAATGCCGTCGATCGCTTCGAATAATTTGACCACGGGCGGCATGGCGGTTACCTTCAGCGGCGCCGGGAAGAGCATGGGAAAAATCACAACCGCGGCGAGAATCACATAGATGACGCGCCGGTCTATCCTGGTCAGAAATTCACTGATCTTCATTCGCTGCCTCCGAGCCAGGATCGCTCAATGCCGAGTATGATCTTCAGGGCGGTCGCGAGCATGCCCAGCGCCACACCGAACAGTATGCCGCGCTGGCCGGCGACATTGGGGACGTCCATTATCCATTGGGCGAATTTCGGCAAGAACGGCGATATCGAGTTGCCGAGCGGCAGGATTCCGATCATGACGACAAAGGCCGCGATCAGCAGAAGCGTCGCCTCGAATGAGCGGGCGCGGAACGCGCGGTATGCCGCCGAGGCCATGAAAAACGCCAGCAGGGCGAACATGGTTGAACCGAGCGGCACTCCGACGTTGAAATATATCGACCAGATATCGAAACTGAAATTGCCGATACTGGTCGGCAGAATGCCGTCGCCGGCAACGCCGCCGAACAGCCCGATGATCGCGGTGATCAAGAAAGATATGAACAGAATATACGAATACTGCCAGTTCTGCTGTCTGCGCCGTATTTTATCGATATGCACCCGGATCAAACTGCCGAGCCCCAGCACCAGGGCAAAAGCGGCGAGTATTTTCAGAAAATCGTTGCGTATTGTTTCATCCACGTTCTGCACTATCGGATGGGGCATAATAAACGGAATGATGCCGAGAATCCCGAAAACAAAAACCAGGATCAAAGGAAAAGTGCGTTTCATCAGAACCTCCTACTGGAATAATTCCAATACCGGCAATGCAGTCAGCAGGCCGAATATCGATGCAATCACCAGGACCGCGGCGATCACTGCTTTGCTCCAATCTTCGCCTTTGACCGCGCCCAGCAGCATCGAATCTCCTGAAATATACGCCGAAGCCGCGTACAGCTCGGCGCCGATCAGCGTGTAATCGCATGCCGTAACGAAGAAGGGCAATTGAGACACCTGATCTGTGCCGGCGATCTGAACCGCGCCGGTTGAAGCCCCGGTTTCGGCAAGGATCAATGATTCAGCCCGAAACCAGCCGACTAGAAAGTTCGTGGCTGGCTTTTCGCGCACCATGATTCCGTCAACCGCCGCGGCGTAGGCGAATTGAAGATCGGTAATATAGTAAACGCTGTCCGGATCAAAGGCATCGGGCCGTCCGACCCTGGTATAGGATTCCTTGACGATCTCGCGGGCGACGGTGTAGACGATCGGATCAAGATGGGGATTGATCAATCGGGTTTCATATTGCGCGCATTTTTTGGCCACCTCGCCCAGGATATTGAGCGATGTGATCGTCGCGATCTCCTCGATATAGCCGATACCGGTTGAATACAGTATCGGTTTGCCCATTTCCGTCGCCCGGCCGATCGCGTCGTCGACCGCCTGCAAACCGGCGATTCTGCGTATTTTCAATTCCTTGCCGGCGCGCGCCTGAAAGATGAAGTACAGGATGATTCCGCCGAGCATGATCAAGGCGACAATGATGTTGGTCTGGCCCGTATCGATCCAGCTGGGGCGGCTCTGAACGCTGGCGCTGGCACCGGACAATGCGCCGACCGTATCCCGCACCGCGGCGATCTTATAATAATAGGTGACGCCGTCCTTGGTCTGATCGTCAAATCTATTCCGGCCGCGGCCGATGTAGCCGACCTTTTCGTAGTCAGTGCCGTTTTCGCTGCGGTATATTTCATAGCCGTTGAGTTCCGCGTCGTCCGGGGACAGCTGCCATTCGATGATTATCGCCCGGCCGCCGTCATTGGGCGCGTCAAAGGCGCGCACTGAGGGCGGAGGAGACAGGGCGAAGAACATTATCAGTAATTGCGAAAACATGGATCTCCTTTCTTTGATGTCATATATTATTATTCGTCTGACGTTTCTCGGTTACGAAAGGCGATTCGTTATCGTCTTTCGGTTTCGATTTCCGTATCGAAAAAGATTGCCAAACTGTGCTTAATCTATGAAGTTGCCTTGCAGCTTTATCATAAATATCGACTAAATTGTCTATTAAATCAGGTTCGATTTTATAAACATCCTTTGCATGGCTTAAAGATACAATCGTTTCATTACTTTCCCCACATGCATCGTCGAGATATTTTTGAAAACCTCTTTGCTGATGTCTTTTTGCAAAGCCCTCCGCGATTAGCCGGGGGATTGATTTAACTGAACGTCTTAATTGATCCGCGAGATCGTATGCTTCACATTTTGGCAGTTTTGGAATAATCCTTGTTAGGACAATTATCGATGCACTATAGGTGTTTTGATAGACATCAAGATCGGCAAAACTTTTAATTTTTTGACGCATTATCGATTAATTTTATGTTCGAAAACGTATCGCTTTTCGAAACCGAAAAACGAATATCTATTGAGTATTTCGATTTTCTATACATATACACGGCATTTTTCCGCATTTCGGGCAACCTTTTGAATATTTTTTCATCGCCCCTTCGGCGTCAATATTCAGGATTGAACCGATGGTCAAAAGCCAGGCAAGACAGTCGGCGAATTCTTCTTTTATTTTTTTCTTTTTGCCGTTGCGTATTGCCCGGGACAGTTCGCCGACCTCCTCGACGAACCAGTTGAAAGTACGGTGCAGACCGCGCTTGGCGTCTTTTTTGAAATAGAGTTTCTCGATTAGTTTTTGATATGCGTTTAAGTCCATGGGCGATTCATCGTTGGATCATGAGTTATGGATAAAAAAGGGAAGGGTTTGAACCCTTCCCTTTTCTCATACTGGTTTAGAAATTTTCTTCCCAGTAATCGTCCCATGGTTCGCCGCCGATGCCGTTGACGTCGCCGTCCAGATAATAATCCTTGCTGGCGTCTTTGATACTGCGGGAAACGAAGGCATCGGGGTTGCCCGAGGTCGCGCGTTTGTAATAATAATCGACAATCGTGTACGTGTTAGCGGCATTAGCGTAGACACGCAAATCGCCGGGCACGTAGCCGATATTGTCGTATACGATCACGGTATTGTTGGAGATCGTGGCTGGACCGATCAGGCGAGTAAAGATGAAGCGGGCTCCGCCGGTGATATCGGCCGCGTCAACCCGCGGCGGTATCACGGTATCGACCCGGAAATACGATTGAAGTTCGGGTTCGGTCGCTTCGGGGCCGTCTTGGTCGCCGTCGAGATACAACAGATAAGCCGGAGTGCGGGAATCGCCGACGCGTTTGATGCTGGCGCAATTCACGCTGATCGTGTAATTGTCAGCCAGGGCAAGATTGCTCGCCGGCTGCAGAACGATCGTGTTTAGAGTTTTCGCAAGAACATTAAGGGTCTGGGCGTTGCCGCCCGAATTTCTCAGCGTTATATTGGTTGTGTTTACGGTCGCCGTATCCATGGTTAAATTGAAGACGATCGCGATAAGAGGCTGTTGATTGGAGGTCGCGACCGTGTCCGGAGAAAAAGCGACGATTTTAGGCCAGGTTGTGAGGACCAGCGTGTCGGTATTGCCGGCGGTCCAGAAAGTAGAGAGATAGCCGTCGTAGGGCACGCCGTCATACTTGTTATCACCGTCAAAATCAAGCGACGAACCGTAGGTATTGGTCACGCCGCTTAAGGTCAGCAGGTAGGCGCCGGCTGACGGCGCGTCGGAGATGTAGATGAAAAGCTTCTTGATCGCCTGAAAGTATTCGGTGCTGATTGCCGAACTTGGGATCTCGCTGCCGGTCGCGGTGTTTAGTATTTTAACGTAACTTTCGTTCATCGTGTTCGGATCCATAAAATCGGAAAACACAATCTCGATCCTGCCCTGAATTCCGCTCTGGCCTGAGTTCTGATCGACCAGCTCCTGTCCATTGCCGGGCGTGATCCAAACCACGGCCGGCAAATTGCCGGCACCAATGTCGTCCGGCGCGCCGGGCACGATCTGCAGTATGTTCTCCGCCTTTTGACAGGCAAGTAGAAGCAAAAACGCACTGGCGAGTATGGTTAGTTTTTTCATGTTATCCCCCTTAATCAAAGATCAAAGTTGCCGAGAGACGCCAGTTGCTCAGATTCGTAAGATTGGCAAAACCCATGAGATCGATCTGAAAATTCCGGTTTACTTTCCAGCCAATGCCGTAGAAGTAATTAGTTGACGGGATCTTGTTGAAAGTGTTCTCTTCCGAACCAACCGGTTCCTGCCCCGGATCGACCATGGACTCGGTTACCGCGCCCGTGCCGTCGACGGTTCTCGTGCGTTCCGGTTCGAAACTTATTAGATTCGTAACGCGGGAATTGTCGACATAGCTCAAGGTATGAGCCGCGCCCAGCCGGAAACATACCGGATTGGCGATCTGGAACTCGACCCCGATCGGAACCATTATGCTGTTGTTGCTGCCGGTTGATCTGGTCATCCAGGTCTGGCTTGACCAGACGGTCTGGACATAATCATCCGGATCATTGGTCATGCCGTCATTATCGTCATAGGTGGTTACCGTGACCATTGTATCCCGGCTCGTCGTGGAATCATAGGTCGCGGTCATGGTGAAGAAAGCCCCTAATCCGAATCTAAATTTTTCCGAAACCTGGAATAAATGCTTGGTGCCGAGAGACAACCCTTTTTGATTGCCGCCGCCGTCATAATAGGTGTAGTCGTTGGTGACAACCCAGAGGAAGTCGTCATAGATCGCTTCGCGGGCGTTATGATAATGATTCATCGCGCCGTCCGTGTAGCCGTAGTTTTCCATGAAGAAACGCAAGTAGAATCTTCCCTGCGCGTATTCGTTGTAATTGTAGAAGTCCTTGAGTTCAAGCGCGATTCTCATGCCGTTTCCCGGTTGGTCGGTCGAATCCAGCACGGTGACGCCGGTATACCAGGTCGTCGTATCGTTGGGACGGCTGATCAATGACGAATCGCCGTTGATAATTGCCTTATTTCCCCAGGACAAAAGAGCCACTTCGGCGCTAAGACCGATCGCCATTCTTTCCCGGTCGAGCCAGGCGCTCAAAATGAATTCATTCTCATTGTTCTTGTAGATATCGTCGCCGCCGAAACGCGCGTGGCCTTCATGCGTGATTTCGTTCGGATTCAGGTTCTCGTGGATGAAGTCCCAGGAGAAATTATCATCCGGATTCGTGGTTGTATACTTGTAATTGACCCGGGAATAACCCAATCCAAACCGCATGTTATTTCTCCTGGTCCCGATCCCGACATAGAAATCGTTGACCTGAGCATGGTCAAAGGCGGCGCGGCTTTCGGATTCGATTATGCGGCGGTCAAAAACGCCGTTGTTATCGTCATCGATCCAGTCGATCTCAACGCGCGTGGCTTCGCCATACATCTGATTACCAAAAGGATCGAGCAAACCGGTGTAGAGCGGCGTCTTGCTCGCCTGCCGGTCATAAACAAAGCCCGGATACCATCGGCTGAGATTAGTCGCCCCGCCGATCAATATGTAGGGCGCGCTGACATTCGAGAACATCTGCTCATTGCCCGTGACGAAGTTCGATAGACTGGTCCAGAGCCGTGAACCTTCGATCTGCGGAATCCGCGCCGGATCGAACAGCAAATCATAGTCGTCCTCGAACATGCGGGCAGTTGATTGATAACGGAATGATTCGTTAATCAAAGCAGATGACATGCCCACGATCAACGCTATTGCTATGGCATATTTCATTTTACCTCCTTTTATGCCTTTCCTCTTGTCTTGAAAAACCTTTCAATCGCGCCGGTATCACCTCCTCTCGTAAATTCATGAGGTTTCTCTCTGAGTAATGCTGAATTATACACACGATTGACGATTTGTCAAGGAAAATCAAAGAGATTACAGCGGTGAAGCTGAAATATATCCCATGGCGCGCGATGGCAGAGGGAGACATGAATCATTCCTTAGAACGGTCTCCCACGTTGACATCGAGGGAAAACATAATAGAATAGAAGCATGCTGAAACTGATCGACGTCGAGTACGGCATCGGCGAAAGGATATTGTTTTCCGCCGTCGGTCTGAACGTCAACCAGAGCGACCGTTTCGGTCTGGTGGGCGCCAACGGTACCGGTAAAACCACGCTGCTGCGGATAATAAAAGGAGATTTTTCGCCGACCAGCGGGTCGGTTGAGAGAATGAAGGGTTTATCGATCGGCTATTTGCCGCAGGACGAGATAGTTCTGCGCGGCAATCGCCTGATCGAGGAAGTGCTGAGAGAATATAATGCCCGTATCGAAGACATCGTTCAGGTGCGCGACGCTTTGAGCCTGCAGCCGAGATCAAACGAGCTGCTGCGCAAGCTGGAATACGCCGAGGATCGGTTCAACCGGCTTGGCGGCTATGAATACGAGAATGAAGCGCATCGTATTTTGCATGGCCTGGGGTTTGATGCCGATGATATCAATAAACCGGTTCAGCAGTTCTCAAGCGGCTGGCAGATGCGTGTTGTGCTGGCGCGCATCTTGCTTAATAAGCCCGGTCTTCTACTGCTCGATGAACCGACCAATCATCTCGATATCGAGTCGATAGAGTGGCTGGAGGGTTATTTGCAAAGATTCAAGGGCGCGATGATAGTCGTGTCCCATGACCGGTATTTCCTCGATAAAGTATTGCGGTCGGCCCAGGGTGTTTTTGGCATACTGGAAATCGATTTCGGGTTGTTTCGAAAATACCGTACGGGCTATTCGGGGTATTTGCATGAATCCATTCAGCGAAAGCAGCATCTTATTCAAAAGGCGAAGAATCAGGAACGGGAAATCGCGGAGATCAAGGACTTCATTGTCCGTAACCGGGCGAATAAATCAAAAGCAGGGATAGTGAAAAGCCGGGAAAAGTTTTTGGAGAGAATGGCCCGGGTTCAGATCGAGCAGGAACGCAGGAAAATAAGGGTGCGTTTTCCGGTCGAAGAAGTGTTCAGCCAGCGGTTGGTTGCGCTTCATCGGCTCAATAAACAGTATGACCGTAAATCGATTCTCCGTGATCTTGACCTGACGGTCAATAAAGGCGACAGGATCGCTTTGATCGGCAAGAACGGCGCCGGCAAATCGACGCTTTGCCGGATCATTGCCGGACAGGAGGCGCCAACCGCCGGTCGGGTATGGGCAAGTGAAAAACTGAAGGTCAATACTTTTTCGCATGAAATAATGCTCGGGCTGGATCCGAGGAAAAGCGTGATCGAAACCGTGGCCGAATATCTTCCGGCTGATATCGCTCAAAATATAAGGAGTTATCTCGGTTTTTTTCTATTTTCCGGGGATGATGTTTTTAAAGAAGTGAGAGTTCTGAGCGGCGGCGAAAAGACCCGTCTGGTGATTCTGAAATCGATGTTATTGCCTTCCAATCTTCTGATCCTCGATGAACCGACATTTCATCTGGATCTTGATTCGGTTGAAGCGGTCAGGAACGCGATCGGGCAGTATCCGGGGACCGTGATTCTGGTGACCCACGATCGGGACATTATCGCCTCTTTTGCCAACCGGGTTCTGGAGTTGAAAAGCGGAAAGCTGTATGATTATCCCGGAAATTATGAGTACTATTTAAGTAAACGAAAGACGGTTGAAAGAAAAAAACCAAGCAAGGAGCCGGAAAGCAATGGACGCAGAGAAACGCCGTTTGAGAGGATCAAAAAACAGATCGCGCTTAAGAAGGAAAGACGGCATAAACTGCAGGGCAGTTTTTCGAAGAATACGATCGTGAATAATCCGACGCGCGCCAGAAAGATTTTTGAAGAATATCAGCGCCTGGCTGATGAGATCGAAGATCTGGAGAAAACAATCGGATGAAAGACAAACCCGCCGCGAGCTACTTCGTGCGCAGTCATGAACCGGCGTCGATTGAGCGGGTCGGGTCTAAGGCAATGAGTTTGTTCAGATTGGCTAGGCATTTAAACGTGCCGGATTTTGTCGTCCTGGCGGCTCGCGCCTATCAGGAGTTCGCCCCCCAGTCGGTTCTCGCCGCGGAGCTTGAGGAAGAAATCAAGGATGTTTTTCAAATGTTCTTGGCGGGCGGTCCAGTGGCGGTGCGGTCGTCGGCGACGGCCGAAGATACGCCAGGCGCGTCTTTTGCCGGCATGTACAATACCAGCCTCAATATCACGAGCGTTGAAGATGGAATTGAAGCGGTCGTCAAAACCTGGCGTTCGCTCGATTCAGAACGGGCAGTCAGCTACCGAAAAAAAATAGATTGCGATCGCGGTGTCATGGCGGTTATTATTCAGCACCAGCTCAAGCCAGAAACAAGCGGGGTCATATTCACGGCCGACCCATTGGGCCGGGATGATCTCTTGATCGAATGCTGTTCTGGACTGGGCGAAAAGTTTGTGTCGGGCAGTGTCGAACCAAGCCGTTACCGGATCAGAAAAAATGTAGTGCACACCCGGACCGGCGATGATATTCTATCAGATAACCAGATAAACGAACTAATCAAGACCGGAAAGAAAATCGAAGGTTTGTTTAATGGTCCCCAGGATATTGAGTGGGCGTATGAAAATGGTCAGCTGTACATACTGCAGTCGCGTCCGATTACAAAAATTGCCACGGTCAAGAAAAAAGGCACGGTCTGGAGCAATGTTAATGTCCGGGAGACAATACCCGATCCGATATCGCCGATGATGTATTCGATCTTTGAATCGATCATGTTCCCGTTGATCATTATCGATACCTTTGGAGTGCCGATATCGCGCAAACAATATTACAAATATCCGGCGGTCGAACGGGTATTGGGTCGACTATACTGGAATGTCAATAATACAATGGCTTTGGGTCGTACCATTGATCCCATCATGAGACTACTAAGTGCGGACAAGAATCTTGATCCACAAATGGCTGCTGCGTTCAAAGAGGTTGACTTAAAGACCATACCGGCGCTAATTCCTTTTTTTAGATCGGTTATTTTCAGTATCAGCGCAATGATGCGAATGACCACGTTCATTATAAAAAGCTCGATCTTCATGCGCGGCACGGTAAAAAAAGTCAACCGGGAATTATTCGAGACCCTGGCTATGGCCGAGGAATACGAGGTCACGGCCGATCTAAATGAGGGTGTTAAGAAAGTACAAAAACTGATTACCGATATCGCCAATAAGATCACCCGTCGCTATTTCGGTGGATTGTTCTTAAGTTTATTCTATTTTATTTTATTGGGCGTCGTGTTGAAGCTGCGAACGGGCAAAAAAGGTGAAACGATTGCCCGCAAAACTATTGTCGGATTGATTGACAGAACCGGCGAAATGGTGATTGCAGTAGAAGAACTTGCGGATCTTGCGCAGAAAAAGATTCGAAATTTTGATGTCGGCGAAATAAAGAATTTGTATAATACGGATGAGGAATTTAAGAATTCATTTGATGATTTTATCCGGAAATTCGGACATCGCGGTCCTGCTGAATTTGATGTGGCGAGCCCCAATTGGCGCGAGGATCATAATATGCTTTTCCGGCTTATTGCTACCCACAAGAAGGTAAGGCGCGAGCAAGACCGAAAGCAGATAATAAAAGAGATCATCAATAATGTCCGGCCTTTTGAGCGTTTTGTCATTAAGCTTCTTCTCCCTCGGATTGAGGCATTCGCACCATTGCGCGAGAACGGTAAGCATTACTATTTTAAGGCGAACGCGAAAGCAAAGGATCAATTTTTTAAGATCAGCGAACAGTTGGTTGCAAAAAAATACTATGATGATATCCGCGATATCTTTTTCCTGGAGCTTGAAGATCTTAACGCGATCACCGGTGGTCGAGTGACGCCCGATCAAATACGCGCGACCGTTTCCCGTCGTAAAAAAGAGCGGATCGAATATGAAAAGATCGATGCTCCGGATCTTGTTTTTGACGATGGACAGACGGTTAGCTTCAGCTGCGAAACCGGGCCGATCATGACCGGCGAACCGGTTTCCTTTGGCCGGGTCAGGGGAAAAGCCTGTATTGTCAGGGATTTCAAATCCAGCTCAAAACTTAGACCAGGCGAGATCCTGGTGACCCATCATACTGATCCAGGCTGGATGCCGCTCTTCTCGGTATGCGGCGGTGTTATTGTTGAGGCTGGCGGTTTGATATGTCATGCGGCAATGGTCGCGCGCGAACTGGGGGTACCGGCGGTCGTGCTCAGGAACGCGACGAGCGCGATACCGGACGGTACGGTTATTGAACTTGATGCGGATGTTGGGAAGATAACGCTATTCACTAGTCACTAAGCGGTTATCGGCAGGAAAAACGCTAATCCCTCACCTTTATTCTCATGTAAAAACCTGTTAGACGCACCACTCTAGGGCTTAGTGCATAATGATTAGCGTTTGTGTTTCCGCA
>JBBIHN010000052.1:0-11925 GCA_037446995.1 Caldifarciminota bacterium | reverse complement strand
TGTTCAACGAGCCGGGTGGCTTAAGTAATATCCGTGGCTCAGATGAGCCTTGCTTTGCCCAAAATCTTATCTTCTCATTTACCGAGTGCCGTTCTTCTCGCGTCTCATCGCCGTTCCGATCAATAAGGCGATCGCCAAAGCGAACGCGGCAAGCGATACCAGTGCGCTGTCAAACACCGGTACCGGCAGAGCAAACCCGCCGACAATCAAAACCGCGATGATTATGCCGGTTATCGCCTCGCCGGCGACCAGGCCCGAGGAAAAAAGCACGCCGCGCTGCATTGCGTTATTAACCTTCCCCGGATCACCGCTGAACTTGCGCCGGGCGAACCGGTTGACGACAGCATTTATTGTTCCGCCAAGCGCGATCGGCACGGATAAAGCCAGCGGCAGATAAATCCCCACTGCCACCGGCATGACATGAGTTCTGAATGCCGAGCCAGACCGGCGCAGATACTCGTCAAGCGTCAACAACGCGACGCCGATAATCGCGCCGATCCCGACCATTTCCCACGGCAGGGGGCGGCCGCCGAATATTGCTCCGACAATGCCGGCAAAAAGCGAAGCCTGGGGAGCGCTTAATGCACCGGGTTCGCCGGTGCCGATGCCATAAGCCCGGTGCAGAATAGTGAGTATCGGCGCAAGGATGAACGCGGCGAATCCGACTCCGATCAGCTGAGCGATCTGCTGATTGCGGGGCGTCGCGCCGAGCAGGTGGCCGGTTTTAAGGTCCTGAGATACGTCGCCGGCCGTGCATGCCGCGCAGCAAACGACTCCGGCGACGACCAAAGCCGCGAGCAAACCGTTTGAACCGCTCTGCCCGAAAAGCAGCAACAACAAGGAAGCAAAGATCACGGTGACAATAACCATGCCCGATACCGGATTATTGGAACTTCCGACCAGGCCGACAATATAACTTGACACGGCAACGAAAAAAAAGGCGGCAATGATCATAATCACGGCGGCGATCAAGCCGGTGATCATGCTTTTTGTCATGATCGCGTAAAGAATAAAAACCGGTATCGTGACAAGCGCCAGGCCGACAAAAATATGACGCGATGGCAGATCCCGCTCGACGCTCGAAACCTCGACGCCGATTGACCGGAATCCGAAAAGAGCGTCCCTGAACCCCTTGATCATGCTGTGCCGTACTTTGAATATTGACGTCAATCCGCCGATGATCATTGCCCCGACACCGAGATATCGGATCTGCGTGCTCCATACTTTGCCGAATACCCCCACCAGATCGCCGGACGGCAGGCCGTTGATCTGCAAATATGCAGGTATCGCGATCAACCAGCCGATCAATCCGCCCAGTATTACCAGCACGGCGACATTGAAACCGATAATGTAACCAACGCCGATCAGCGCCACCGACATATCGCTGCCAAAATAAAAAGCCGTGCTGCCCAGGCGGAAGGCGCCCTGGACCACGCCTCTTATCATTGATACGGCGCCAACCGAAAACTTGAAGATAACGCCCAAACCAAGCCCCGAAAAAACGCACATTATTCCCGGACCTTTATGCTCGCCGGTTTTCAAAACCTCAGCGCAGGCAATGCCCTCAGGATAGACCAGGTCTCTCGGTTCGACTATCATAACCCGGCGCAGCGGTATCATGAACAAAACGCCGAGCGCTCCGCCCAGCAGCGCGACCAGGGTTGTCGGCCAGTAATCGAAACCAACCCAGACGCCGGCAATGATCAGCGCCGGCATCGTGAAAATGATCCCGGCGGCAAGCGATTCTCCGGCCGAGGCCGCGGTTTGGACAATATTGTTCTCGAGGATCGTGCCGCGGCGCAATATCCCCCTCAGCAATCCCATGGAAACGACCGCGGCCGGTATGCTTGCCGAAACGGTCATGCCGGCATACAATCCGAGATAGGCATTGGCCGCGCACATCAGCAATGAAAGAAAAATCCCCAACAATAACGCCGGGATCGTCAGTTCAGCAATCTTATTATTCACGAAGAATTATATTCCCAATGACAATCGCTGTCAATCGATACCGCCATGTCCGGGAATAACGAGCTGAATGCAAAGTGAGATTGGTTGGGTTGGCGCGCGCCATCTTTACCATCAGAAACTTGACTTCTGCTCAAAAATGATTAGAATATATTCTAATCAAGGAGGAAAAATGCATATTGCCCGGGTAACCGATCAATGGGAAAAAGCGAAAATCGCCTATTACATTTGGCTTTTTGATTTAACTGTTGGCCGCAGACTATTGCTTGCCTTTTGCCTGGCGTGCTTGACCGGCATCGCGGCTCAGATCAGAATACCGCTGGGATTCACGCCGGTCCCGGTCACCGGGCAGGTCTTCACCGTGCTGCTCAGCGGCGTATTGCTCGGCCACGGTTTTGGCGCGGCGGCGATGATTTTCTACTTGATCGCCGGTTTTGCCGGACTGCCCTGGTTTGCCGGCGGACAAGGGGGGTTTTTGATCGGCCCGACCACCGGATATCTTATCGGTTTTGTACCGGCCGCGGCGCTCGTCGGCTGGCTATTGGAGAAAAAACGCATCCACAGTTATCGATCGATAGTCGCGGCAATGATTCTGGGCATATCGATCATATATCTGTGCGGCGCTTTGAACTTTGCCCTATTCATGAGGACATCCTTGAAGACGACTTTTACGATGGCGGTTTTGCCATTTATCATATTTGATATCGGCAAGGCGATAATCGCGGCGGGAATAAGCAAGGCGTTTGTACCCGATCGTTTCCATTTGGTCAAATGACGCTGTATCATCTACGATACCAATGAATAGATTTCTGCTATTTGTTCTGTTAGGAGCAACTTTTATGGCACAGCAATGCAAGAGCGAAGCTTATCGGCCGTCGCCGCATGCCGGATCCTGGTATCCTAGCCAGGCTGATTCCTTGAAACAACAGATACAGGGCTATCTTGACAAGGCACGGGTTAATGTCGCCGGCGAGATTTTCGGGTTGATCTCACCTCATGCCGGGTACGTGTATTCTGGATTGGTCGCCGCTGTTGCCTACAAAACCGTTCAGGAAACAAAATATGATGCGGTGATAATCATCGGACCGAGTCACCGTCACGGATTCAAAGGCGCTTCAGTCGATACGCTCCGCGGACGAATAACTCCTCTCGGCACGGTCGATTTCGATCTCGATCTTGCCAGGAAAATCATCGGAAAGAGCGCTTTATTAGGTTTTACCGACGCTGCCCATGACCGCGAACACTCGATTGAAATACAAGTCCCTTTTATCCAGACCGTCTTGAGAAACGTCAAGACCGTCGAAATCGTAATGGGCAGCCAGGATTACCAGACATGCGAAGCCTTAAGCAATGCGATTCACGAGGCAAGCACCGGAAAGAAGATTCTGGTTATCGCCAGTTCTGATCTCTCCCACTTCCACGGGCAAAAAGACGCCGAAGTTCTGGATCAGCGGGTCATCGAGGCAGTCTCAGCGTTTGACCCGGCGCTGCTTTACAACCGCCTGGCAAAGGACAGCTGCGAAGCCTGCGGCGCAGGCCCGATTATCGCCGCGATGCTGACCGCAAGGAAACTGGGCGCCGGATCGGCAAAACCGCTGATGTACGCGACCAGCGGCAATATTACGGGCGATTACTCGCAGGTCGTCGGCTATCTTGCCGCGGTTTTGTACGCGCCCGAAACTGATCATCGCAAGGTCGGCGTTGAAATGGGTCTGTCCGAAGACGAAAAGACGCGGTTGAAGAAAATCGCCCGCGAATCCATCGAGGCCGCGGTGCGCGGCAAGAAAAGCCCGGAATACAAAAATCTGACCGGCAAGTTGACCGCCGAGTACGGAGCGTTCGTGACAATAACCAAATTCGGTAATCTCCGCGGATGCATCGGTCACATTGTCGGCGATCAGCCTCTTTACAAGACCGTGATCCAGATGGCGAAAGCGGCGGCGCTCGAGGATCCGCGCTTCCCGCCGGTCATGGAAAAAGAATTGAAGGATCTCGAGATCGAAATATCGGTCATGACGCCGATCGAACCGGTCAAAGATTTCAAGGATATTGTGATCGGCTGGGATGGCTTGATCATAAAGCGCGGTCATAATCAAGGATTGCTTCTTCCCCAGGTTGCGTCCGATTACGGCTGGTCGGTTGAGGAATTTCTCGAGGAAACCTGCAACAAAGCCGGTCTGCCGGCGGATGCCTACAAACTCGAAGGCACGCAGGTTTTGAAATTCTCGGCTGAGGTCTTCTGAAAAGAAAAAAAATATTCATCGACCCTTTCGAAGATCTCGGCTTTGCCAAGGTCGATCTTCACCGTGAGGTTCGAAAGGGCTTTCCCGAGGTTGTTTTCGCTCCGGGCAAGACCATACAACAGATCTGCGCAATCGGCCGCGCGATAATCAGGAAAAACAACCGAGTGATGTTCACCCGGGTCGATCGCCGAGTCGCGCTTACTCTGAAGAAGATATTCAAGCAAGGCGCTTATTACCGCGACGCGCGTATCTTCTACGCCGGAGTGAAAGAACCGGCCCGGGGTCTGGTCGCGGTGCTGAGCGCGGGCACGGGTGACATACCGGTTGCCGAAGAGGCATCGGTCACGGCAGAACTAATGGGCAGCAAGGTCATGAGAATCCACGACGTCGGCGTCGCCGGCGTACATCGGTTGATCGCCTTTCGCAAACCAATTGAAAAGGCGCGGGTATTGGTCGTGATCGCGGGCATGGATGGCGTGCTGCCGTCGGTTACCGGCGGCCTGTTCGCCAAGCCGATCATCGCCGTGCCGACATCGATCGGCTACGGGATCAGTTTTAAGGGGGTAACCGCGCTACTGACCATGCTCAATTCCTGCGCGCCGGGCGTCGCCGTAGTGAATATCGATAACGGCTTCGGCGCCGGTTACCTTGCCAGCATGATAAACCGGCTATGAAGGCATTGCTTTTTGATCCAATCCCCGGGGCAAGCGGCGACATGATCGTCGCCGCCCTGCTCGATGTCGGCGTCCCGATCAAATACCTTAAGGAAAAACTGAAATTCATTCCCGGGCACGATCTGCGCGCGAGAAAAGTGAAAACCAAAGGGGTAATGGCAACCCGCCTTTGCTTCGAGACAAGAAAACATGTCCCGGTCAATCGCTTTCTCGCCCTGATCGAGAAGAGCGGTTTGAGCGCCGGTCAGAAGGCGTTGATCCGGGCGACTCTGAACAGAATCTTTGAAGTGGAAAAGACCGTGCACGGCGACGCTCATCTGCATCTTCATGAGCTTGCCGACCTTGACACCCTGCTTGACATATCGGCCGCGGTAATCGGCATTGATTATTTCAAAGTCGATAATGTTCTTTCGCGGCCGCTCAAAGCCGGCGCCGGTTTTATCAGAACCCGAGAAGGCATGATGCCGGCGTTCAATTTCGCCACCAGTCAGCTGCTCAAGAATTGGCCGGTTGATTTCATGCCGATCGACGCCGAACTGACTACGCCGACCGGCGCCGCGATCATAACCACGGTTGCTCGGCCGTTTCGGAATATTCTCTTCGACAAAATTTCCAGGATCGGATTCGGCACCGGAACAATGACCTTGCCCGATCATCCAAATCTGTTGCGGGTCTTCATCGGCGAGATCTCCGATGGGTATCAGGATGAATGTCAGATCATCGAGACCAATATCGACGACATGAACCCGCAGGACTACGAAGCGGTCATCGAAAAACTGTACTCGGCCGGCGCCTATGAGGTGTTTCTAACCCCGGTCATCATGAAAAATTCAAGACCCGGTATTGTTCTAACCGCTCTCTCGGCGCCGGATAACCGCGAAATCGTCGATCTGATCTTCACTGAAACATCGACGCTCGGCATGCGCGTTCGAAAGAGCCGGCGCTACGTTCTGCCGCGTAAGATCTTCAGAATCAAGGTTGATCAAGGAACGATCCGGGTCAAGACCGCGCGCTTCGGGAAGCGCCGCCATTATGCCGTTGAATACCGCGACCTCAAACGCCTCGCCTCGAAAACCGGCAAAAGCATCGTTCAACTGCGCCGGGAACTCGACCCGGTGATAAGGAGGAAAATCGAGGCGGTCCGATGAAGGACAACGGCAGTCATGCTTCAGCAGTAAACCAAGTTGCGGAAAACTTGTCAAAATACCGAGAGCTCCGCGATGAAGAACTGGTCAAACTGGTCAAAGCGGGTGAAGTCGAACCGTACGATGAACTGGTCAGGCGGCATCAAATCAAGATCCATGACCTGTGCTACAAAATGATCAGAAACTATGACGATGCCCGGGATCTCGCGCAGGAAACTTTTATCAAGGCATTTCGCAAGATCAACACGTTCCGGGGGCGGTCCAAGTTCTCGACCTGGCTCTACCGGATCGCCATGAATAACTGCCTGAACTTCCTGAAGAGGCAGCGGCCGACCGAGCAGTTGTTCGATGAAATCCGGATCGCAAAATCGGACGATCCGGTTCAGATTTTCAGGAACAAACGTTTTCGCGAGCAGCTCCGCGAGGCGGTTGCCAAATTACCGGAAGTACAGCGGGCGGTTTTCACCCTGCGTACGCTCGAGGATTTCTCATACGAAGAAGTGAGCGGGATTCTAAAGAAACCGGTCAGCACGATCAAGGTCAATCACCATCTCGCGGTGAAAAATTTGCGCAATCAAATGAAGGCAAAAAAATGAATTGTCTGGATATTCAGGAACGAATAATTGATATTCTCCTCGGCGAGGCAGGTGAAGAAGAAAAGCGTTTTATCCTTGACCATCTGGAATCATGTCCGGTCTGCCGCGAGGATTATACCCTGGTCAACGCCTGTCTGGAATCATGCGCCGATACCGAAGAAGAAACCTGTCTCTGCCATTTCCAGAGCGAATACTGGGATGAATTCGTGGTCAATGTTCATCAACGCATCCGCGGCGAGAAACCATACCGGCCTTTTCCATTCGCGATTGTCTTGCCGATTGCCGCCGGCGCGGCGATGGCAATACTGCTGGGCTATTTCGTGTTTATCGGTCCGTCCGCGCAGCAGACCGCGCGGCGCGACGACGCGCAATACTATCAATACGATCCCTATGACGAACTGGATGATCTGTCGCCCGCGGAAAAAGAGCGGTTCATTCAGATGATCAACCAGCGTTTCGGCCAGTAACATTTGGAAATAACCTTTGTCGGCGCCGCCCGGACCGTAACCGGCTCGCTCCATCTATTCGAATACGACCGGCAGAAATTCATAATCGAATGCGGCCTGTATCAGGGGCATCGCGAGGAATCGGAACGCATCAATCGTGTTTTTCCCTTCAAGCCAGCTGACATCAAATCGGCAATTCTGTCCCATGCCCATATTGATCATTCCGGCAATTTGCCGAATCTAATCAAGAGCGGGTTTACCGGTCCGATATATTGCACGCCCGGGACCAGGGATATCGCCGAGATTCTATTGCTTGATTCGGCCAAGATCCAGGAAGCCGATTACTCTTATTTGAACAAAAAACGGGCGGACCAAGGTCACCCGGCAAAAGAACCCTTATACACGGTCGCCGACGCGGAAAGAACGCTGCCGATGTTGACGCCCGTGCCGTATAAGCGCGGCTTTGAACCGGTCAAGGGGGTCACGGCGACTTTCCATGATGCCGGACATATTCTCGGTTCGGCGATAGTCCTGCTCGAAGCCGAACGGCACCGCATTGTCTTCAGCGGCGATCTGGGCCGCAAAAACATGCCGATCATCAAGGACCCGGCCGTGGTCAGTGATATCACTGACTTGATCATCGAGTCAACCTATGGCGGCCGCGAGCACGATAGTTTCGAAGATATGATCGATGAATTTCAAAGAGTGATCGGGATCGGCAAGAAGAAAAAAAGCAAGATTATTATTCCGGCGTTTGCCGTGGAAAGAACCCAGCTGATGCTCACCATGCTCAAGGAATTGAATAAACGTAAGGTTCTTGAAGGCATACCGGCATATGTCGACAGTCCCCTGGCAACCGATGTCACCGAGGTATTCATCAACCATCCCGAGTGTTTTGACGAAGAAACCTATGCGGAGTTCAAAAAAACCAATCCTTTCAATTTTCCCGGTCTTCGTTATATACAGGACTCTGAAGAATCAAAAACCCTCAACCGCCAAACCGGGCCGATGATCATAATCAGCGCCTCGGGCATGTGCGAGGGCGGCCGGGTAACCCATCACCTGATCCATTCCATTGAAGACGCCAACAATATCATCTTGATGACCGGATTCCAGGCGCGCGGCACCCTCGGCTGGAAAATAGTTGAAGGGGCAAAAGAAGTGCGGATCTTCAACGGCGCTTATCAGGTGAAGGCGCAGGTCTTTTCCATGTCCGGACTCTCCGCCCATGCCGACGGCAATGATCTTGTTGAATATGTCCGGGCGTCAAGCAGTCCGGCGTTGAAAAATGTTTTTTTGGTACACGGCGATATTGAAGCGGCGGTCGCGTTGAAGGTCGATCTGGAGAACTGCGGCATTAAGAACGTATCCATACCCCAATTCATGACCAGGGTCGCGCTGTGAAAATCGGCTTGATCGGCTGCGGCCGGGCCGGAGTCAGCATATTCAATTTGCTCAGAAGCAGAAATCAGATAACCGGCGTTTATGATATCAACCCGCGGCGATTGAAACGCGGCGCCCGGTTACTTGCGGCAAGCAAGTCGACCCTGCCCCGCCTTTGCGAAACGAGCACCGCGCTATTCATTGCCGTGCCGGACCGGGAAATCCAGCCGGTCTTCAAAAAAATCAAGCCGATCCTGAACAAGAACCAATACCTGTTTCATCTCAGCGGCGTTCTCACCAGCGGCATCTTCGCCGGATCAGGTTCGGCGCGATGCGCTTCGGCCCATCCGTTCGCCACTTTCCCGGCGATAACTACGGAAAAGCCCGCGCGCCCGTATTATCTTTTTTGCGAGGGCGGCCGCCCCGGCCTCGACGCTTTACGCCGCATACTGCCGCGTCGCTATTTTCGCATGATCCGGATACGATCGCGGACCAAGACCGCTCATCATCTGGCCGGCGTCTTTGCCTCCAACCTGTTGATCGGACTTTTCCTGACGGCGCGCGAATTCTCGAGAAAGGCCTGGCCAAAGAATGTTCCTGACAAACCGATTATAAATATCATGGCTCAAACCTTGAACAATATCGCCAAATGCGGACCGGGAAAAGCGCTCAGCGGTCCGCTGCAGCGCGGCGACTGGGCCGTGATCAAAAAACACTTGGCAGCGCTTCAAGGCAATGAGGATCAAAAGCGAGTTTACCGTTCATTGTCGAGGATTCTGCTGAAAACAATTCCGAAGAGCCGGAACTCCAAGCGCATGCTGTGAGGTGGGAGCGGCATCTTGCCGCGATGTGAGAATCAAGCCGGGACGGCTCTCCCACCGAATCCAGATGCAGGAGCGCCTTGACATCATCGGCATGGTTCATAGAATAGGAGCATGAAACAAATCTCTTTCCTGACCATACTGATGATCTCGCTGATGAACTGCGGTCACAAGGCGGCGCCGCTTGTCCGTGACCGGCTAAAACCGAAACTATTAAGAGTAAACATTCTGAACCGCAGCCAGATTCAGCTCGCATTTTCCGAGCCGGTTGATACGATGCAGATACATCCGGATAGTTTCATGATTACAAGTGCCGCCGAGACCTTGAACATTCTGGCGATCTACCCGACCTTGTCCGCCGCCGAGATAATGCTTGCCACTGAACCGGCTCAAAAGACCGAATACCAGATAGTCGGGCACGTATTCGACACGGCCATGAACCGGGGCAACTTCACAAAGAAATTCATCGGTACGGATTTCCCGGATACGATCAAACCATGGATCAGCGGCTATCCCCGCGGCCCGGGGGTCAAAAGCATTGATCTCGTATTCTCGGAAGCGGTTGACACTGTTCAAGCCGGCTTCCGCTTATTGCCAAAACTGGATTATCGCGTCAACTGGAGGGACCGGCGCCGATGTTCGCTGGATCCAGCTGAAGCCGATCAGTGGCTGCAGGATTCGGCAACCTATTACCTCTTTTCAACCGGTCAGATCTTCGATCTCAACCATAATCCCCTGGTCGATTTTCTCACGGTATTCACGCCCGACGCCGTTTATCAGCCGCTGTTTCTCCAGGGAAGAGCGTTGGTCGGCGATGCGCTTGTCGACGGAGGAATCGCGGTTATTTCCCGGGACAAGGCGATCGGTATCGCCGTTGTCTCACAGGGCGTTTTCAAATTCGAAGTGCGCGATTCACTGCCCTATCGAGTAACCGTAATTGCCGATCAGTATTCGGGTTCGGGAGACATCGTAATCGGGGCCGAGAACCGCATTGAGCTCGAAGTCCGAAAGGTCGATCTTGAAGATATTATTGATTAGCGTCATCGCCCTCTTTCTGACCGTTCTGCTTTACCGTCGGAATCTCGGTTATGCGGTGATCCGGATTCTGGCGATCGTGATTTTTACCGGCATCCTTACCAACTTCACTGTCGGCATAAAAGCGGACGAACACCGGTCAGCGGTTGCCCTGATCGACATTTCGTCAAGCGTCGCGCCATTTGGTGGCAAAATACCGGAGATGTTCGACCGGCTGCATCCCCAACCCGAGAAGTTCTATTTCGCTGAATCGATACATCAAGACCCGGCCGACCCGGGGATCAATGCCGAAGCGACCAATATCATCGGTGCCCTGCGTTTTGCCGCGGCGCAAAATCCATCGTCGATAATACTGGTGTCCGACGGCAATCATAATCATGGCGCGGTCCGGATTGGCGATATCGAGAATATCAAGGTGCCGGTTTACTGCTTCGCGGTCGGGTTAAATGATGTCATCGACCAGCAGATCATCTGGGCGATTCATCCCCGGTATGCATATGCCGGGGATAGTATTTCGATCGAAGTAACCACCCATTCCCAGGGATTCGACGCCGGCGAAAAAAGCCGCCTCACCATGTTTGCCTTTGGCCGCGAATTCAGCCGGGAACTGATCCTGAGCAGTTCTCCGGCGCGGCAGAGCACGTTTTTCAAAATACCGGTACCGGCGGCCGGCGAGTACCGCCTTACCTTCAGTCTCGCCTTGAAGCCCGAAGAGATGAACACCCTCAACAATCAACGCGAGACCATGATCAGGGTACTCGCCGAGCGCATCAAGGTTCTCTATTTTACTGAACACCCGTCCTTTACGACCCGCTTCATACTGCCGCCGTTACAGAACGACGAACACATCGAGTTGAACGCTTCGGTTCGATTATCGGATCAGCAGTATTTTGATCCGGTAAACGGAACAAGGCCGGCGACACGGCCGAACTTCGCTGATTACGATGTTTGCATATTCGACAATATCAACGCCGCCCGTCTGCGCGGGCATGAGATTTCGGAAATGCTCGATCGGGGAACCGGCATTATCATAATGGGGCTGATCGAATCGGCCGATGAATCGTTTGTCAAGATACTGCCGATCAAGATCAGCGGCGCAACGATGAAAAACCGCCAACCGGTCCAGATCGGCGCACCTTTTTTGAGCTGGCGCGCCGGCGATGAACTGCCTCCTTTTTCGGCGATCAACCGGGTTAAGGGCGTTGGAGAAAAGGCGTTCGTGATCGCGCACACCGAGAAAATACCTGTGATTGCCCACATGACGGCCGGCTCTTCGGTCATCTTCCAGATAAACGGCGCCAATCCCGGCATACTGCATTTTCTCGAGCAGGGGATGAAAAATAACGATCTCTTCTCCGGGCTTATCCCGGACATAGTCCGCTTTGTCGCTCCGACCGGCCGAAATCGACGCCTGATCATGAACACCCGGGATATTGTCTATCGCGTCGGCGAGCCGATCGATTTTGCTCTCCAGAGTTTTGACCGTGATCTCCGGCTCGCCGGAGGCGGCGATTTTTATCTTGAACACGGCGAACAACGCATACCATTCTACGAATCGAATACCGGCAATTATCATGCGATCTTTGTTGCCGGCCGCACCGGAAAACAAATATTTCG
>JBBIHN010000051.1:0-11929 GCA_037446995.1 Caldifarciminota bacterium | reverse complement strand
TCCGTGGCTCAGATGAGCCTTGCTTCGCCCCAAATTTATCTTCTCATTGAATTTAAAAAAGTCGTGTAAATATTTACCATATGAAAAAAATTTCCAAATGTAAAGATCTGCTAGAGACAGCACACTAGGGCTTAGTGCATAATGATTAGCGTTTGTGTTTCCGCAGAAAACACCGCGCCGCGTTCTGTTCGGCCTGTTTCTTGGTCGAACCTCTGCCGCGGCTTTGTAGCCGACCATTGATATAAAGGCCGATGTAGAAAAATTTTCGGTGCCGGGGGCCGGTTTCCCGAACGGTCCGGTAATCAATGCTATAATGTCGCGACAGCACCCAATGGTTCAACATGGATTTGTAGTCTTTTTCAATTCTTGCCCGGCGGTTCATCATGATGCGGTGCACGAACTTCGCGGTATAGATCAGTCCCCGATCCAGATATAATGCGCCGATCAATGCCTCAACGCCATTGGCAAGATTCGACGGACGGTTTCGGCCGCCGGTTTTTGCTTCGCCTTTGTCCATGATCAAATACCTGCCGATCTTGATCTGGCGGCCGACCCGGGCCAACGCCGCGGTGCATGTATAACCTTTCTTCAACTCACTGATCTCGCCTTCTTTCAAACCGGGGTTTTTCCTGAGCAGATAATCACGCACGATTAACTCCAGCACGGCATCGCCCAGGAATTCGAGCCGCTCGTTGTCGGCCCGGTCCGGGCTTTGAAATGACGAATGAGTCAAGGCTCTTTCAAGCCGCGATATTTTCTTAAAGCGAATACGATTGGCGCGGGCGAATTCTTTATAGTTCGGCAATCGCTTCAATCTCCACCAGCGCTTGTTTGGGTAGGGCTTTGACAAAAACCGTGGTGCGGGCAGGATAATTCGCCGTGAAATAGCGATTGTAAACTTCGTTCATCGCCGGGAAATCTTCGTTCTCGGTAAGATACACGGTTGTTTTGACGACGTTTTCCAGTGATGCGCCGGCCGCGGCCAGCACCGCTTTCAGGTTTTCCAATACCTGCGCGGTTTGCTCGGCGGCGTTCTTGCCGGTCATCTGACCGGTGGCCGGATCAAGGCCGATCTGGCCGGCAGTGAATGCATAGTTGCGGCACACGACACACTGCGAATACGGTCCGATCGCGGCCGGTGCTTTTTCGGTTTGCACGATTTTTTTCACGGTTGCTCCTTTGTTATGATGCCGTCCTTGAATCGATAATTTTCCGAATTGAGAGAAAAAACGATTTCTTCCCCGTTCTTGATTCCGGGCTGAAAGACCAGCCAGCCGTTTATGCCGGCGGCCGCGATAAAATGAAGAGCGTCTTCCTTTTCCGGAAAGCCCCCGATTTTGACGCGGAACAGTTCGGTTTCTTCGATCATTGCCGGCAGACCTCTATCCCGATATAAGCGCTGCGCGGCGTCGGCGTTGTCACGGGAAGCGAAGGCGCCGAGTTGAACATACCACCAGGACAAGGGTTCGATCGCGGCCGGCAGTTCAGTGACGCTCACGAACGGTTTTTCAAAAGGCAATAATCGGGTTTCAAGCTCCGGTATGCTGGCGAGATAGAACATCTTGAGCGTATCGAGCAAGAGACAGTAGTCAGGGTCATTGATGCTGATTATGTCGAGCCAGCCGGCATCGGGACTGGTATTCACCGGCCGCATCGTCGACGCGTCAATGAGAACTATGCGCCCTTCGTGGACAAGGCCGAGAATATTGAAACTGGTTCTTGAACTCAAAGGTACGGGCTGAAAATCGAGTATTTCCCCGTCGTGGTTCAGGATGGCAAAATGCCCATTATCGGCGACGATAAACCCCTCGGGTTCAGGATTGATGACGCGGGCGGTAATCGTTGTGTTCCGGGCGGATTTCTTTTTGAGATCATGATCATAGATCAGGATTTGCTTGTCGGCATTGTAGAAATAGAAAAGCCGGTCGGCCTTTGAATAATAACTTGCCATTATCCTGGTGACGGTCGTTTTGCGTTTTATCTCGCCGGATTGGGTGTCGATCGACAGCAGGACGGATTTGTTACCCTGGTCACGGCTGAGGAAGATCAAGTTTTCCGGCAGGCTCAAACCCCGGTAGTTTTTGATCAGGGGTTTATAATCGCCGTTTTCCAGTCCGATACTGGCGGCATAACTCAGATTTTTCCGTTCGACCAGCACTATTTCATTGCTGGCGATGATTGCGATATGGGATCGCGTTGCCAGCATATGGTTGAACTGATACGGCAAAGGCAAATGGTCGGTTGTTTCCAGCGTATTGATATCGATTTTGGTTAACCGGCGCCGGGAAAGTACGTAAAGTTGATCGTCAACGACATGGTCGATCGGTTGGTTTATTGTTCTGGAAAAGAGCAGGTTCGGCCGGCGATCCAACCGGTACACAGTCGAACCATGGACGAAAATGCCGGTGTTGCATATCAAAACAAGGCTGTGGACAAGAGCGCAAAGCACGGGTAAATATACTGTTTCTACCTGAAAAATCAAGACATGCATTGATAGAAACCCGGGCCGCAAACTGGGCATTCGGGCCGGCGCCCGGTGCGGCTGGCGTGCTGCGCCGAACGTTTTTGAATATTGACTTTCAATCTATCATGGCTAAAATTGTAGTTGTAAGGAGGAATAATGAGAAAGCTGGCTTTTTTGTTGGGATCGATCATTCTCTTTGTCGGCTGTCCGCCAGCGCCGAAGAATGCAGCAAAGATATATATTACGCGGATGGAATGGGAGGCGGCCAAAGAGCAGATCCTGCTGGGCATTAAGCAGGCACCGGCCGATTTTGAGTACTATTGCCTGCTTTTCAAGGTCGAGGTGGCAAGCGGATATACGGATTCTGCATACACCGCATTTGAGCGGGCACTTGCCGCTGATTCGACGGCAGCCTTTGATTGGATTCTGGTGAAGGAAAAGGAGAATAGATCGAACTATGGACTGGCATTTCTGAATATCGTTAAATTGATGAATACGCGCCAGCAATACGCGGAGGCCCTGAAATACATTGCTTATGCCAAGCTGATTAACCCGGAGAGCTATGAAATATTTTTGCTCGAAGGCGAAATTTACACAAAGTTGAAAGAAACCGAAAAAGCAAGCCAGGCTTTCAGCAAAGCCCTCAAAATCGATCCAGAGAATCCGGATGCGTATTTCCTGGTCGGCATCATTGATTTTGACAAGAAACAATACGATAGTTCGATAGTCAAGTTCGCCGAAGCGGTTAAATATTACGAAGTTAAATGGAAGAAGAGCGCGAAGATAGTATTCCAGAATTTGCCGGACATCGACATGACGCTCTTTTATCAGATTGCCGATCTATACAACGCGAAAAAAGACACAATGCTTGACGAGATCATCAAGGTTAAGCTCGGCTATGATCAACCCGGCGCGCAGAAACGCAATATCGATCAGCTGATGCTCGTCACCCATGGACTATCGAGGTCGTACTATCATATGGGGATGGCATATTATTACCTGAAAAACGACAGTCTGGCACTCAAGAATCTGCTGAGGTCGATCGAATACGCGCCCAACGATCTTGACGCCCTGTTCTTCACCGGCGAGTTGAAGGTGAAGCAGAACAAATTCAATGAAGCGATCAATTATTTCAGCCGGATAACCAAACTCAACAAAGACGATTTCTACGCGTGGTTCTACCAGGCCGTATGTCATACCCAGTTGAAGGAATACCAGAAAGCGATCAATATCTACGAAGGCGAGATCCTGATCAGGGAGCCGAAGTACGTAGATGCAATGATCAATCTTGCTTACTGCTATCGCGAGATCGGGAACAGCAAAAAGGCTTACGAGTATTTGATGAAGGCCGAACAGCTTCAAAAGGAGAAATGATGAACATCAAGGTAACCGAACGATTACTGAACGTACTCATATTTATCGGCATACTGGCTTTGCTGTTTGTCGTTGGTTATCCCCAATACAAGGAGTCTTTACCGGTTAAGGTGCGGATCGGCGTCGACCGTTCATTCGCCTCGATGCCATTCTACGTTGCCGATATGGATACTTCCCGTCAATACTTCGTTATCGAAAAGATCGATGCCGAGTTCGTCGAGATCCGGGGCGATCCCCTCGTGGGGTTGAAAGAAGGCCGGTATGATATTGCCGCCGTGCCATGGTATTCACTCTTGATCTCACCGGCGATAAACGGTGATACGCTCAAGGCATGCGCGTCGCTTGAGGTGAAAGCCAGTCGCAGTCTTGACGCGATTATTGTGCCTCCAAAATCAAAGATCCGTGGTCTGAAGGACTTGAAGGGGAAAAGATTGGGCTATCTGGCGTCGGATGAATACCTGATCGGTCTGATTCTGCCCAAACTGGCCGAAGACAAGATCAACATGATAACGACTGTAATCATTAGTCCCGAAGAACTGGCGACGGCATTTGATGAGAACAAAGCCGACGCGCTTTTCTTGATGGATCCGTATCGGGGCTATATGCTTTATTTGAACAATCAAGTGCTTTTCGAAGGCATGGTGGCAAATTATGTCGCTTCCACGCTTCCCTACTACGCGATTGTAATGCGCAAGGACTATGTTAAGAAGGAATCCCGGCTTGCGGCGATTCGTTTGAGGAACGCCGTCGACGCAACCATTGGTTATGTTAGCCGTAATCCCGAGATCGTGAAGAGGATGGTGATCAGAAAGAACGCCTGGCCGAGCGATCATGAACTCAGTCTGGCGTTGAAGGTTCCTGATTATCAGCGCTTGGCCGAAGTCAATCTCCGGGCGGTTGAGGCGTTTCAGACCGAAATGGTTAGAAGGGGTATTGGTACCTGCGGCATAAAGCCCAGCGAATTCCTTTTCGAGAAAACGGATTTTTCAAGATAGCCGGTCGTGCTAGATGGGGAGCTAGCGGTGCCCTTAATTCCCGTTTCCGGGATGGCCCGAAAACCGCTTATGCGGGGTCGAACGCTTCGTTTGAGCCGAGATTTTCAGGGGCGACAGCATTGAATGAAGGGTGATGAAGATCGGGTCTTGTGATGGTTCCGGCTGCAAACTCCGTCAGGTCTGGAAAGAAGCAGCGGTAAGTAGCGACGGGCTGGTCATGAGGGCGCCTGATCAGAGCTTTTCGCTTTGCTGTTCCTGAGAATGCCGACGAAGGAAGCCGCACGACCGGCTTGTGATGAATGGTTTAAGGTCAAAGGGCTGGAGGCTGGAACGTTCATTAGATCATGCGTTCCGGATATAGAGTTTTATTGTTGTTGAGAAAAGCGAGGCATAGTGGGACATCGCGTGTTGTCATTGAAATATCGTCCACAAAACTTCGACGAACTTACCGGCCAAGGACACGTTGTTAACTCCCTCAAAGGAGCCATTAAGTCTGGTCGCGTCGGTCATGCCTTTTTGTTCGCCGGACCAAGAGGAGTTGGCAAGACCAGCATGGCGCGGATATTTGCCAAGAGCTTAAACTGCACGGCCGGACCGAGCGTGTTTCCTTGTCAGGATTGCCAATCCTGCCGGGAAATCACAATGAGCCGGAATATCGATGTCATCGAAATCGACGGCGCCTCGAATCGCGGCATTGAGGAAATTCGAAATCTCCGGGAATCGGTGAAATACGCGCCGCTGCACGGCCGATACAAGATTTACATAATCGATGAAGTCCATGCCCTTACCTCCGACGCTTTCAACGCGCTGCTAAAGACCCTGGAAGAGCCGCCGGGCAATGTTATTTTTGTCTTTGCCACAACCAACGTGATGAAAGTGCCGGCAACGATCCTTTCCCGGTGTCAGCGGTTTACCTTCAAAAGACTGATGGTCAAGGAGATCGTGGGCCGCCTGGAGCGTATCGCCGGGAAAGAGGGCCTTCGGATTTCCAAAACCGCGCTTCATTACCTTGCCGTCCGGGCCGACGGCAGCGTACGAGACGGCGAGAGCATGCTGGATCAACTGGCGTCTTTTGTCGACGGAGAGATTACCGAGAAAGAGGTTTTTCAACTTGTGGGGTTTCTCGGCGCCGATTTCTATTATGAACTGCTGAAAGGAATCATTGCCGGCGATCTTCCGGCGGTCATGTCCAGACTCAACAGCGCGGTCGAGGAGGCCGGCGACCCGTTAGAAATATACCGCGGGTTCACCAATTACATCCGCGCCGCGATGCTGTACCGGGCTCGGATCAACGAGGAATACATTGAGTTGGGCGATCATGAACTGGCCCAGTTGAAAACCCTGACCTTGAGCGATGCCGAGATCCTTGATATCATCGAGCAGTGTCTGGGATTTGAAGAGGCCGTGCGCCGCTCGATCAACACCCGGATCGCCGTCGAATTGTTGTTCAGTCATCTGACCTTGAGAAGCGGCCGGCGGAGCGGCGATAGCCAGCCGGTTCAACATAACCGGCATTCGGCGAACGCCAATGGCGCCAGCGATCTAAAATCCCGCCTTTTCGCGGTTCTGCAGAAGGACAGCCCGCGTCTGACTGGAATAATGCACCGCACCGAGATTATCGAACAAGGCAACAAGATCACTTTTCGGGTTGAAAATGAATACGCTTTGAGGCAGCTCGAAAACAGCCGTCGTCAGCTGAGCGAAAAAATCCAGGAATTGATGCCGGGCGGTTTTGAACTCTGTTTTACGGTCGCCGAGAATAGAGGGAAAGAAAGCGGTAATTTTATCGAAACGCTGCGCGGCCTATTTGATAGCGAGGAGATCAGATGAAGAATCTATACGAGCAGGCACAGCAGCTTCAGGCCCGGCTGCTTGAGGAATTACGCAAGATCAGGGTTGAGGGAAGCGCCGGCGGCGGCATGGTCCGAGTGGACATGGACGGCGAACAAAACGTTATTTCGGTGAAGATCGAACCGGAGATCTTTGCCGATAAAGATGTTGGCATGCTTGAAGATCTCGTGCTTGCGGCTTTTAGCGATGCCCGAAAAAAGGTGCTGGAAAAAACCCAGGAGAGTTTTAAATCAATCACCGGAATGCCAATACCGCCATCCTTGTAAGTGGAAGTAAACGCTATTCACTAATCGGCCTTCTCAACCTTAACTAATCTTACTTCCTGTTCCAGCTTCTATACGCTAACCTGTTTTCTATTTTTATTTAATATGCAGCACCTTTCCGCTAAACCGCTGACCGTTTAGTTCGACCGAGTAGAAATACGCGCCCTGGCTTAGTTTGAGTCCGGAATCGTCCCTGAACGCCCATTCAAAAACATGATCCCCGCGGTTTACCGCTTGATCGGCGGTGCGGATTATCTTCTGTCCCAGTGCATTATAAATGTCTATCTTGATCCGGCCTGGTTCGTTGATTTTCAGGGCGAATTTTACCTTATCGCGGCTGATCCTGGTCGACACGGATGCGCTGAACGGAGAAATCGCGCTTGTTTCATATGCGGCCGGATTGCCGGTGACATGGAAAGTGAATATCTGGGGCGGTACATAGCTCGGACATGTTTTTCTTATTGATTGGCTGTTCTTCGCCAGCAAATAGTAATGCACTGTATCGCCCGGCGATTGAGCCGGAATGTGGCCGGCATAGACGCCCGGCGTATCCACGACCGCCGTCATTGATAATGCGGTCATTGATCCGCTGTTAACCCGGTAGAATACCAGCGTGGATTCGGCGAGCAAGGAACCAGCGTAGATAATGCGCGCGCGCACCCGATAAGGATTGAGCGTGTCGTTCGTGTCGTTCAGCGGCGTATGCTGAATGTGGACGAATTGCGATTTGGGAACTTGCATGGTAATGCAGTGAATCGCGCCTCCGGATCCGGACATCGCCGAGCAGTTGATTCCGACAATCGTATAACCGGGCAGGGCTTCCTGATAAATGCGGATCGCGGTCGTGTCTTCGGATAGACCCCAGGTCGGCACCAGGACCCGGTCATTGACAAACAACGAATTCAAGTAGGTTGGCGGCGCGTCCGAGGTTGACCAGGGCATCGGGATGCGCAATACCCGGTAATTATAGCCGTCGCGGTTCACGCATCGGCTGATCGAGTCGGCCCGGTTGTTCAAAACCGTGTCGTTGAAATGACCAGAGGCGTATTTGCCGACCATAACCAGGGTATCGTTCAGCTGCTTGGTCCAGAGATCGATGTGACCGGTATACTCGGTGATTATTCTCTTAACCGGGATGAACTGCTCCAGCCCGTTATACTGATACATCATGGTCGCGATCTGGCTCTGAGTATAACCTGAATTCTCTTCATATATCAGATTGCTGGCGAACCCGGTGCCGTGGCCGTCGACCATGAAATTACCGCCCGGATGTGCAAGCGGCGAGCCATAAACCGGTATGCCCCAGGATTGACCGATACGCCACGGTATGGTATCGTCAGCAGGACGGGGGCGATTATATTTATAATCGACAATCCCTTCAGTGTTATTCTGTTTGCGAATGAACCAGGGACCATAATCGCGTATCCAGATCGAATTATACGGATAGGTATAGAATCGGACGCTGTCCAGCGGCACGCCGTTGGTGGTCAGGTAGGTCTTTATCGTCGAAGTATCGCTGCTCGAGGTGATGATGTACGCCTTGCAGCTCATGACTGTGTTGCGGACGATCTCCCGAAAAATAGGACGATATGTAGAATAACCATAGATCCAGGTCACGAATACGCCGCGCGCCGGCTCATATTCAGCCGGTGTCTCGACGATCATGCCGGGCGGTGCGGTTATGACATGCCCTTTCCCGATCTCATGAATAAGCAGGCTCTCGGCCGGCGTCATCCATTGCGGCAGGAAATCGGGCTCGCCTTGACCGGCAACCAGGAAGAAACATATTACCCCTATCATCTAATCTTTCCTTTTTTGTTCGCTATTTGCCGTATTTAACTTTTTCAAAAAAAGATCTTTGATTTCCTGTAATCTTGCTTCAGTATCAGCCTCGAACCGCAAGACCAGCACCGGTTGGGTATTCGACGCCCGCACCAATCCCCAGCCGTCGGCAAATTCGACACGGGCGCCGTCGATATCGATCACCTTATGGTCTTTTCTGAAATCTTCGGTAAGTTTCTTGACGATTTCGAACTTGCTATCGTCATTGGCGTCAACCCGGATTTCCGGCGTGGACAAGTATCTGGGCACGCGTTTCACCCGGCTCGACAACGGTTCTCCGTTGCTTATGATCTCAAGCAGACGAAGGCCGGCGTAAATCGCATCGTCATAGCCGTAGTACCGGTCGGCAAAGAATACGTGGCCGGACATCTCGCCGGCAAGCGGCGCCTTTTCCTCTTTCATCTTCGCTTTGATCAATGAATGTCCGGTGCGGTACATTATCGGCATACCGCCCAGATCCTGGATCCGTTCGATCAGCCCCCGGGAGCACTTCACTTCGAAAATAATCTTTGAACCGGGCTTCGACGCCAGTACGTTTTCGGCATAGATCGCGAGCAGAACATCACCCCAGATTACCGAACCGTTTTCATCGAGTACCCCGATCCGGTCGCCGTCTCCGTCAAATCCGATTCCGCAGTCGTACTCGTCTTGCTTCATGGCGGCGATCAAATCGCGGATATGCTCGGCCACGGTCGGATCCGGAAGGTGATTCGGAAAGCTGCCGTCCGGTTCTTTAAACAGAATTTTTGATTTTATTTTGAGCCGCTGGCTGATCGTTTCGATTATCGGTCCACAAGTGCCGTTGCCGCAGTCAAACACGACGCTCAACCGAGGCGTGATCGCCATGTTTTTCAGAACATGATCGGCGTAAGCCGGGACAATATCCCGCTTCTCTGCCTTACCCTTGCCGTCGATGAAATCAGCCTGCTCAACCAGATCATATAAACCCTGGATCTCGTCACCGAAAATAGTGCTTTTGTTCCAACAGATTTTGAAGCCGTTGAACTCTTTGGGATTATGACTTGCCGTGATCATGATGCCGCTGCCGATATCATAGTGGAACAGGGAAAAATAGAGCAATGGCGTCGGTACCGAACCGATGTTGATGACATCGCATCCAGAATCATTCAACGCCCGGATCAGGGCGGCGCTGATACGCGGCGAAGACAGCCTGACATCGGATCCGATGGCTATTTCACGGCAATCGCGCTTGCGGTAATATGAACCAAAAGCCCGGCCCAGAGCATAGACATTGTCGTCATCAAGATCAGTGTCGGCCAAACCCCGGATATCGTATTCGCGGAAGATCGAACGTTTTATCATATGATATTCTTCTCGACCCAGGCGACAACTTCATCGATTACCCGGATCGCCTGATCGGCGTCGTCCCGGGTGATGATCAGGGGCGGCGATATACGGATTGAGTTGAAACCCGCGCCGTAGACGATCAAACCTCTCTTGAAGCACTCGCCGGTTATGACTTCCTTGATATTTTTGCCGTTACTGGTTATGACCGCCGGAAAATTCTCTTTAGTTTTCTTGTCGAGCACCATTTCCATGCCGAGCATCAAACCCATACCCCGCACCTCGCCGATTATTTTGCGGCGGTTCATGATCTCGACAAGGCCGTTCTTTAGATGTTCGCCGATGCGGCGGGCGTTGTCGATCAAACCGTTTTCTATGATCTTCAATGACGCGATCCCGGCCGCGGCGATGACCGGATTGCCGCCGAAAGTCGATCCGTGAGAGCCCGGACGCCATGCCCGTTTATCAAGTTGCGGATCCTGGAGCTCGGCTCTTGAGACGGTCGCGCTCATCGGCAGTCCGGACGCGATCGCCTTGGCGATCACGATAATATCCGGGACAACCTTGACATGGTCGCAGGCAAACCATTTGCCGGTGCGGCCCAGGCCGCTCTGGATCTCGTCGAAAACGAGTATTATGCCGTACTTGTCGCAGATCTTGCGCAAGGCCGGCAGGAATTCTTTGGGCGGCACGATATAGCCGCCTTCGCCCTGTATCGGTTCGACGAGGATGATCGCGACATCTTCAGGATCGATTGTCCGTTCAAAAACAACATGGGTAAGATATGACAGGCAATACGGTATCGGCATGCCGTCAAAATCCCTGCGTACGCAATGGGGATAGGTTTCGTTGAAAATGCAGTGATAACAGTACGGATACGGAATATGATGATTCTCCGGCAGCAGGGCGCCGAAATGGGCGCGCTGTATTTTCTTGCTGCCCGACAAGGTGATCCCGGTCATGGTCCGGCCGTGAAAAGCGCCGAGAAAACTGATCATGCGCGGCCGGCGCGTGAAATGGCGGGCGATCTTCAGGGCGGCGGATATGCCCTCAACTCCCGAATTCCCGAAATAGACCCTTTTTTCGAATTTCCCGGGCGTGATCTCGAAAAGTTTTTCGGCGAGCGTCACCTGAGAATCATAGTAGAAATCGCAGCCGGATATGTGAATCAGCTTCTGCATCTGCTCGTAGGCCGCGTTGATCACGTCCGGGTGGCAGTGGCCGGTCCCGACCACGGCAAAGCCTGAACCGAAATCAAGCAGGGTTTTTCCATCGACATCATATACGCGGCATCCTTTGGCCCGGTCAACGACCAGCGGTATTTCGCGGGTGCGGGTGTGCGCGCCGAACATCACTTTTTTATCCCGGTCGATCAATTTTCGGGCGTTCGGCCCGATCGGCGGTGACTCATAATCAAACAATTTCATTTTGAACCGTGTACCTCCTTATCGTGGAATTATAGTGGAATATTAGGCGATAGTCAACGGTCATTGACTGACTAAGGAACGGCGGATTATGGCCGGTAAACGGCTGATTCTTCTACACTTTCTTCAAAATGAGTTCCCAGCCCCATCATTAAGCAGATAGATATAGGTACCCGGCGCCAACTGCACCTGGATATAGGCGCTGTCAGTAATGCTTTCGATCAGGCTACGGCGACCCTGAATATAAAAATCACAACAAGCCATACTGTCGACCGAACCGCTCAGATTAAAAGTCTGCGGCGAAGCGACCCTTACCATAAATAGAAAGGGTAATGAGGGTGAGACCGCGCCCAGATCACGGATATTACTTGAGCCACCCGGCTCGTTGAACAACGGCAATCCTGGGGTGGC
>JBBIHN010000050.1:0-12223 GCA_037446995.1 Caldifarciminota bacterium | reverse complement strand
GCGCGCAGAAATGTGCCGGAAACCGGTAACTGGACAATACGGGTAAATGCTCCGGCGGTCCCGCAAGGAACCAGACAGCCTTATGCGCTCGTCGTTTCCGGCGGTCTGGGCAGTCTGTCAACGCCCGTGCTTCATATTTGCGGCAACCTGCTCCAGGACCCGGCGCCCGGCGGCAACAATGACGGCCGATGGGATCCGGGCGAAACCGTGTATTTAACCGACACCCTGTACAATCAGTCCGCGGCCGGAGTAACCAGCTGCACCGGCGTGCTCAGAACCAACAGCGCTTATATCACCCTGCTCGATTCAATCGGCACTTTCGGTAATATCGCAGTCGGAGCTAAGGCAAATAACGGCGGATCAAGATTCCGCATGACCGCGTCCGGCTCGACGCCGACCGGCACTTTGATCCCCTTCACGCTCCGTCTCACTGGCGGCGGCGGCTATGTTCAGGACATTGAATTCTATCTCAAGGTCGGTTCAAGCGGCTTAGAGGTTATCTGGGGACCCAAGCAGATCTCTCTTGGCGGCGATACCCACTTCATTTACGGCGCCGGGTACAATCGAAACGCCAACGAGCTCCTGGTGACGAATTTTTACCGGCGCAGAATATACCGGTACTCTTCGGACAGCAACGTAACATTTCTCGGCTTTATCAGTGCTCCGGACTCACTGGGTAGCGATATCAAGTACTGCGCCTACGACAACACCTACTGGTTTGCCAGCACAAATTTGAGGCGCGTGTACAAACTCAATACCAGCGGTACGGTTCTAAGACAGTTCAATAACCCGGCCTCAACCTATCCTATGGGCATCGGCTGGCTCGAATCGCAGCGTCGCATGTACTTGTCCGAGCGTCTCAACAACTCCACCTCATCCTACATATATGACTGCGACACGCTCGGCAATTGGAGCTCCCGCATCAATGTTCCTCTGTATGCCTATAATGCAACGCGCTGTCTTGCGGTCGAACCGCGCGGTATCGGCTCGATCCGAGATACTACCTTGCTTCTGATATACACTTCTTTCAACTCGGGCGGCACGCTCGATTCG
The DNA here is from genome assembly GCA_037446995.1 of Caldifarciminota bacterium. Taxonomy (GTDB): domain Bacteria; phylum Hydrothermota; class Tepidihabitantia; order SM23-42; family SM23-42; genus RBG-13-43-14. The sequence continues at coordinate 11,170 of JBBIHN010000050.1, read as the reverse complement.
GTCGGTTTGTATGAACTCGACCGCGAGTACGGCGACATTATCCAGCGCGTGCTCTTCCCGGGCTGGAATGCGCGCGGCGTGGAATATGATCCCCGCGACGGCAATTACTGGGTCACGATTGCCCAGAATCCTGATCGGGCGATCGTAAAAATACGCGGATTCTACGGCGTCGTGACCGGGGTTAAGGAAAACCGCAATTTCGACCTGCAGCGCGGCGTATTTATGGCGCCGAGCATGCCTAATCCGTTCAGCAAAACGGTCAAGTTCACTTATTCGATCGCGGACCGACAGCAGGTCGGTCTGACTCTGTATGATATCAGCGGTCGTCTGGTTAAAACTCTGGTCAATCAAATCGAGGATCCGGGCATGAAAACGGTCGAGTGGAATGGTTTGGATAACAACGGAAAGCAAATCTCGAACGGAGTCTATTTCTATCAGCTGAAAACCGAACATCGAACAATAACCCGCAAACTGGTTCACGCCCGTTAGTCGCAGCAGCGTAAGCCGAAAGGGTCAGGATGATTCCTGACCCTTTCGGACAAATCCCCGGCGACAAACCCCTTTACGTTTCGTTCTTTTTCATCAGTTTGGACAATAGATAACCGGACATCACTTTGTTCAGATGGTCAAAACCAGCACAGCCGGCAAGGTCATTGCCGTTGATTTCGGCGACATACAGGTCTTGAGAATCGGTTTTCTTCTTCTCCACTTTGATCTTGAATTCGGCGTCAAAAAGCATCATGAAATCCTTGATCGGCATCCGGAAAACGCCTTTTTCAGAATACTGCGCGATGATCGCATCGATTTCGCGTCGATGTCTGGCAAGATGCTCGATTTCCTTTTCGATCTCTCCCCGATTGCCGGTCACCTTGCCGAACATGTACTGGATATCCATCGGCTTATCGATCTGTCTCAACTTATCGCTGCCCCGCTTCAATATTCCTTCAAGAATCGAAATCGCTTTTTGTATCCGGTCCTGGGCCTCGAGCAAACACGAAAGGTATCCTTCCATGACCTGCAGCGACGGCATTTTCTCGAGATTCTCGTAGAAAAGCTGACCATACGGTTTGCAAAACGGCCCCTTTTCAAGATCTTCGTTGAAATCAAGTTCCATGTCCTGCTCCTTTTCGGTCCGGCTTGCCTACAAAATCACAACGGCTAATACAGAAAAGATTCCCGGCTCGGATGAACCGCCGCATCCTTCAACTCGTCTTCAATGCGCAGCAGTTGATTGTATTTTTCAATCCGTTCACCGCGGCACGGGGCACCGGTCTTCAGAGCGCCGGTTCCCATCGCGACCGTGAAATCGGCGATAAAAGGATCGACCGTTTCGCCGCTGCGATGCGACACGACCACCCGCCAGTTAACTTTCTGCGCCATTTTGACCGCCGTAATGGTCTCGGTCAAAGTGCCGATCTGATTGGGTTTGATCAAAACCGCATTGGCAACCCGCTCCTTTATGCCTCTCTCGATTCTTAGAACATTGGTGACAAAGATATCGTCACCGACCAGCTGTACCTTTTCGCCCAATCGGTCATTGAGTTTCTGCCATCCGGACCAATCGTCCTCAGCCAATCCGTCCTCGATCAGGACGATCGGATACTTGTTCACCAGTTCCGCGTAGCGGTCGATCATCTGTTCGGAAGTCAGCCGTTTGTCTTCAATGCGTAGATTATACGTGCCGTCGCCATAAAACGAACTCGCGGCTACGTCAAGGCCAATGCCGATGTCCTCGCCCGGACGATAATTGCCGCGTTCGATCGCAGCGACGATAAGTTTCAATGGATCTTCATTTGATGATATTGCCGGCACAAAACCGCCTTCGTCGGCGACCGCGATCTTGAAGCCTTTCTCCATGAGAAGCTTCTTCAACGCGTGATAGGTCTCGCTTCCCCAGCGCAGCGCTTCACGGAAGGTTTCGGCTCCGTACGGGATAATCATGTATTCCTGAAAATCCGGCCCTTGCTGCAAAGTGTGAACGCCGCCGTTTATCACATTCATCAGCGGCACCGGGATGATCACCGCGTATGGACCGCCAAGATACCGGTACAGCGGCAGTTCGACCGCGGCAGAGGCGGCCCGCGCGATCGCCAGCGATGTCCCGCATAGAGCATTTGCTCCCAATCGGCTTTTGTTGCTCGTGCCGTCCAGGTCGATCAGCAGTTTGTCAAGGCTGGTCTGATCGGTAACGTTATGCCCGATCAGAGCCGGTCCGATGATGTCGTTAACATTGTTTACGGCTTTGAGCGTACCTTTGCCGCCGTAGCGGTTGCTGTCGCTGTCGCGCAATTCGACTGCCTCATAAGTGCCGGTTGAAGCTCCGGATGGCACAGAAGCGCTGCGGCGTATACCCGAACTAAGGGTCACTTCTACTTCGATCGTCGGGTTGCCCCGTGAATCCAGTATCTCTCTTGCCTGGACGCGCGTGATCTTTCGATGCATATATAACCTCCTGTTTCGATATGCTGTTTTGAAAGATTGTATCTAATTCGGACTAACAATCAATGAAAATCGACCGGCAAAGAAATGCCGGGCGATTGCATGATCAGAATGAAAATATGATTGATATCGGTCTACGAGTTTTCCTTTGATCCGGCAACGATACTGGGCGCGGTCCTTATCGTAGCGAATGAAATCGCGATGTTTGGACATCGATAGAAGCATTCAAGACAACGAATACACTCCTTCTGATTTGGATTGTCGTAGATTTTTATATCCATCGGGCAGATCTTCTCGCAAACCCGGCAATTCGGCTGTTTACATTTAGCGGGATCGACATGAAACCGGAATAGGGAAAATCGGTTGAATACCGAATAGATCGCGCCGATCGGACAAATAACCCGGCAGAAGAACCGTTTGATCATTACCGAGAAAATTATCACCAGTATCAATATGCCCACCTTGGTAAAGAAAAGCCAGCCGACCAGTGCCCGGATGTTTCCGGTCTTATCGGCCAGCACTAATGGGATACCGGCTTCAAGAATGCCGGCCGGGCATAGTTTGCAAAACCACGGCTCCCTTGTCGTCCAGGCGAGAATGCCGGCGACGATGATCAGCACCGCATATTTGAAATATGTCAAACCAGCCGGCAGTTTGAGTTTAATCGACTTTATCTTATTGAGCAGATCCTGAAACAACCCGAAAGGACACAACCAGCCGCAAACCATACGACCGACCAGCATGCCGATAATGCCGAAAAATCCGAGTATATAGAAAGGAAACAAGTGGAGATTAAAATAATGCTGCAGACCGCCGATCGGACAAGAGAAAAGAGAAAGCGGGCAACCCCAGCAATTCAATATCGGCACGCAGCCGCGTTTCAGAAATCCCTGGTAAATGTTCCCGGTCCACAACGCCGGCACGTGCCCCAAGGTGATGATCGAGGCGACGATCTGGCCGATGCGATGCGACCGAATCCGCGGCTTCATTGCTGCAAGCCCATGCAGGAAAGACACATCACCGACCCGACGCTTTCAATCTCATCAAAATCGCCCAGTTTTTCTCCGTAAAGAATGCAGATGTAAAAACCAAGAGTAACTAAGGCTATTATGATCGTCGAAACTATCTTCTTCACGACGCCCCCTAAAAAATACTGGTCAAGACGAGTTTGACGCCCCGAAAAGGTTCTTCAAAGCGGCATACTCCTCCGGAGCAAACCAGACCGCCTTTTTCCGCGCCAAGTCGGACGCGCAGATTATGGCGGGTAGTGATATCATAACTTAATTCCAACATCGGCCAGAAAGTTTCCTCGCCCATTTTTGGGATCAACCAGGCCGGAATGCGGTTCCGGCGTTCAAGCCGCAGCGAGACAACAAACCGCTCCGGCTTGCCGATCGATACCGACACGGCATGATCAAAATAATCGCTCGTGTCGCTGTTCACGAAAATATGCTCGTAGCCGGCATCAACAAATAAACCGCCGAAATCATAGGTTGCCTCAACATAGGGTTTGGTTTCGATTTTTTTCCGCACCGGCAGTTCGATCCCCTGCTTGATCGTTCGCTCCGCGCCGATGGTTATTTCCAGATCATAATTGGGATGGCTGACGATCTTGACGATCTGTTCGAGCACGCCTTCGAGATCTTCATTGAAGGCAATGATCTGCCGGATGCGAGAGACATCTTCATCATGACTGCTGACCTTGTTGTTCTCGATCTCAAGCGAAACAAAATCCGCCGGTGTCGCTACCAGAGCAAGCCCGTAACCGATCTCGTCAATGCCGCGATTGACCGAAAGGCCGCTCTTGATCGGGGTCGGCACCTCGTTATAGCGATAACCCGGCCCGCCAAAGCCGAGTTCGGTATAATCCACATACTGAGCCGATATGCCGAAACCCGGGAACGCCAGGCCGGTAGTGTAAATGAAACCGTCGCCCTTGAGACGACCGCCGATTACCGGATATGCCCCCCATTGCCGGCCCCATTCAAAATAGTGCTCCCAGGGACCGACCGTCAAACCCATATCCGCGCCGAACAGCTCAGTGAACGCCTGTGGGTTCAGATCGCTTTCGCGATTGACCCGTACGTATCGTCCGCCGATCTTGGTAATCAGGTTTACGCGTGTCTTAGGCAGCGGCAGGCGCGTTTCGATGTTCGCGCCGCGTATCTGCGCCAACGAATCATTGAAATTCTTTATGCCGTACTGCAGTTCCTCAAAGAATATATTTCTCGGCTGCCCGGTCACAAGCGTAATCCGGCTTCGAAAAATCTCGATGTCGGTCCTCACTCCGTATAAGGAATTGTCAATATTGAAATCCTCATCGAGAAACTGATTCAGACATAATCCACGACCAAATGTCGCGTAATAGCGGCCGTAAACGAGACTCACCGGGTCCTTCTTGTACTGGGCAGAAAAATCTATATACTGCATTCTACCCTGCGCGGCCAGCGACGGATCCCAGAAAAAGAAAACGCCGCGCAGCGTCAGATCACCATAGGTCAGGCCGATCTTCAGCTTCTCGATCAAATGCTCCTTGTAGTTGAGATCCAGGGTGTCGAGGCGATCATCAACGAATACCCAGTATTCTGCTCGGTTCGCGCCGCTGAGTCGCAAGTCCGCGGCAAGGGCGATCGACCAGCACAACGCCGCCAGCAGCAAGATCCGCGAGTTGGTCATTCTTCTCCGCCTTGCCCGAAGAGTTCCCGCATTTTATTCACAATTATGATCTCATCGCCGGGTTTGTATCCCTGATGCGTGAAGATAAGTTTCTTGTTCTGATCGACAATGAAACTGCTGGGCATTGCCTGAACATTGTACAAGGTACGCAGTATGTTCTCCGGATCAAGCACGACGACGTACTTCCACTTATGACTCAGGGCGAATGGTTTGACCTTGGGTACGGCGCGGGCTTTATCCTGACTTATCGCCAGCATATTGACTCCCAGTGAATCAAGTTCATCGAAATACGGTCTCAGCGCATCGAGTTCTTTTATGCACATCTTGCACCACAGCGCCCAGAAACTCATGAAGACCGGACCGTCCTTGACCAATGAATCCAGGCAAACCGTGTTGCCGTCGATGTCCGGCAGTGTAAAACCCGGAGCATCCACGGCTCCGGCGTCATCGGCGACTAATGCCATCAACGGAACAAAAAGTAACCAAGCGAACCTTCTCATTCTAACCTCCTAAAACCTGATCATCCGCGCCTGCAGCACTTCCTTGATAGCCATGTCCTGAACAAACACCGCCGCCTTGAGACGGCCGGACCGAATACTATGCCTGAAGACAATATTCGTATCAAGTGTGTCGCCGTACATCAGGTTGACCGGAAACTGCGTCAAAGCGCGGCACACATTCATGTGGACCGTGTAATTTCCGGGCAGGGAATCTTCAAGGATTACAACGAACGCCCGGATATCGACGCCGGTAATCGTATCGGTCGGCACGATCCAGAGACGAAATCCGGCATCGACCGAGTCGCTGAATACGCTGTCGGTTTCGAGATTGAAACTCGGCGCGACCGAACGCGCGATGCGCAGATACTCAGTATATGTGCTGTCATATTTGTCCGGATTCTGCTGCCAGGCGACGTTCGCGCCATCGAACATGACATATGGCTTGGCCAACCCCGTGTTGTAGAACGCGAGTCTGGCGACCGCGTTGTCGTTCATGTAAACGCCATGATCATGATAGCATATTACGACCAGAGTATCGCCATACTCAGCGACCAAACTGTCGATCAGCACCCGCTCCGCGAGCGCGCAAAAACCTCAAGCGTCATCCGTGGCAAGTTCGGCGAGAACAAATCGATCCGTGGGTTCGGGGAAAATCACCTGCGGCGCTTTTGAGCAAAAGCTTATCAACAACATGAACACGCCAAAGGCAGAGACAACGATCTTTGTCTTCATGGCTTCGATTATATCGAGTATTTCTTAATTGTCAACGATCGATCATCGAATTAGAATGAATTTCGCGCACGAATTGGACGTTTGATCGTCGACCACGGCGAAATATACGCCGCTGCCGACCTTGCGGCCCTCGGAGTCAATTCCGTTCCAGCTGATCGAACATTGATTTGCCGCCGGCTTCAATTCGTTTATTGCACGGCCCGCGGCGTCGATGATCTTCACGGATTTGACCCTGCGGCCCGGCGACCAATGCAGCATTATCCGGCCATAGCCGGGATTGGGATATGCCTGCAGATTGATCGAGGCTATGGCCGAGGAGCCGCGCTCCTCGAGCGCGATCAGGGAAATGCCGAAGAAATGCATGATCGAATCCAGCAGCGCAGCCCGGGTCGAGTTGCCGCCGGCATCAGCCAGGGCGCCGAGTTCGAACGACGTTCCAACCGTACGGTACGCGCCCGCGTCGTTGGCGACCCCGCAATTGTACGCATTATCCGCGTCGCGGAAAATGAGAAACGCGGTGCCGGTCGGATCAATATGATCCATATAGCTGTTTTCGCCGGCATAGTTGAAATACATGGTGTTGGTAAAAGTGCCGGTCTGTCCCTGCACCGGCCCCATATCGTCCAAACCATCAGCCGAAGCGTTGATGCCGAACAATGCTCCGAAGTTATGACCGCCCTGATAAAGCGGATCATAATACCAGACATCGCCGCCTTCTAAGTACATGCGGCCGCCGCCGTTCAAGTAGTTAACGAGCATGGTCGCCTCAGTACCGTTATCGGTGATAATGTAATTGTTCGGATAAATGCCGGCGCAGACAAATATCGCCTGATACAGATCCGTCTCCATGCCGCCGATGCTGACCGTATGCACGCCCGAATAACCGATCGCGCGCAGAATGCTGTCGGCTTTCAGACCGGGTGTGCCGGTCGGATCCGGATTCCAGATCAAATAATGATATGTTCCGATCACGATATCGAAGTCAAAAGTATCGCAAAACGCGCCGTCGACCGCGATCAATCGAAAATGCGCCAAATGCCCATGCGGCGTGGCTGCCGCCGCGTGTATCGTATAGGGATCGGATGCGTTCTCCTTGGTGCTGTCCACCGCCAGGAAACCAAAAATCCCGCTGTTATCATTGATCGTAATATACGGATCGCCGATCTGTATCGTCGTGTTGAGGCTAATAAAATCAGCGCCGCCGGTATTTTTCAAGAAGGCGGTAAGATTCACGGTTTCACCCGGATCAAGACGGCCGTTGTTATTGCCGCCGCTGTCATGGATTTTTGTTTTCATCAAGGACAAATACTTCTGGGTACCAGTGTAGCGCAGCTGAATGTCATCGGCGAAGACCTTCGCCGTTTCGGTCGTACCTCAACCGCTGTAACACTGACTGTAAAGGGCGATCTCGATCTTCGCGATACTGGCCGGATTGACGCCGGGCAGATTTGCCAGTTCCGAATTGATGTTGAACGCGTAGTTGTGCCACAAAGTATCAACCGCATCTATCAGATGGCGGGTCGATGTATTCTGCCACGGACAGGCGGCGGTGCGCCGGCAGATCATGGTCTCGCCCAGCAATGAACCGGACGGATTCAGGTAGCCAATGATCAATGCCGTGCCGGCCCAGCAAGTGGAAGATGTCGTCGCGGCGATAAGTTTAAGATTCGCCGAGAATTCAAGATCAGTAGTCGGGATCGCCGCGCTTTGATAAAGCTTCGCATAGCCCGTGCCCGTGCTCTTGAATACCTGAGCCTCATAATCCGGATCCGGGTCATAGTTTGTCGCCCGGTTGATGACAAATCCGCTGCCGCTTGTCGCCTGGGTCCAGCCCGTGGTCAACGGTTGTTCGAAATCCCCATTATTCACGAATTGTCCGGCAAAAACAAAGCCGGCGCAGCAAAGACTCAGCATAATCAGCAGCCGACCTTTGGAACTCATGTCACCTCCCTTTGTTATTCTTCATTCGTAAGTAATTTTCAATGTCTCTAAACGCTCTAGAGATGCACCCTTCTTGAATTGAACGGCGACCTGACAAACAGCAGTACAATGATGACGCCTATTCGACCAGTATTTTCTTACTGTGCCGAACTGCTCCCTGCCGGAAGAACACAAAATACGCTCCTTTGGGTATTGTCCGGTCCGGAGCCCAGATGCGTTGGTGTATTCCAACCGGGAGATAACCCTTATACACGTCGGTAACCGCCTGTCCCAGAACATTGTACAGGCTGATTTCTACCGCCGCGGCACCGGAAACCTGAAATTCGATTCTAAACGCCCGGCCTACGCTGGGCGTGATTTCAAAGAACGGCCGGTCGACAACGATCGGCAGTTCCTGAACACCCGGGTTTCCATGAATCGGAACCGCAAGTTTGGCAAGCGCGGCAACTGCGGTTTTTGTCACCTGGGTGGCAAACGGCAGGCTGTTCACGCCGGTCGGACCGATCGTATCGCCGACCGTATGATAGCCCGGACACAGCACCCTTTCAATACCGAGCATGGCTTTGTAACCGCGCTGCCAGTAACGGGCATGATCTGAATAACCGCTGGTTCCGGTGTTACGCACGCGCCGTATTTTCAGCTGCGTATAGGTATCCGCGACTGCCTGATAGAACTGGCACACGAACAGGCTACACCCGGCAACCGCGGTCGTGTAATGAGCATTCATCGTATCACGGTTAGGAGACTCAACATAACCGATCATGTCATAATTGAACATTCCGAGAATCGTATCGCCGCGGGCGTAGGAAGAATCGGCGGTTGCCCGGCTGCCGATCAATCCTTGTTCTTCGGCATTAAATGCGATATAAACGATCGTATTCTCGAAGTTGAAATTCCTCATTACCCGGGCCGCTTCGAGGACCGCGGTTGTTCCGGATGCATTATCGTCCGCCCCCGGCGCATATCCGCTTGACGGAACGCAATCCATATGCCCGCCGATCACGCAGTATCGGCTTAATTGCGGGTACAACAAACCCCGCTTTATGCCGATGATATTAGGCCCGTATGACGAAGAAAAATAATCCAGATACACGCTGTCGCAGCCGTAGGCGATGAACCGATCGCGAATCCACGGCACGGCAACATACTTATTTGAATCCGACGTTGAATAGCGCGTATACATGCGCTGCATGCGCAGAATTGACCGATAAATCGAATCCAGAGACACCAGGTTCACCATCTGCCGGATCAAGGTATCGGCTCGGAAATCGGTCAACTGCGGAAGGTCGCCGATGTCGGGCTGATAGGCAAGCGGCTGCAACCACACCCGGCTCAACTCCAGTTGATAGTTGTTCAAGGCGGGGATCTCTTCTTCCGCGGTTCTGAAAAGAACGCAGTCGTCGTACTGCTCGAGGATTTTGCCGTGTCTGTTCAAAGATGAATTGTCGTAACCGTCATTGAACACCAAATAGTACAACTTCTCATCCGGATTCGTATCGAGTATCCGAAAAGAAGGATACTGATGTCCGAGCCTGAGCACGTCATGCTCGTCGACCAGAATGATGTAATTATCACCAACATGTTCGATGATCTGACAATCGACCGGCCTGATACCCTGAACCTGCGCCAGATAATCGACGCCGCAAAGCGGCAACGCAATCAACAGCCCCAAAAATGCACGCGTCATAATAACCTCCGATCCACTAATTCTTCACGCCTGCCGGTTGATATTAACTCACCTGAATTAAGTCTCATATAGATTAGCAGCAAACTCATAAACCATCAAATAATTATAGCAATCGCAGCTTACTTGTCAAGACCAGAAGATGAGGGGGGTAAATTTCCATATACTACTCGCATCTTGTCGCATGGCAAAAAAAGCGCTATTATATTCCATGTTTAGGGTTTTCGCCGGTCTGCTTCTGGTAGTTCTGTTCGACTGCCGAACCGCGTCTGCCCAATCCGGTGCATTGCTTTTTCCGGTGGAAAAAGACGGTCTATGGGGGTATATCGATAGGAACGGCGCGATAAAAATAGAATACGGTTTTCAACAAGCCGAACCGTTCAAGGAAGGTCTGGCCGCGGTGAAACATAATAATCAATGGGGGTTTATCAATCGTTCTGGCCAATTCGTCATCAAACCTTCATTTGACTATTGTGCGTCTTTCAATGAAAACCGGGCGCGCTTCTGGACCGGCGGCAGACCAGGCAAGACCGGCTGGGCAGGCGACAAGGTTGGATTCATCGATCAAGACGGAGCGTCAGTAGTCCGGTCCCAGTATGATCATGCTTTCGATTATTCCGGCGGTTTTGCCGCGGTCTACGTTAAAGGTCTATGCGGCTACATCAATAAGAATGGTAAGGATGAAGTTGATTTCCCCCGCGGCAAATACGGCTACATTGACACGACCGGTCAAGTCGTGATCGAACCCCAGTTCGAATCGGCCTCAGATTTCTCGGAAGAAATGGCCGCTGTAAAAATCGATGGTATTTGGGGCTTCATTGACCGAAACGGAAAGATTTCCATCCACCCTCGATTCGCAGCCGTCGGCAGTTTCTGCCAAGGATTGGCGCGCTACCTGGAGAATGGCAAATGGGGTTTTATCGACAAACAAGGCAATTCTATGGTCAAGGCTCAATTTGATGACGTCGGAGATTTTTGCGAAGATCTTGCCCGTATCCGCGTCGAAAATCATTGGGGTTTCATCGACACCAAAGGGAATATGGTTATCAAGCCGCGATATGATTGAGTTGGAGATCGTCAAAACGGATTGATAAGAATCAAAGAAAAGAACAAGTGGAGATACATCACCAAAGCCGGCCGAGCAATATGGCCTCCAGAATAGCCCTTGGCAAATTGACGAATTTTGATAGACTTACGC
>JBBIHN010000049.1:8570-12245 GCA_037446995.1 Caldifarciminota bacterium | reverse complement strand
TGAGCCAATGAGCCCAAATCTTATCTTCTTTAAAAAACGCAAAAGTCGTGTAAGCAGTTTAATCAAATGCCGTCGAATGTGTGCCGTCATTCCGCACTTGATGCGGAATCCAGTCTATTGTGTCTCTTTGTTTTCCTGGATTCCCTGGTCAAGCCAGGGAATGACATGGAAACTCTGCAGCATGCGCCCGAGAATTAATATTAGACTATTTAAGGTGCTGAGTAATATTTCTTCCGGGCACTCGAGTAGTTCCTTAAGCAACACTACACTTTAAAGAGGATCTCCCCTTTCTCGATGTCGACTTTTATCGCGCTTCCCTTCTTAAAATTACCGCCGATTATGCTCTTTGAAAGCGGGTTCTCGATCAGGCGCTGTATTGCCCGGCGTAAAGGGCGCGCGCCGTAAACCGGGTCAAAACCCTCATGTCCGATGAAATCTTTTACCGCATCCGAGAACTGAATGTCAAACCCGAATTCTTTGACATTCATGATCACTTTTTTTAGTTCCAGCTCGACAATGCCTTTGATTTCTTCGAAGCTTAGAGCCTTGAATACTATTGCCTCATCGATACGGTTTAGGAACTCCGGTTTGACACTGCGCTGCAGTATTTGATATACCTCCTGCTTGACCTTCTCAAAATCCGCTTTCCCGTTCTTGAGCGAATCGGTGATAATATCGCTGCCCAAATTGGATGTCATGATAACGATCGTATTCTTGAAATCCACGGTGCGGCCCTGGCCGTCGGTCAGGCGTCCGTCATCGAGCAGTTGCAGCATTATGTTGAACACGTCCGGATGCGCTTTCTCGAATTCGTCGAACAGGATCACGCGATACGGCCGGCGCCTTACCGCCTCGGTCAACTGCCCTCCCTCTTCGAATCCCACATAGCCGGGCGGCGCGCCGATCAATCTTGAGACCGTGTGTTTCTCTTGGTATTCGCTCATGTCAACACGGACGATCGATTCCTCGGTATCGAACAGAAACTCAGCCAATGCCTTGGCTAATTCGGTTTTACCCACGCCGGTCGGGCCCAGAAATACGAATGAGCCGATCGGGCGCTTTGGATCCTTCAATCCGGCCCGCGATCTTCGTATCGCGGCACTAACCGCCGCCACCGCGTCCTGCTGATCGATCAGCCGCTCGTGTATCCTTTCTTCCATTTTGAGCAGCTTGTCCATTTCCGACTCGAGCATTCTTGAAACCGGTATGCCGGTCCAGGACGCGATTATATGCGCGATATCATCTTCGGTTACCTTTTCGCATATACCCCGCTGTTTCATCCATTCATTTTTGCTGCGACGATACTCTTTCTGTAGTTTTTCGACGGCGTCCCGGAGTTCGGCCGCCTTTTCATAATTACGCTTGTCAACCGCGTCCTTGCCCTCGTGATTGTAAGTCTCCAGCTGCCGCTCCATTTCCTTGAGATCGTCGGGCATTGAGTAGACCTCGATGCGCGCCCGGGCGCATGCCTCATCGATAAGGTCGATCGCCTTGTCCGGCAATTGCCGTTCGGTCAGATACCTTTCGGATAATTTCGCCGCCGCAGTCAACGCGCCGTCATCAATGGCCACGCCATGATGCGATTCATAGCGGCTGCGCAGACCCTTTAGTATCTCAATGGTATCTTCCACGCTCGGCTCGCCAACAAAAACCGGCGCGAACCTTCGTTCCAGGGCAGCGTCTTTCTCGATGCGCTTGCGGTATTCATTTAAGGTCGTGGCGCCGATACACTGAAGTTCGCCGCGCGCCAGGGCCGGTTTGAGCATGTTCGATGCGTCGATCGCGCCCTCGGCCGCGCCGGCGCCGACAATGGTATGGAGTTCGTCGATAAACAGTATGATTTCACCCTTGGCTTTCTTTATCTCGTCAATTACCGCTTTCAGACGCTCTTCGAACTCGCCCCGGTACTTTGAACCGGCAACCAACGAACCCATGTCAAGCGCCAAAATTTTTTTATCCTTCAATATCTCAGGAACGTTCTTTTCAACGATCTTTTGCGCCAATCCCTCAAGCACCGCGGTCTTGCCCACTCCGGCCTCGCCGATAAGCACCGGATTGTTCTTGGTGCGGCGCGACAGCACCTGGATAATCCTCTTTATCTCTTCTTCCCGGCCGATCACGGGGTCCAGTTTCCCCTGCTTTGCCATCGCCGTAATATCCCGGGCGAACCTTTCCAACGCCATATATTTGCTCTCGGCATCCTGACCGGTAATTCTTTGAGTGCCGCGAATCGCCTGTAATGCTTGATAAGCTTTCTCCTTGGTGATCGCGAATTCTTTCAATATTTTCGCGGTTTCACCTTCCCGCTCTTCAGTAATCGCAAGAAACAGATGTTCGCAGCCGACAAATTCATCTTTCATGTAGGAAGCTTCGGCATGAGCCTTTGAGAATATCCTTTTGGCTCTTGGCGTGATGTACATCTGGGCCGCGGCTCCGCCGTATACCTTGGGCCGATTCGCCATGCTCGAGGTCAACCTCTGGTTGATCGCGTCCGGCATAATATCCATTCGCTGCAGTATTTTGGCGACAAGCCCGTCTTCCTGCCTGATAAGAGCAAGAAGAACGTGTTCGGTATCGAGCTCCTGATGATTATATTCATCTATGATATCCTGGGCGATTACCAGGACTTCTTGAGCTTTCTGGGTGAACTTGTCATATCTCATACAATTTTTGACAAATTCTTTTGAAAAAAGTTAATAATTGCAGGATATTCCGCTGCCCGCGCCACGAACCGCAACAAAGCGTGATCTACTGATAGGCGTTCAGCAGAATGTAAAGGCAGGCGCCAACCCATAGCAAAATGCATATCAGCAACGGCCGATCAAACAAAACCAGGCGCTCCGGCCTATCGCCTTCGCCTTCCCCAACCAGCAGAAGATAGCGAAAAATACCGAAGATCACCAGGGGGATCGTATATACGAAACCCCGGGTGGCGAACTTCTCGACCGTATCGTGGGCGAGGGTGTAAAGACAATAGGCGATAACGCAGGCCGCGGCAACGATCGTGTTCAGTTGATCGAGCAAATGAACCGAATATTGAGCGAGAATCGGACGGTGTTCGACCGCCGCATCGCCCAGAAGCTGGATTTCGGCGCGGCGTTTGGAAATCACCAATAGCAGCGCCAACAGCAATGTGCAGACCAGTAACCATGATGAAATTTCCACCTCGATCGCGACCGCACCGGCAATCGCTCTAAGCACATATCCGATGGCGACAAAAACAATATCGAGAATCACAACCTGTTTGACAACGAACGAGTACGCTACAATCAACAATAGATAGATTAAACCAACGATCAGGAAAGACCGGTTGATCAACGCGGCGATGAAAGTCGCAACCAAGATCAGCAGCAGTGCAATGCCTATCGCCAAATCCTTCTTCACCTTGCCGGCCGCGATCGGCCGCTTCGATTTCACCGGATGCAGTTGATCACGGCGGCAGTCGATTACATCGTTGATTATGTAAGCCGCGCTGCTCAGCAGAATGAATGCAATGAAGGCAAGCAGGGTTCTGGCGACGCTGCGCCAATGCACGATCTGGAGGCTGAAGATCAACCCGGCAAAGATGAAAGAGTTTTTAGCCCATTGATGAGGCCGGAGCATCCTGATTATGTCACGCAGAGCAAACATTCATCCCCCGCATGCGAAGCTAGAACTCGGTCGCGCTGGTGAATG
>JBBIHN010000049.1:0-8560 GCA_037446995.1 Caldifarciminota bacterium | reverse complement strand
AAAATTCCTGATCTTCAGCGCCGGGACTATCACCCCGCTGCCAAAACGAGCGCCATAACCCGGATCCGAGGCAACCAGTTCAGACTTGCGGCTAATGTCCTCGACCCGGTTGAGGCATTCGATTATATTCTCGGTGAAGCGCAGGTTCTTAACGCCTTTCGTTATCTTGCCTTTTTCGATCAGAAAAGTTCCATCCCGGGTCATGCCGGTAAACGTGAGCCGGACCGGATCGATAACATTGGTGTAATGGAATCTCGTTACCAGCACACCGCGTTCCGTACTTGCGATCATCGACGCCAGGTCGTTCTTGCCCGGCTTCATTACAAGATGATTGGCGATCGGGCCGAAAATATTCGGCGCCGGTAACGCGTGACCGGTCGATCTTACCCGTGCCCGGGACGCGGTAATCGAATCGTGGACGACATTCCGGACAATACCCTTATCGATCAAGGCTAAACGTTTCTTGGCAACGCCCTCGGCATCAAAGGCATAGGCAAAACCTCGTCCGTTGAACGGATCATCAATGATCGTTACTCTCGAATCGACGATTCTCTTGCCGATCTTGCCGCTCAAGAACGAACGGCCCTCCAGATAGAACTTTCCGTTGAACGCGTAGAACGACAGATAACCGAGCAATTCACTGGCGGCAAGCGGCTCCAAGATCGTCGTATAGGATCCGGGCGGCAAATCCACCGGGTCGACGGATAACAGCGCTTTTCGCGCGGCGGTCATGGCGACCTTTTTGAAATTGATTTTCCGGACATCGCGGTGTCCGCGCTGAACATAACCGGTCGAATTCTCGCCGGTCATGACACAATTGCAAAAAGCGTCGGTACTTAAATTGTAGGCAAAAGTGCCCAGCGAGCTGGCGACACAGAATTCAGAGAACCCGTTTGACACCGAGCCAAAGGAATTGAGTGAACTCATTTTTGCCACCTTAACGATTTCACCGACTGCTTCGGCGCGCTGGCGGCACGAGAAATGCATTGTCGCCGGCACACCGGTACGTACCGACCGGTATTCTTTCCGCCGATTTACCGGCAAGGTTTCAAAATCATCATTCGGCAGTTGAAGATGAGCCGCGGCTTCAGCCCATGCCAGCACCTGCCTGATCTGCCGGGGATCGAGCGATGAGGTCGAGGCCGATCCGATTTTTTTTCCGAAGATCACCCGAATCGATAAATTGCCGTTCGATTCGCTGACATTCTGGTGGATGTAGTTATTCGCGTAGCGTGTCAGCGCCGAATCGTAATTATTAATCAGAACTTCGACCTGATCGGCCTGGCTCCGGCTGAAAACCGTATCGATCAGCTTTTTCATCTTCTTTTTTCCTATCATACCTGTCCTCCAAGATTATGCTCATTGATCTTCCCGGTCTTGATCATTGTCCTCAAGATCTCTTTTAAAGAAACGCCTCGAACTGCTGTTTTCGCCCTTTCGATTTTCTGCCGGGGCATCGATTTTTCCAGCTTCGCCCAACATTCATCCAGTTCAGCGCGCAGGTCATTATCGATGTTTTCGCTTTGATATAGAAATGCGCTTAATAACAACGCCGACTCGATATCGCCGCGGTTTGAATAATGCCGGGCGATCATCGACATACAGCTCAACAGGTAAGATTCGTCGCCATGTTCATCAAAGGCTTTCAATGCGCCGAATAGATGACTTTCCGCTTCATCATACTGCCGGTCGCGGTCAAGCGCCGATCCGAGGTTCAGCAGAGATTGAGCGATACCAAGATGATCGCCGATCTCCCTTCGCACCGCAAGACTCTTATGGTGGAAATCGATTGCTTCTTGATAGGCGCCGGTATTGGCGGCAAGGTTGCCAAGATTATTGTAGGAAATCCCGATCCCCATTCGGTCGCCCATATCCCGCCTCATCTCCAGTCCCATCAGATAATAGTCCCTGGCTTTTGCATAATCGCCGGATGACGCATATATCAGTCCGAGATTATGATAACTGCTGGCAATGCCGATAATGTTGTTAACTTCCTTCTCGATCTCAAGACTTCGCAAGAAAACGTCAACCGCTTCTTCGTATTTCCCCTGACCGTGAAGAATTAAACCCGAGTTACCCAGCGCGATGGCAATTCCTCTCTTATATCCTGCTTGTTCGCATATCTTGAGACTTTTATCAAATAGCGCCTGAGCGCTATCGTAGTTTTCATCATAGTAGTCAAGCACACCGAGATTGTTATAAGCGCCCTGAATGCCCCATGGAATATTAAGCGTCTCGTAGATATTCAGGCTTTCCCGATAGTATAATCTCGCCTGTTTGTAATTGCTCAGCAGATTTTCGACATTACCCATCAGGTTGAGAATATAGGCGATATCCTCTTGCTCGCCGTGCTTGCGACATACCACCAGAGCGATCTCAAGCATGCTTCGCGCCTCTGGATAACGCCCCAGACAGTATAGAAAAACGGCAAGCCGCGCCATAAGCCGGCTGGCGATGATTCCTCCGGCATCCGCTTCATTATCGGCTTCGACAACAGCCAGTGCATCGTGAAATGTCCTTTGACCCTCGCGATAAAGGCCGTTGACCTCGTAAAAGACCGCCAACGAGGTCATTGCCCGGTCGATTCGAAGCGGCATCCGACCGCTGATCGCCGTCTGCCAGGCGCTTCGGAAGTTCTCTAAATCGTTACTGATCGCCGTCAAGGTCGTTTGCTGCTCGGCGAAGAAAACTCTCCCCTCTAATTCATACAGCATATCAGTGAAGTATCGGCAGTGCCGCTGTCGTACCTCCCGCTCCTCGTCCGGATTCCGGCTGATCTTTTCGTATGCATACTGCCGGACCATCTCCAGAATATTGTACCGGCCCTTGGGATTACGGTTGATCAGGGATTTATCAAGCAACGAAGAAAGCACGACCAGAGAAGCGCCGGCAACATTGGTCGCGGCGTCACGATCAAAACCGCCGCGAAAAACCGAAAGTTTCTTGAGAACATCCTGTTCTTCGGTGTTCAGCAAGTTCCATGAATAATCAAACACCGCCCGCAGGCTGCGATGCCGTTCAGGAACATCGCGCATCGCGGTCGACAGAAAATCAAGGTTTTTTTCGATCTCTTTGACGATCTCCCGGCACGAAAGAGAACGCAACCAGGAAGACGCGAGCTCGATACCGAGCGGCAGCCCGCCCACGAGCTGGCATATTTTCATGACCGATAAAGCCTCTTCTTCTTTCCGCAGCGAGAAATCGTTGTCAATTCGACGGGCGTTGTACAGGAATAACTGCACCGCGCTATATCCTTCGATCTCGACGCAGGGACTGGGCGGAACGCTCAAACCTTCCACCTGAACTACCCATTCGCCCTTCAGATTGAGAAGCTCGCGCGAAGTCACCATGATCTTAATGCCCGGCGCCGCGTTTAATATCTCGGCAATAATGGCGGCGCTTTCGATCACATGTTCGAAATTATCGAGAATCAGTATCATTTCTTTTTCGCGGAGATAATTTATCAACTGAGTCTTCTCGTTCTCGCGCGTGTAGAACTTGAAATTCATCGCCTCGGCGATCGCCGACGCAACCAAATCGGCGGACGCCAACGAGGTCAGCGATATGAAAAACGCTCCCTGAGGGAAGCGTTCAAGACGCTCGGCCCCGGACTGGATCGCCAGTCGCGTTTTCCCGGTGCCGCCGGGACCGATCAGCGTCAGCAGACGGCACTTTGGGTCGTCAAGCAGTGTTTTTATTTCGGCAAGCTCGCGCTCCCGGCCCAAAAAAGGGGTATTCTGAACCGGCAGATTATTGGGACGGGCGCTCAATGATCTTAAAGCTGGAAAATTCCTGATTCGCAGCCCCGGATGATCGAGCTGGCAAAGCACCTGCGGTTCACCCAGATCTTTCAATAAATGACTGCCCAGATCCGTGATATCGGCGCCGGCCGGCAGCGACGCGGTATTCAGCACGCCGGGCGTCAGCAGTATTTGACCGCCCCAGGCCGCGCTCATCACCCGCGCCGCGCGGTTCACGACCGGTCCGAAATAGTCGCTGCCGTGCCTGTCGGCATTCCCCGCGTGCAGACCCATCCGAACCCGGATCTCGCCGATATCTTCTCCCCAATTCTCGGAATTCAGTCCGGTCTGTATGTCGATAACGCATTGCAGCGGATCGCCGTCTTCAAAAACTGCGAACACGCCGTCGCCCGTGTGCTTTATGATCTGGCCGCCGTGCGCGACCACTTTTTCGTCGATGATCCGGTCGTGTCGGATCAAGGCCTGTTTCATCGATTCCGGGTATTTCTCCCATTTTTGGGTTGAACCTTCTATGTCTGTGAACAGAAAAACCGGCATCTGACTATTCTATCGAAAAACCGCGCAGTGTCAACGCCGGCGCATCATAAGCAAAACGACGCTAACCGGGATCAGAAGCAATGCGACAAAGGAATACCCGCTGATCCGGTAACTGCCGACCAGCTTATCGTACAACAAACCGCCGATTATCGGTCCGGCCATAGATCCGATATTGCTCATCATATTCAAGGTGCCGACATTGGTTCCAGACTCGCTATTGCCGCTGACTGCGTACGAACGGGACAATGGCAGAAAAGAAGTTATGCTCATCCGCAGCACAAAATATATGATGATGAACAAAACCAAGGATCTGGCGAACGGAATAATAACCGCGCACAGAAAACATGGTATGAGAATGAACCACAGCGAATTTTTTATGCCGATTGAATCGGTTAGATGCGAGGCGCCGTACATCGCGATCATTGACAGGCCATCCAAGAAAAGAAGCAGTATCGCGATCATTATTGGGCTTAAGTTAAAGTATTCGTTGATATAAACAAGCGATATCGGTGCGATCGCCATCATCGCGCCGAAAATGAAAGCAAGAACGAAGATAATCAAAGGAGATCGCCCATCGCCAAAACGCGGGTCGCGTACCGGCATTGATCCGGGCAATTTTGCGCTGATTATCAAGCCGGCAAACAAGACAAAACCGGCGCCGACAAAGACAAGTTTAAAGGAATTCGGCTCGGCCAGGCCCGCCGCCGCCGCGATCATTAATAGTACGCTCAATAATAGACGGCTCAACAGAGCGCCGAACCGGCCGGTTATCTGATACAGCGAGAGCGCCCGGGTGCGGTAACTGGCCTTTGAATTTTCGACCACCATGATCTGGGCAATTGGCCATATTAAGCCGGAACATAGTCCTTGTGCAAAGCGCACGATCAACAATCCGTAGTACCTACTGACCAGTATCAGGTTTATCGTAGTCGCGCAGAGAAGAATCAGGCCGATCTGAATGAAAATCTTTCTTTTTCGCCAGCGATCGCTTAATCGTCCGATTCCATAGGAAGCGCCGGCGCGGGCGGTCATGAATCCGGAAGTTAACAATCCGACCTCAAGACCGGATGCACCGAGCAACCGGGCGAAAATCGGGATCAGCGGCTCAACCAGAATGTGCCCGAGCATTCCCAGACTGGCAATCGCATAAAGCAAGACCAAATCCCGGCTCAGGAGATTGGTTTTGAAGTTCGCGAAACTATTCACATCGAGGCTAAGATTCTAAGGAGGGCATTTGGCGCAAAATGAACGGAACAAGGTTGTGCTTAAATAGCGGTCACCCCGATCCGGCATTATTACTACGATTGTCCCGCTTTCCAGTTTTTGAGCGTAGCGTAACGCGCCGGCTACCGCGGCGCCGCTGGACATTCCGACGAACAACCCTTCCTGAGTGACCAGCATCCGTGTTTGTTCAAAGGCTTCTCCGTCCTCGACCGTTATCCGGTCATCGAGCATGGATGGATCATATATTGACGGGACGATCGATTCGCTCATGTTTTTCAATCCCTGTATTGTATGACCGGGTACCGGTTCGACGCCGATGATTTTGACCGATGGTCTTTTCTCTCTGAAGTAACGCGCCAGCCCCATCAGGGTGCCGGTCGTGCCCATTCCCGCAACAATGTGATCGACCTTGCCGCCGGTCTGGGCAAGTATTTCGGGTCCGGTCGTTTCATAATGCGCCAAAACGTTTGCCGCGTTGCTGAACTGATCGGGCATATAGTATTTGTCCGGCTCGCGGCCGATAATTTCCCTGGCCATTTTGATGGCGCCGTCGGTTCCATCCCGCGCCGGAGTCAACGTTACTTCGGCTCCGTATGCCTGAAGAATGTGCTGCCTTTCAGTAGACACGCATTCCGGCATTGTCAATCTGACCTTGAAACCGAGCGCGGCGCCGATCATTGCCAGGGCAATACCGGTGTTGCCGGATGTAGGCTCAAGGACCACGCGCTGACCGGTAAGCGCGCCCGATTGCACGGCCGTATTCATCATATAGTACGCAGTCCGGTCCTTCACCGAACCACCCGGATTGCAGCCTTCAAGCTTGGCAAACATTTTCACCCGGGAGTTCTTATTGTGATTGGCGATTTCAACCAAAGGAGTATTCCCGATGCTCGAGAGCACGCTCATCCTTTTATGCCTCCAGATCTTCTTTGATATTCATCATGCTTATTCTATCGGAGTCCCGTTCAAAGTCAAGGGACCCTCCGCCATCTTGCCTCGGCTGAACTCTATCGTAAACCTGGTGCCGCGATTCTTTTCTGACTCGACCCGGATGCTTCCCCGATGCCTTTTCAGTATTTCCTGGGCAATGTACAAACCCAAACCCGTGCCTTTGCGCTTGGTCGTGAAATAGGGCGCGAAGATACGCGATTGCTCGTCAACATCCATGCCGGCGCCGTTATCGTTGATCACTATCCGGTATCCGCCTTTGGTCGCCGAGGTTTCCACGAGAATTTCCGGCGTACGTTCCTTTATTCCGGATACGGCTTCCACCGCGTTCAGAAGAATATTCAACAAAGCGCGTTTTACCTCATCGGCACTGCCCTCGATTCTCATGTCGCTTTTGATATTATCCCGGAGCATTATGCCGGTCTGGCGAATCTGTTCGCGCACAAGATCAAGGGCATCGGCAAGAACCTGCGTCAAGGAAAAGGGCTCTTTGTCCCTGATTCTGAGATGAGCAAGGTCCAGAAAATCATTGAGCGTCTTGTCCAATGAACCGATTTCCTTGAGAACGATTTTCAGCAGTCGTTCATACTCCTGGTCAGGCAGTTTGAATTCTTTTGCCATACGCTGCGCCGCCATCGACAGGCCGTTCAAAGGATTTTTGATCTCGTGGGCGAAGTTGGCGACCAGATTACCAAGAAATCTTAATCGTTCTGATTCTTCCCGCTCTCTTTCAAACTCACGCAGCCTGGTTGTGTCGCGCAGGATAACAATCGCGCCGGACGCATGCCGTCTTTCATCAAAAAAAGGATAAGTCGCGAAAAGCAGGTGTTTTCCGCCGAGCGTCTGTTCGTCCATGATCTTTGTCGATTCCTTAAGCGCTCTATTTACCCGATACGGGTCACCGGGGAATACCATGTCGTAATCGGCCATCATCAAATACTTCGATTCCAGATTCAAAAGATCAAGGAACGCCCGATTTGTCCCGGTGATTCTTCCCCGGCGGTCCACGGTCATGACGCCGTCTTCGATTGCGCCGAGGGTCTTATCGAATGCTTCTTTGAGACTCTGATAACGCTGATACCGGTTGAAGAAGAAGAAAGCAATGGATCCGGCGGCAAGCAAAACGAAGAATATGCCGATCAGCTGGCGCTCGGTAGCGCGAACATGACAGAAATAACCCTGTAGACTGACCCCGATGCGGAAGATCCCGAGCGTCACCCCCTCGACAATAAAGGGCCTTGCCAGCTCAAGCAGTTTCTCGTTGTTGAAATCGATGATCCGTGCGGCCTCGACACCGGCTTCCAACGTTCTCGACAATTCGGCGTCATCGGCGATCCTTGTGACGCTGTGGACATTGGCGGTCGCGAAAATTATGCCCTTCAGGTCCTGAAACACCAGATATCGGATTTCCGGATCGGCGGCGATCTGATTGATGAACTTGTTGATACCGAAATTTTGACGGAAAGATTCCACGGCGATCGCCGAATTCTCGATCTGATATATTCTTCCGTTGGTTCGATAGATCAATCTCATATGGCGTTTGGCGGCAATATCGAAATATTCAAAGAAAAAACGCTGGGCGCCGCCGAGTACATCGATCTTCACCGATGCCGGTTTGCCCGAAACCGCCACCACGCCCAGATCGTTCGAACGCGCGACATAGATCGAATTTATGTCGAAATGGTCGCGGATTTTGAGAAGGTTTTTTTCGTCTACTGACGTGTTGTCCAGATAGTCGCAGACCCCGATGAATTTCTCGATGATTGCGTCCTCATACTTCCCCTCGGCAAAAATCGAGTTTTCCTGACTCAGGGCGATCATGGTTAACAGAGATCCGGCTTCATCTTTCAGCAATTCCAGCATACGATTCCGACTGCTGATCACGTTCCAGGTAAGAAACGCGCCCAGTATCAAGAGCATAATCACGGAAAAAAGTAAGTAACGCCTGGTCATCTTCTCGCTGGTTTGGATCCGACCTATGTTACTCACCGGCCGGGCAAAGTCAATAACTCTCGAGAGATTTTACACACAACTCATTACACGACTTTTGTAAATTCAATAAGAAGATAAATTTTGGGCGAAGCAAGGCT
>JBBIHN010000048.1:0-12390 GCA_037446995.1 Caldifarciminota bacterium | reverse complement strand
AAGAACACGCTCAATGGTCATGGATTCGATCTCAATAATGTAGGCAGCTGGGGAAGCGGTTGTCGGCTTTGCGTTCAGGTAGGAGCACTGCGTTATACATACACTTTTACCAAACCAAGCAATACCGAGATAAGGATCGCGGAACAAGCCGGAAATCCCCATAATCTGCCCGTAATTATTCTTCCCAACCGCATTCCAACCGGCACATTTAGGGTAAGGATAGACATTCCAAAGGGTGACCCGGCCGGCATGGGTGGTGTGATTCGCCAGATCTGCGATAAGGACTTAGACGGTAATTTTGACGAGGATGCGCCGAGGGTTGCATTATTGTTTTTCTCAACCACTATCCTTAGACTTACTCGGGAATTCTGGGAGAGTGATGGTGCATCAGCGGTCAGTGCTGAGGCATATATGAACGACATAAACAACACTGACCCTAGTGGTGCTACACCCGTGGCTAAGGCGGTATTTGAATCGATCTGCTACCTGAGTTATGTAAGGTCTCATTACGGTTCATACATTTGCCACGGCAGAGGTCATAAAAATGACCCGTATTATACTGGTCAAGGTGCAACCCTCCAGCCAGTATGGTGCAGGAAGAGTTTTGTTATTGTCTTAGGCGATGGTGAATCGAATTCAGATAACCCATATGTGACCTCGTATGCAAACCTACCACCCGGGCCATTTACCAGGGACCTAAACAACTATGATGGTAATCCTGAATACGACCGGAATGTTTCAACGCTTGATTATCTTAACCGCTGGCTCGATTATCCCTTGCGCGCGGGTGGTAATGACAAACATCATCCGGCTGACGATTATGCCTATTATGGTCATTTAACCGATATGAGACCCGATCTGGAAGCCAAGCAGGACATTATCTTCTACTCCATCTTCTCTTTTGGTAAAGGTTCTGACCTATTCAAGGAAATTGCCAAGGACGGCGGATTTGACGACATGAACGGCGACAACATACCACAAGTACCAGAATATGATGAAAACGGCGATGGAATCCCTGACCACTATTACGACGCAGAAGAAGGCAGCGAGCTCGAAGCGGCAATAATGAAAATTATCAATGAAATAATGGAACAAGTATCATCTTCATCCCCGGCAAGCGTGGTTTCCATGGGCAGCAAAACCGGCGGCGCCGTGGCCGCAGCGCAATTCTATCCGCGCCGCACTTTTCCGACCGGCGAGGTGCTGACCTGGATCGGAACCTGCCAGAGCTTGTGGATCGATCCCTACGGCTGGATGCGCGAGGACAACGCTAATCCGGCGACCCTTCATTTGCTCGACGATTATGTGATAACCATGGAATTCAAGCCCGAAGCGAAGAATGTCATAATCACCCGCATGCGGGACCTGACCGGTGAAGGCGATCCGAGCAATTTCGACACGGTCGGCACCGCGCCGATCGAAAATCTCATGCCGATATGGGATGCCGGCAAGTGGCTATGGAATAACAGTCCGGCACAGCGCAATATCAAAGCCTTTATCGACGCGAACAAAAACGGTATCGTTGACCCGGGCGAAATACGGGATTTCACCGCGGCCAACGCGGCAATTTTCGCGCCGCATCTTAATGCCGGATCGGATTCAGTCGCCCGATTGCTCATCAACTATGTACGCGGCACCGATGTTGCGGGCTGGCGCGAAAGAACCGCCGGCGGCAAGGTCTGGAAACTGTCCGATATCATTCATTCGGGTGCGGTTGTGGTTCAACGGCCGGTCGAACGGTATGATTTCATCTACGGCGACAACACCTACATCGATTTCTACGAGCAGTACAAAGACCGGCGTCAGGTGGTTTTTGCCGGCGCCAATGACGGCATGCTGCATTGCTTTAACGGCGGCCAGCTGGTTGAATTAGGGAATCAGCTCACCCCGATGCAGTATTTGCCGAACGGCTATGACCTGGGCCAGGAGATCTGGGCGTATGTTCCCTACAATCTCTTGCCGCATCTGAAATGGCTGAAAGAACCGAATTATTGCCACGTGTATTATGGCGACATGAAAGTCTATATCACCGACGCCCAGATATTCCCGGACGACGCGGTTCATCCCAACGGCTGGGGAACCATACTGGTCGGCGCGATGAGGCTGGGCGGCATGCCGATCCAGAGCGCGGTCGACACCTGCTACTACTCGTACTTCATGCTCGACATAACCGACCCGGTCAACATGAAGCCGATGTGGGAGTTCAAAGAACCCAACATGCGAATGTCGGCATGTTACTCGACCGTGATCAAGGTTGACAGTTCATGGTATCTGGTGTTCGGCTCTGGTCCGATGACCTGCAGCGGTGAAACCACGGATTCGGCGAGGATTTATGTTCTTGACCTTGCTTCCGGATCAATGTTGAGAAAAATAACCCTGCCCGAGGCAAACTCTTTCATCACCAACATCTTCGGCGTCGACTGGGGCATGGATTACACGGTTGACCGCGTGTATTTCGGCACCTGCCAAAGGAATGCCGGTTTGCCGGGCGGATGGGGCGGACGGATCTGGCGTATAAAAACGCTGGATGAAGAAAATCCGAATCTCTGGGTAGTTGATTCGGTTTTCAATATGCGCCGTCCGATCACTGCCGAGGGCAGCGTGGCGACCGACGATCATAATCATCTCTGGCTGTATTTCGGCAGCGGACGGTTCTTCTCCGACGTCGACGAAGCCGACACCGTAACCACTCAGTATTATGTCGGATTGCGCGAAGATACGACGCATTCCAATACCATTGCCGGGCTGTACAATGTCACCAATGTCTGGATCGACACGGCCGAGACCGTGCACGGCGCGCCGGGCTGCACCAATTTCACCGATTTGATCGATACGGTCAATGCCCGCGCCGGCTGGTATCGCGAAATGCCCGGTTCGGGCGAGCGATCCCTGACAACTTCGCTGGTGTTCGGCGGCGCGGTGCTGTTCACGACCTTTTTGCCGACCGGCGATATCTGCTCATACGGCGGCCTGGGCAATCTGTGGGCATTGTATTATCGAACCGGCACTGCCTATACCCAGCCGTTCCTGCTGCCGGATACTACCGAGGAACGGCATCCTGAATGGATCAGTCTTGGCCATGGAATGCCTTCTGAACCCAGTTTGTACGTGAGTTCGGATCAAACCAAAGTCTTTATTCAAGCCGGCGGCGGTATTGTCTCGCCGGAAACCGGTATTCCCGGATTGCCGGCATCCGGCGTGTTAATCTGGAAGGGCCGTTAAAGGAGGCAGCAATGAAGAAACTTGCCTTAATTCTAACTATTTTGATCATGTTTCCTCTTTCCGCGGAAACTGAAAGCGACAGCAAGAACGAGTATAAGATGACCGGATTCATTCTTGAAATTAGGGACAACCTGATAAACTTCGAGGAGGCTTGGTTTCCGGCTACGGCTCAACATTCATCATCCAAAGCGCATCGGATTACCACACCGCCCATTGCCTTTTCCGACGAATCTGGCAACCAGATAAGTCATGCGGACATAATTGCTCCCTGCATGGTCGAAATCAGCTACATTATTGACCAGGAAGGCGACATAAGACCGGTAAGAATAAAAATCCTCGAACAATACCGTTACGATGATCACGGCTTCATTAAGGAATTAGGCACGAAATAGTCGATACCGGGGGCAGGCGGCGGACAATTGCCGTCTGCCCCCGGTGTTCGGTTTACGCATAGCGGGCATTTGGAGTTTTTAGTACGCGGTGGTGGTTTCAAGAAGAAAACTTTGCTGACCGCTCGTTTTCTTGAATACATAGTGGGCTTCAATGTCATTCTGCTTCAGCATGGCGATACATTGAAGTTCATCGGAAACAATCGAATTGTGGACACCCTGATAATGGGCGAAATAATCCAGCAAGCCGAAGCCGGCGAAGTAATATATAATCGCAGCTCAAAAGTGTCAGAGGATAACAAGCATTATCTGCTTTATGAAGAGAAATATTTTACCGCCAACGACAGCATTTTCACGAAACTTGCGCTGTATAATGTCAACAAGGAAAAAATATGGGAAAGAATTTCGCCGGACGACAGAAAAATATCGTTTTCCCTGACCGATTTTTGCGGAGATTTTATCGTCTATGTCACAACCGATAAATACGGAGCAAATCCGAGCATGGAGTTCATCAAAAACGGCAAATCCGACGGGATTATCAAGAAGAATGAATGGCACAGATTGGTGAACTACAGTGTTTCGCCGAATAAACGTTACCTGCTGCTCCACGTCAAAAACCCGTATATCAATACTATATGGGATTACATACACTTCGTTGATTTAAAGAACGGGGACAATTGGACTTATTTATTTTCGACCTGTATCTCATGCAAGAGATCTGATATCGCCTTGAACATCGACGACAACGGACAGTCGGAAGTCGTTCATAAAGGCGAACATAGGGTTTTTTCGAGGAAAGGGGAGTTGATCGATATTTTTATCAGATTATGATAAAATTTCCGTGCCTCCTGTTGACTTTTTCATAATTGTATTTATAGTTACACAATGGAGGTGACAGTTGAAGTCTTCTGGCAGAATTATCGCGTTTTGTCTGCTAATGTTTGTTCTTGCCTGCAACGGCAAAAAGAAAGACGGCGGTCCGGTCGCCGGCAACCGCAAGCCGGTAATAAACTCGGTCACGCTGATGCCGGCGAATCCGACGGTTCGATCCGAGATCACGGCCTACATACTGAGTTCGGACGAGGACGGCGACCCGATAACCTATGCGGTAAAGTGGTTCGTCAACAATATCAATATCGGCGAAGGTATGTCATTGCACAGCGACGACATCCGGAAAGGCGATCGCGTGCACGCCGTGATCACGCCGCATGACGGCAAAGAATCCGGAGAACCGTTCACGACATCCGAGTTGATCATTGCTAACACGCCGCCCCGAATTATCTCGGTGCAATATGCCCCGGAATCGGTTTTCGTGACCACGCCTCAGGTGGTTTTGAGCGCCACGGTCGACGACCCGGACCGGGATTCAATGCGGGTGATCGTGCACTGGGTGGTCGGCGACGACGTCATCAACGACACATCCAATGTATTCAAGGTTCAGAAGCATGGCCTGAAGAAACACGACGTCGTTATCGGAGTTGCCTTTGTCGATGACGGCGAAGCCCGCTCCGACCCGTTCGAATTCGAACTGCATATCGCCAACGCGCCGCCGACTTTCCGCACCGCTATCGACTCGGTCAAAAGCCGTTCCGACAGCATCTATTACCCTTTACCGATATATGACCCGGACGGCGACCCGGTCACTTTTCAACTGCTGAGCGCGCCCCAGGGTATTTCTATCGATCCGGCCAAGGGTATAGTCTATGGCAATGCCGGTGAACTAAAGACTTTTGAAGTGTCGGTACGGGCAACGGACAGCGAAGGCGCCTATATCGAAGCCCGTTTTACGCTGACCACGCCGGACTGAAAACAGACAGCGGCAAAAGAACAATCCCCCTCTGGAAAAGGGGGATTGTTACTGATTAAAGTAGACTGCTATTTGTTATCGGTTATTTCTTCGGATGATCCGGGTCTGGCACCGCGGCGCCGACCGGACATACGGCCGCGCATTGCGGTTCGTCAAAATGCCCCTCGCATTCAATGCAAACGATAGGATCAACCGCGTACACCGGATCGCCTTCGCTAATTGCCTGAACCGGGCACTCAGGCTCACAAAGCCCGCATGCCGTGCATTCTTCGGTAATTTTGTATGCCATATAACCTCCTTATCGTTTGTTGCTATTATATAAATGAAGGGAAAGATGTCAAGGATTATTCAAAAGTCTAAAATACCATAAAAGGACTGATACACGATGCCTGATACCGGATACCTGATTAATGACACCAAATAAGCAGATCAGAATACGAGAAGATCAGTGGGCAGGATACCAGCAAACCAGAATATCGGGAAACCTTTGGATTCGATTGAAGCGATATACGGAAAGATTACTGTGATAATATTATCTGATCGGCTGATATTCTGATATGCTTTCTTTCCGATTACCGGGTACTGATTCGGTCATTGCGAGAGCCGATGTAATCGCCTCGCGGCAATCTCTGTATTAAAATTGGTAACCCTCACCCCACCCCTCTCCTTTTGCTAAAGGGAGAGGATAAAGGTGAGGGATTAGCGTTTTTCGCCGATTAGCCCTTAGCGGTTAGCGTAGTTCCTGCTGTCTTTTTCAGTATCACCAAATTCAGCGGTCGGCGCTCGACCGGCGTCAGGTGTGGTTCCACCTTTAACGTGTAGCCGAACCGGTCGATCAGAGTGCGGGCTTCATGTATTTCCGTCGCCGCTGAAGAGCCTTTGTAAAATATCGCCCGGCCGCCCAGCTCAAGCAGTCGGTCAATGACCCTGATCTTATCTTTTATCCGGCCGGCCGCTCTCAGCAGTATCGCATCAAAATAGTTTTCCGGATGGTCTTCCGCGCGGCCGCAAAACACGCTTACCCGCTTGGTTGATAGGGACTGGATCAAGTTTACCAGGAACCGGGCTCGTTTCTTCATTGATTCGATCAATACGAATTCCTTTTCCGGCATGACGATCTTCAAAGGCA
Organism: Caldifarciminota bacterium; assembly: GCA_037446995.1. Taxonomy (GTDB): domain Bacteria; phylum Hydrothermota; class Tepidihabitantia; order SM23-42; family SM23-42; genus RBG-13-43-14. Next base: position 5,843 of record JBBIHN010000048.1, on the reverse strand, counting down.
GTCCCGGGAATCCGGCGCCGCTGCCCAGATCCGCGACACGCCGCGCGTCGCGCAGATACGGCAAGCCGATCAAGGATACCAGAAAATGCCGGCAACTGATGCGTTGATAATCACTGTCCGATATCAAATTGATCCGGCCCCGGTACTCGTAAAGAAGCTCGAGATATATTCCAAAATCGCGGGCGAGACGCGAACTCAACCCGAGTTCGGCCAGGCCTTTTCGCAGATCATCGATCTCTTCGCTTATTCTTTCTTCTGGATCTGCCGGATGCCTTGATCTCATTCCAGATCCGGTCCATTTCACTGAGCGAAACAGAGTGCGGTTCTTTGTCTTGTTTTCTCAATTCGGCGATCACGCCGCGAAATCTTTTTATGAATTTCCGATTTGCCCGGCGCAGCGCGTGTTCCGGATCGATTTTGACATGCCGGGCATAGTTCACGCAGGCGAATAGCATATCGCCGAATTCCTCAAACGTTCTTCTCCCGCCCGCCGAAGCCTTCAGTTCACCCAATTCCTCGCGGATCTTGCTCAGCGGACCGGCGCTTCCCGGCCAGTCGAACCCAAGTTTTGCCGCCCGTTCCTGAATGATCCGCGCCGCGTGCATTGACGGCAGGGACCTTGGCATGCCTTCGAATATGTCCGGCTTTGATTTTTGCCAGAATGCAAGCACCGCGTCGGCGGTTTTCAGATCGTGCTGCTTGAACACGTGAGGGTGTTTGTTCTGATACTTTTCGATCGCGGCCGAGATCATCGAACTGATCTTGATACCCCTTTCCTGCTCGCCGATCAGGGCGGCGAAAAGCGCGACGAACAGAAAATCTCCCAGTTCTTCGATAATTTTTTCTTTTTTGCCGCTCTCGACCGCCTCGGCGAACTCATGGGCTTCTTCGATCGCGTTGTTTCTGAACGAGCGCATGGTTTGTTTTCGATCCCAGGGGCATTCGCGGCGCAGGGTCTTGACCAGCCGCAGGAAGTCGTCCAGGCTTGAATTTCTACCTGAACGACTAATCGAGCGGCGCGATTTCTTCCTCATCATTGCATTCGTAATCCGGAATGCCGCCGTATGAATCTTCTTCGAAGTTCAGGCAACAAAGCAGGCGTCCGCAAATTCCGGATATCTTACCCGGCGAAACATAGAGCTTTTGATCGCGCGCCATGCGCAGTGATATCGACCGAAGTTCATGCAAGAAAGTCCGGCAGCACAGATTGCGTCCGCACGGGCCGATACCGCCGAACAGTTTCGAATAATCCCGGCTGCCGATCTGCTTGATCACGACCCGTTTATTGAGTTTCTGAGATATGAACCGGTGCAATTTCCGGAACTCCAGCCGCTTCTGAGCGGTAAAGTAGAATATGATTCTTTCTTCATCGAACTGGCAATGGGCATACACCGGTTTCATGTTGTATTTGAACTCCTCGACCGCCTGTTTCAGTTCAAACAAGCATTTTTCTTCGTATTGTTTCAGCTCCCCGCGCCGTTCTAAATCCGCCTGGCGGGCAACGCGTTCGATCTCGGCATACAGTTCGGATTCGGCATCGCTGCCGGTCCCCGCTATCCGGCCGATATCCAGTCCCTCTTTGCTCCGGATCACAACGTGGTCGCCGACCCGGCAGGTCTCTGGCCCCGTGCACGACTCGATCCTAAACGGCGTGATCTCAACTCGGTATATCATTTCCTCTGTATCAAGTATATTTTTTCGCCTTTCCGCATCATTCCCAGGTCGTCACGCGCCTTTGCCTCGACCAAGTTGCCGCGGCGATATTCCTTGATCCGCGATCTTATCACCTCAAGCTCGGCTTCGAGGACGATGACCTCTCTCCGGGCATTCAATACTTCATGCCGCATATTGATGAACTTGTGAAACCTGCGGCCGAAATACACCAGCGGCAGACATACTATAATCAGCAGGATTATCCAGCCGAACGGGCTTTGTCTTTTCTTCTTTTTCTTCATTTGTGATTTCAACGAGACGCCGTGCCGGCGGCGCGTTTATTCATCTATCGTGTGATAATAATAGTAATAACGATTGCGATAATAGTGACGCGAAAGGTCAATGCCATTAAGCACAAAACCAATTATCTTTTCGCCGCTTCGCTCCAATTCCTCCTTGATCTCGACAACGGCATCACGGCCCGACTTCTTTGCCATCACGACGACGGCGATCGCATCGACGATCTTGCCTAGCACCCGGGCGTCAGCCACGCCGAGCGCGGGCGGAGCATCAATGATAATGAATTCAAAAGACTCTTTCAGCGTTTTGAACACCTGCTGCATTTTGGATGAACCAAGCAGCTCGGCCGGATTTGACGGAATCGTGCCGCTGGTCACAAAAAACAAATTCGGCGTCGTGCTCTTCACGATTGCTTCCTTCAACTGCAGCTGATCGACCAGCACATCGGATAGACCATGGGTATTATCCTTGATGAATTCCGAAAAATAACGGTGCAACATTGGCCGCCGGAAATCGCAATCAATGATCACCGTCTTATGTCCTTGCTGCGCCAGCGTAATACCGAGATTCAAACAGGTGGTAGTCTTTCCTTCCTGGGGCATTGTCGAGGTCACAAGTAGCGTTTTGATCGGCTTGGCGGTCGCGGCGAAAGCGATATTCGTCCTCAATATCCGGTAAGCCTCGGCGATTTGCGAGTGGGGTTCATCAATGGTCGGAATATGGGTTTTTTCCCGGTTCTTGACTAACGGAATCGCGGCCAGCACTGATAATCCAGTTAATTCTTCGATTTCTTTGGAAGTCTTGATAGAGGTATCAAGATACTCCAGCAGGAACGCGGCGCCGACGCCGATAAACATGCCCAGGATGAATCCAAGTATCGTATTCTGTCTCGGTTTTGGCGAATGGGGCTCATCCGGAATTGTCGCCTCGTCGATGATCCTTGCCTCAGAGATCTGCATCGCTTCGGCGATCTTGGATTCTTCGAGTTTCCCGAGCAGCATTGTGTAGATCTCTTCATTGGCTATCTTCTGGCGCTCCAGCTGGGCAAGGTTCACTTCGGCTTCCGGCAATTCCTTGAGCCGGCGGTTTTGCCGCCCGATTATCTGATTCAGAGCCTCGATGCGGCTCTGCAATGCCATTGCTCTTGTTTCGTTGCTGATTATCTGACTGATGATCGACTGATAGATCGGATCCCTTATCGACGGCCCGGACAATACGATCTGCTCGGTCGATCTTTTCAGATCCAGTTCCGCCGCCTGGATTTTGCGTTCGATATCCGCGATCTCGCCGGCTTTCGCGTTATTCTGAATCAACTCTTGTTTCTGTATTTCCAACGACTTCAGATCGTCTTTCAATTTCGTTATTATCGGGCTGTTGGAAATCGTCGGATAAGACGCCATTCTCTTGTAAACTCCGTAAGTCGCCTCGTCTTTTGACAGTTCGCCTTCGAGACTGCCGATCGCGCTTTCGATCTCGTTCAGTTCGACCACCGCCTGCTCTCTGGCGACCTCGAATTGGGCAAGCGATGTTATGATCTCGGTTGCCGTTTCGCTGAGCAGGAAAATGCCCGTCCTCTCCTTGAAATAGCGCAGATCGTTCTCAACCTTGCTTAGTTCTTCGCCAAAAATAATGATTTGGCTTTCAATAAACTCTTTGGAACTGCGCGCCGCCTCGCGGATCGAAGATAACGAGTAGTTAATGTATTCGTAGGCAAGCGTATTGGCGATCTTGGCGGCAAGTTCAGGCGAATTCGATTTTGCCTTGAGCGTGACCAGTACCGTGTTCTTGATCTGGCTCGCGCTGACCATTCCCTGTAATTCTTCGGCGCTTTTGTCTAGATTCTTGATCGTAATCTTGAGATCCTCATCGGGTCTTTCCCTGATCAAAAACCGCAATTTGCCGTCATCGAACAATTCGCCGACCCTTCCGGCCCCGATCTCGCGGCCGTCTCTATCATGGATCGTGAAATCGTGGCTTCCAAACCGCGCCCAGTACTTGCCCGGAGGAAAATCAGCCGCCACCCGGATTGAATCCAAATAGTATATCTTGTGATTATTCACGAAAAAATTCAACCCGAGATCCTGAACCACGGTGCGCGCCAGGGTACGGCTGCGTATGATCTCAAGCTGGCTTTCCACTACGTCAACCCGCTGGGGAGTATACATCTGGGAGAAAAACATCGGTTTAGATTCCGATAGGTCGAGCTTGAAACGGACTCTTGCCTCGTAAACTTTCGGCAAAAAAAGACTGATAATCAGCGCAAAAAAAGTTACGGCAACAACGCAGCCGATGACCAGCCATCTTCGCTCAAGGATAACGCCGATATAATCCTGCAAGGTCGGTTCGGATTTCATGGCTTCGCCGCTATGTACATCTGCATTATCAGAGTGCCGACCGAAAGCAATACCGACCATTCCTGAAATGCCGGCATGAACCGCCTTGGAACGATAACTATGTCCCCCGGTTTCAAATTCAGCAATTCGAGATGCTTGCCGGCCTTGAGAATCTTGCTGAAATTGACCACTCTCTTTTCACCGAGATTGAGCACCTGGATGGCGCCGACCGTGCCCTGGGCGGTCGGACCGCCGGCTTGCGCCAGCAGATTGGCAAGATTGTCCTCGCTTTTCACGTAATAGAAGCCGGGCGATTTGACTTCGCCGAAAATGTTGACCCGGTAGTACATGTTAATGTCGATATAGACGTCGGCATAGTATTTGCGGTATTCTTCCAGCAGTTTCTCATAGAGGACATCGGTAGAAACGTTTCTCACCGATACCTTGCCCAGCAGCGGCATGGTCAAAGAGGTGTCTTTATCGACCAGGTACCAGCCGCTGAGGTCTTCCTGACGCCAGATCTTTATTTCGACCGCGTCATTCGGAATTAAGTATATGTCATTCACCAAGAAGAATAATATAACTCCAGCAATCATACTAACAAAAGTATACAACAAAAAACATAAGCTGTCAAGGGCGATCAACTCTACGCTAATCACTGATCCCTCTAAAAGGCGGGCAAGCGCCAGGCGCTAATCGGCAATGACCGAAGAGGCGGAGGAACAAAATAGACCGCGAGAAGTCTTAACCAAATACTTTCTTAATATGGTTTTCGGGCAGGGGGGCGGTAAGCAAACTGACCACGATAATAAGGATTATCCCGACAATAATTCCGGGGATGAAACCATGAATACCGAACGGCTTGCCGGCCGTCATCCAGATCAATGACGCAAAAAAACCGCCGATCATCGAGGCAATGCATCCAGCGCGAGTCGCGCGGCGCCAGTATATGCCAAAAAGGATAGGCCACAGCGTGGTTGATGCGATCACCGCCCAGCTGAACGCGGTCAAAGTCAATACCAATGCCGGCGGCTTGAATGCGATAATCAAGGATATGATGCCGACCGCAGCCGCAGTCAATTTTCCGTAGAAAAGGCTCTTGCGCTCGCTGATCCTAATGCCTGTGCCCCGGCGTAAGAAATCCTCGACCGCCGATCCCGACAAAATAATAAGTACCGATGAAAATGTCGACATGCCGGCGGCAAGTACCGCGGCCAGCACCAGCGCTGAGCCGAAAGGCGAAAGCACGGTTTTGGTCAAAGTCGGGATTGCCAGATCAGCATTACTTAAACCCGGCAAGAGTATCCGGGCGATCGCGCCGTTGAAATAGGGTAGTAATGCCATGCAGGTGCCGATTGTCGCCAACACCGTACCCAATCTCAACACCCTCTGATTCCGTATCGAATAGAATCTCACTAATAACTGCGGCATACCCCATACTCCAAAACTTACAATGAGCGCGTAGGATATCAGCCCCGGGTAACCCCATATGCCGGGGGTCTGCACTAATCCGGGATCGATCGCGGTCAGGGATTGATTGACGGCGCTGATTCCGCC
>JBBIHN010000047.1:0-12443 GCA_037446995.1 Caldifarciminota bacterium | reverse complement strand
GAGCCAATGAGCCCAAATCTTATCTCCTTTATAAAACGCAAAAGTCGTGTAATTACATAATTACCAATGACGTAATGACTTGATGACTGCATCCTCTTTTTTGCGTAAAGCATTTAGCGTCTGGCGTCCAGCGTCTACTTAAGGTACGCCAGCGGATCGACCGGTTTGCCATCCTTGCGGATTTCGAAATGCAGCATCGGTCCGCCAAGCGAACCGCTTTCGCCGACGCGCCCGATTATCCGGCCTTCATTGACCTCTCTGCCAACCTCGACCAGGATCTCGGAAAGATGTCCGTAAAGCGTATAATATCCATCGAGGTGATCAATCAAGACCATATTGCCGTAACCGATAAAACGGTCAGCATAGACGACTTTGCCCGGCGCGACGGCGACGACGTTCTGACCATAGGCGGTGCTTATATCGATACCGTTGTTCTTGGTGGTGGTTGCATATTTCGGGTGCAGAACTTTGCCGAAATTGGTGGCGACATTGCCGGGGCAAGGCCAGATAAGGGTTCCCCGATTCATCTCGAGATAGCTCGTGCCGCTGGCGGTCTTAGCGCGTTTCTTTTCCAACTCGACAATAAGCTCCTCGAGTTTGCGCTGGGCGCTCTTTAATTCCTTTTCTAACTTCGTTTTTTCGCCTTCCTGCTTGGCGACATCGTCGAGGATTTTCCTACGTTTCAGCCTTTCGTCGTTCAGGACGCCGAGCTCGGAGTGTTTTTCATCACGCCGCGCTTTAAGCGTCTCGATCAGATCTTCGCGGATTCTTTTGTCGACCAGGTATTTTTCCCAGTCGGCCTTGAACTCAAAGAAGACCTTTTGATCGTCGCGGGCGAGAATCTGTAAATAGTAAGAGGAGGCGAGGATTTCGGGCAGCGATTTCGACGAAAAGACGATCTCCAGTTTGTAGAAGGGAGTCCATTTGTACAGGCGAACCAACCGTTCCTGAAGATCGGTTTTCCGTATCTTCATTTTTTTCTCAAGCCGGACGATTTCGCGAGTCAGATCTTGCACCCTTTCTTTCTCCCGGCTTTCCTGGGCGGTCAGTTGATCGATGTATGAAATCGTCAGCGATATTCCTTCATCGATTTTCTCGATCCGGGCGAGCGTGCCGACTTTTTGTTTTTCCAATTGTTTGATATCGTTACGCACATTGGTTAACTGAGCCTTAAGCGCTTCCAGTTCCTTTTGTTTTTCATCAATTTGCAAGAAGAGACAGGTTAGGATAAGCAGAAAGGTCATCTTAGAAATCTTCGCAAAGCGATACTTGAGCCGATAATGCCGAAAAGCGCGCCGCTCGCCAGTATCGCCAGGAGGAACCACCATTGCGGGAAATAGATATTGCTGAAAAATGAAAGAGCCAGGCGGTTGGTTACTACCGTGAGCACAAAAGCTACCAATCCGCCGATACATCCCTGGATTATTCCCTCAAAGGCGAAGGGCACGGCAATGAATGAATCCGACGCGCCGACGAGCTTCATGATCTCGATTTCCCGGGAGCGGGCGAAGATGGTCAGCTTTATCGTCTGGAATATTACGAAGATCACCGAAAAAGTGATGATCACCAACAGGCCCAGGTCGAAGGCGGTTATCACGCCGGTTATTTTCTTTAACTGATCAACCAGTTCGCCGCCGTATATCGTCTCCTTGATCCCCCTTAGCAGAAGTATTTTGCTGCTTATGTCGCTAAGTCCCTGCGTGTTGCGATGGGCCGGACTCAGCTTGAGGCGCAGCGAAGCGGGCAATGGATTGGTTTCGAAAACTTTCAATACCTCTTCAGTGTCTTTGAGTTCTTGCTGCAGATTCTTCAGGGCGTCGTCGGCCGAAACATAGATAACCTCGTTGATCCCTTTGATCTTGAGTATATTCTCGGTCAGGCCGTCCGGATCGGCATTATCCTCGAGAAAAGCGATGATTTCGATTTTCTCGTCGAGTTTACCCATAAAATGATATAGGTTTACCGTAACCAGGCCAAAGAGAGAAAGTAGAAATAGAGAGATCGAGATAACGAGAAGCGACAGGAAGAACAGCGAACCGTTACGTTGAATTGTTCTGATGCCTTCGCGTATCCCGATTCGCAGAGACATTATTGCCTTTCAATCGTTAGTTTGCTGTCTTTGAGACACAGCATTGGTTTTCTCACGCGTTTGGCGAGTTTCAGGTTATGAGTCGCCATGAGCACAGTCGTTCCTTTGTAATTGATGTCAAGAAGAACTTCGATTATTTCCTGCGAGCTTTTCTCGTCGAGATTGCCGGTGGGCTCGTCGGCAAGCAGAATATATGGTTCGTGAACCATGGCGCGGGCGATCGATACTTTCTGCTGTTCGCCGCCGGACAATTGGTATGGAAACGAGAACTTCTTGTGGCTGAGCCGGAGATAGGTAAGCACTTCCATGATCCGCTTACGCATATCACGCGGCGGAGTGTCCGTGACCTCAAGGGCAAACGCAACATTTTCTTCGACCGTCCGGTCGGGTAATAGCTTGAAATCCTGGAAAATGATCCCGATTTTGCGCCGCAATTTGGGGATGTCGCGATGCTTGAGCAGGCGCAGGTTCTGATCCATTATCTTGATCGTTCCCTTGTCCGGCTCTTCGTCTTTGTAGATTAATTTCAGGAGCGTGCTTTTGCCGGCGCCGGTTGGGCCGTTGATGAAGTAGAATTCTCCTTTGTCAATAAAGAAGGTTACGTCCTGAAGTGCGATCCAGTCTTTCTGATATATTTTCGTGACATTGTCAAAGGATATCATCTGGTTGAATATTACTGAATTTATAATTTGTGTCAACAGTGTTTTACCGAGCGATGCTCATTGTTTTGAGCGTTGATCTGATCGCCGTCGATACCGGTATTGACGGAACCGCTGAATATTAATATAATCCCGCATGAAAGTGATCGCGACCAACCGCCGTGCCCGGCACGATTATCACATAATCGATTCCTACGACGCGGGCATCGTGTTACGGGGAAGCGAGGCCAAGTCCCTGCGCGAGGGCGCGGTTTCATTGAGCGATGCCTATGGCCAGGTAATCGGCGATGAGGTATTTTTGTTTAATCTTCATATCTCGCCTTACCGGAACAACACGACATCGGCGCTTGATCCGAAACGCCGGCGTAAATTGTTGCTGCACCGCCGGGAGATCGGGAAATTGTATGGAATCGTCCAGCAGAAGGGCAAAAACCTGGTTCCCACGCAGATATATTTTTCCGACCGGGGGATTGCCAAAATCACGCTGGCAGTGTGTCAGCGCAAGCGATTATACGACAAAAAGGAGAAAATGCTCAAGGCCGAGATTACGGCCAGGGTTGACCGGATAAAGAAAACATCACGATGAATATCCTGATCGCGATATTTTGCCTGTTGCCTTATCAGTATGAACTCAGCTGCAATGAACAGAATGTCAATGTCGACGCCCGCAAAGTCGATTTTCAGGACTATGTGCCTTTGAAGCCGATCGCCGATCTGATCGGCATCAACTATGTGCTCGACAACCGAACACAGCGTCTCCATTTGTCGTCGGATAACCGAAAGATTGTCCTGCTCGGCAATATCGGCACGATCATGGTTAATGATATCCCCCGCAACCTTCCTTTTCCGCCTCTGTATCTTGAAAACGATATCTATTTCCCGGTCAATGAAGTTATCCCGATCCTGGGCGGGGTATTCGAAAAGCTTGTCTTCCTGAAGGAAATCAAAGAAGTGCCGCCGATCGAATCGATCACTTTCTCGGCGCGCGCCGATTCGACGGTTCTTAGTTTTGATTGGGAAAGACGGATCGGCTTTGATGTTCAATTTTTCCTGAACAGTGTCGTGGTCGAGCTTGACGGTCAATACAAGAAGAAAGATAAGCCTAAACCGGCCGGAAGAATTGGGTCGATCAAACTCGAAACTTTTAATACTTATACCAGATTAGAGTTCGATATCAAAAACGTAAACGCTTATCTCGAGCGAGAAAGAGAAGTGGTGTTTTACCATAAGATAACGGAAAGGATCCAACTGATCGTGATCGATCCCGGTCACGGCGGGGTAGATCCAGGCGCGGTCGGCAAGAATGGTTTGTACGAAAAGGACGCCAATCTGGAAATCGCCTTGATGCTTCGGACTTTGATCGAGGATTCGCTGGATACCCGGGTGATCATGACCCGCGATAAGGATATTTACCTGCCACTAAAAGAAAGGACCAATATCGCGAATCGGAACAGCGCGGATCTGTTTATCAGCGTTCACTGCAACGCGTCGGCGAAAAGCAAGGATATGAAAGGATTCGAGACTTACTTCTTGTCCGAGGCAAGGACGACCGATGCCCGGGCAGTCGCCGCACGCGAAAATGCGTCGTTGAAGTTCGACGGCATAGAGCCGACCGATGATATTACTTATATTCTATATGATCTGGCTCAGTCCGCATTCCTTGGGGAATCCAATCATCTTGCCGAATGCATTCAGGATCATGCCGGCCTGAATCTCGATATACCGTCACGCGGGGTCAAGCAGGCCGGTTTCTTTGTCTTGCAGGGCGCTTTCATGCCGGCGGTACTCGTGGAATGCGCGTTCGTATCCAATCCCGAAGAGGAGGCCAAGCTGAAAACAAAGGAGTTTCGCCGGAAGCTCGCCAGCAGTATTTTTGCCGGCATCAAGGAGTACGCGGTAAGTTATGAAAGGAGAGCGAATAATTGAACGAAAAGCCGATCGGAATTTTTGATTCGGGCATCGGCGGTCTGACGGTAGTTCGCCAGCTGCGCAAGGTATTACCCAACGAGAACATAATTTATCTTGGTGATACCGCCCGTTTGCCCTACGGCTCAAAATCGGTTGATTCGATTATCCAGTACTCGATAAACAATGCAGAATTTCTCCTGTCCCGCGGCGCCAAGTATCTGGTAGTTGCTTGCTATTCTTCGACATCGGTGGCGCTGGAGATCCTGGTTCAGCGATTCCCGGTGCCGATAATCGGCGTGATCCAACCCGGGGTAAGAAAGGCTGCTGTCCTGACCCGTAACCGTCGCGTCGGTGTGATCGGTACCAGTCTCACAATATTCAGCGGTACCTATGAAAAGGCCTTCAAGGCGATCGATAGTCAGTTACAGGTTATGGGCCGGGCCTGTCCGCTTTTCGTGCCGCTGGTCGAGGAAGGCTGGCTTGAGCATGAGGCCACCGAGATAATATGCCGTGCTTATTTGAATCCGCTGAAAGACGATGATGTCGATACCTTATTGCTCGGCTGCACGCATTATCCGCTGTTAATGAAGGCTTTCCGAAAAGTGATGGGTGAGATAAACTACGTGGATGCCGCGGTCGAAATCGGCGTTGAGTTGGCCGATGACTTAAGGACGAACAATCTGCTTAATTCCGGCGGGGGCGGCAAACTCTCGATTTATCTTACCGACTTGTCGATGAATTTTAAGGAGATCGGTGAACGTTTTCTTGGCGAACCGATGACCACTTTCTCGCGGGTCGCGATCGGTGTGTGAGGTTGTTCAAATGAGAAAAGACGGCAGGAAACCCGATGAACTAAGAGAGATCAAGGCCGAGCTGGGCTATCTTGATTATCCGTTCGGATCTTGCCTGCTCAGCATGGGCAAGACCCGGGTGTTATGCAGTGTCACCGTGGAGAACAAAGTTCCGCACTTCTTGATCAACCGCGGCCAAGGTTGGCTTACTGCCGAGTACGCGCTTCTGCCCGGTTCGACTCATGAGCGCATTCAGCGTGAGGCAAACACAGGACGATTGACCGGTCGCACGCAGGAAATACGGCGTTTTATCGGACGCTCTTTGCGACCGATCTTCGATTTGAAGTTGGTTGGCGAGAGAACTTTTATCATTGATTGCGATGTTATTCAGGCCGACGGCGGGACTCGTACGGCCTCAGTGATCGGCGCTTTCCTGGCTTTGAACCAGGCAATCGAACGGCTTAATGCGAATCATCGTTTCAGCGTGTCGCCGATACTCGATCAAGTCGCCGCGGTGAGCCTGGGCGTGATAAATAATGAACTCCGTCTTGATCTGTGCTATGAGGAAGATAGTCAGGCCGAAATCGACATGAACCTGGTGATGACCGGGCGCGGCAAGATCATCGAGATCCAGGCAACGGCCGAAAAAATGCCGGTGAGCAAAATCCAATTACAGGCGTTGATCGAGTTGGGGCATCATGGTATAAAACAGATAATCGAGCTGGAGAAAAAAATCATTGCCCGAAGTCGAACCTAAAGAATTTCATCGTATTGTTGCCGAAAAACAGCGGGGGAGCCGCATTGATCAATATCTGATAATATCCGGCATCGGTGTATCGCGAAATCTTACTCAGAAATTCATCGAACAGGGAAAAGTGCTGGTTAATGGCCAGCCGGTTAAAAGTTCGTACCGCATCAAGGCCGGCGACGAAATCATGGTGAAGTTCGAGATGACGCTTGCGCCGCAGATCAAGCCGGCTGACATGCCGCTGGACATAATCCACGAGGATGATGATCTGATCGTGGTCAATAAGAACAAAGGGATAATTGTCCATCCATCCCGCGGTAACTTTGAGAAAACAATAGTCAATGCACTGCTCCATCATTGTGGAATTCTGCCAACGCTTGGCGATAAAATACGTCCCGGCGTGCTGCATCGACTTGACAAAGACACTACTGGTTTAATTATCTTTGCCAAAACCGATAACGCCCTGAGGATTCTGAGCCGGGCGATCGAGAAACGGCAGATCAAGAAGAAATACCATCTGATATGCTGGAATTATCCGGGCATGGCTAAAGGGTCGATCGAAGCGCCGATCGGCCGCAGCGGTCTTGACCGGACCAAAATGGTGGTCAGCGCATTATCGGACAAAATGTCGGTGACTGAATATGAGGTGCTGGAACGTTTTGGCGCCGCCACTTATGTGCGGGCATATTTGATAACCGGCCGGACTCACCAGCTCCGCGTGCATTTCAAGCATGTCGGGTGTCCGGTTGTCGGGGACAAAGATTATGGGGGCAGAAGTCCGGGTGCCATAAGGAGGAACAAGGATCTTGGTGTTTTCAAGGATGCCTTGAAGATAATCGACCGCCAGGCATTGCATGCGGCCGAGCTTGAATTTGTCCATCCGACAACCGGCAAAAAAGTGGAATTCAGCGCGCCGCTGCCCGAGGATTTCGAGAAACTGCTTGCGTATTTGAGAAAGAACGGCGTCGATTGACATTCTTACTTCTCAGGCATTGACTTTCGGTCCCGATGAGATTAGATTAATTGTATGAACGGTCTTTATCTCCATTTTTTATTACATGAAATAGCCGGTATTTTGATCGGGCGCGTCATCAGTGAGGTCCTAATTAACGATCGTTTCATCCAGGTCCGGATGAAGAAAAAAGCGCTTTTCATTTCTTTGTACCCTGATTGCCTGGCGATGTATTTCGGAACGACGCAGCAGAAAGATTATGCGCGCAACGTTTTTTTTACTGACGCCCTGCGTGATCTCAAGATCACCGGCCTCCAGCAGGCCGGCTTTCAGCCTATGCTGATGGTCGAGTTAGCGAGGCCGGACACGGACGAGACAAAGCGGACGATCTTGATCCTGACGTTCTATCATGAGGCGCCGAATTTCGTCCTGCGCACCGAAAATCGTCAAAAAGCCCTGTTCGCCCGTTTCATCGTGAAACGTCCCCGGCCCGGCATCCTTGATGCAGCGGATAACGTGTCGGCTCGTGATTTTGACCAAAACGATCTGTATAAACATTATGACGGCATTGATAAATCACTCAGCCGTGAATTGAACCCGGAGCGCATCAGGGAATTGAAGACAATGGTTCATGAGCGCGTCTATGCTCCGGCCTTAGTATCAGTATCGCCGCTCAACATATCGCTGTTCGCTCGTGCCGCCGGACAATTGTTCAATAGTTTCAATGCTCTTTTTGAGCAAGCAATCAAAGAATACTGCCGGCAGCGCGTTGAGGCGATGCAGAAGGCGCAACTTACCGACTATCGACGACGAATCACCGATAATATCGAAAAAATGAAGAAAAGACTGGAGCAATCCAGAGATTATGAAAACTGTCTGCGTGCCGGGAATCTGATACTTGCCAATATTGACCGGGTGCCTAAAGGAGCAAAAGAGATCATACTGGACGATCCGACGGACGGCAAGCAGACAAAGATCAATCTTGACCCGGCAATCAATGCCCAGACCAATGCTCAACAGTATTTCTCGAAATACAAGAAACTCAAAAGGGCGATCCCCAAGATCAAAGAGAAGATCGATCAGCTAAGGTCTGAGTTGAACCGCCTCACTTTGGATAATTTCCGCCCGATGACCGGTCAGATTGCTGAAAGGCGCGAAAAATCGGAGGTTTTTAGGAAATTCGAACTCGATTCAGGATCTTTAGTGTATGTCGGAAAGAGCAGTCGTACCAATGATGAACTGACATTCAGGTTTGCCATGCCCAATGATTTTTTCTTTCATGTTCGTGGCTATGAGGGAGCGCACGTAATACTAAGGCACAGGGCTCCAAAAGGGCAGAGACCGTCACACCATGACATGCGAATAAGTGCCGAAATTGCGGCATATTTCAGTAAAGCTAAGACGCAGAAAAAGGTGCCGGTATCCTTTACTGAAAGAAAGTATCTTAAGAAGGGCAAAAGAGTCAAACCCGGTGCCGCGATCATGTTGCGCGAGGAAGTGATGTTTGTCGATCCTCATTTACCAGAGTCTTGACGAAATCGTTTTTATCATTATAATGGAGAAAAGGAGGATTCATGACAGAAGTCGATAAGACAATTGAAGATGGAAAGATATTTGCGTTTATTGGCTATTGGGGACTATTGTTCCTGGTGCCATTGCTTGCGAAAAAGGATAACAAATTCGCCCTGTTTCATGGAAAGCAGGGAATGGTATTGTGTCTTGCGGCCGTTGCGCTTGTCATAATTATGGTTATATTCGGATTTGTTCCGATACTAAACATTATTGTCGGCATACTTGGTTGGCTTATGTTATTAGCGCTCGGTGTACTGGCAATTATCGGCATGATCAAAGCTCTTACCGGTGAATACTGGAAAATGCCGATCTTTGGCGATATTGCCGAAAAACTGAAGGTCTAAATTTCTAAGCCGCTTGATGCGGCGTCGTGTCAAAAGAATAAATTAGCCCAGTATTGACCAATTAACACTGCCTTTGGCATTGTTACCTACCTTTTTATTGGCTTACTGGGCTTTTTTTTATAGTTTCTAGACAAGTTATCCGCCATCAGTCATCAGTTAGCTGTAATGATCGTTCCGGTCCGGCCTTTGATCGCGGCCATGCCCCGGTCAAGCGAGGTGATGATTACTTTCTTGCCGCCTTTTTCCATGAAGTTTATCGCCGCCTGGATCTTTGGCCCCATGCTGCCGGCCGGGAATTGCCCCTGATGAAGATATTGTTTGATCTCGCCCAGGCTCAGCTCACCGAGTTTTTTCTGTCTGGGCGTTCTGAAGTGGAGATAAACATGCTCGACATCGGTAAGCATCATAAGAATATCCGCCTGAATGTCATTTGCCAGCACCGCGGAAGCCAGGTCCTTATCGATTACCGCATCTATGCCTTCAAAGGTACCGTCAACCTCCACGTATACCGGTATACCACCACCGCCGACCGCGATCACAATGACTCCTTGATCGACAAGTTGCTGAATGACGCGATTATTTATTATCCGGCGCGGCATTGGAGAAGGCACGACACGGCGATAACCCCGGCCCGCATCCTCTTTAATCATCCAGTTAGCGGTCATTGATAACAGCTCGGCTTGCTCACGGGTGTAGAAAGGACCGATGAATTTGCTGGGCCTTGAAATTGACGGATCATTCGGATCTACGGTCACCTGCGTCACCAAGGTCACGACATCCCGTTTGATGCCGAGCCGGTGCAGTTTGTTCTGCAGACTCTGTTCGATCATATAACCCATACCGCCTTCGGTGTCGGCGACGATCACGCCGAGCGGCAATATCGGTATCTCCTGCGAAGTCTTCTCGACTCGCATCAACGCATTACCCACCTGCGGTCCGTTGCCGTGAGTGAGGGCAAGATGGTACCCTTCTTTGATCAGCTCGACTATCCCCTCGAGGCTTTTCCGGGTATTGGCGAATTGTTCGTGGATGTCTTCTTTGCCGGTGGATGATATGGCATTACCGCCCAGGGCGATCACGGCTTTTTTCATTAAAGATTATATTGAGCGCTTTTTGAAAAGCAAGGATTTAATTGCCCCGATATCGAATCAACCACTCCTCGGCCTGCTTCAGCAAAAGAAAGTTTCCGGCCGATCGATGATAGGCGATATTGTTGCGTATCATCTGATCAACATAGACGGCATTGAAATCAAGTCGTTCGTCGTTGATGTTGCCGGGCCGCGAAATGTTAACCCGGCCGTAGTCAATACCGGAATAATCGCTTTCGCTCGCCATGATCTGATAATTCAAACCCCGGGGTAAGCGATGATATTGAGGCAAAACACTCTGAAGATCGCGGTCCGGAAAAGGCATGGCAACGAAAGCACGGTCTTCACGGGCACTGATAAAAGCTTCCAGCATAACGACGTAGCGCGTTTGTATGACAAGAGGATCATAGAACTTTTGATGTTCGAATTTTTCCAGTTCGACGAGAAAAAGGTCGACCTGGTTCTTGACCTGCGCGTAGAATTCGGGATACTCTTTGTTGAGATACTTGATATACCAGGTTCGGCGCAGCAATTCCTTATCGATCACGATAACATCTTTACGCTGGTTCTTGACCTGGCGCAAGTACATGATCGGTGAATATATATCCCAGTAAGTACAGAGCAAGAGGCTGCCGGTGGGCAATTGCTCCAAGTGGGCGTCGGCGAACTCAAGGCCGAAATAGTTGCCGCGCTGGCTGCAGCTTCGATAATTGAAAACGACTATCAAAAACGCCAGCGGGACCACCAAATACCATTTAAGCCATTTGCTGAAATGCGAAAGTCCGATGATGATCACGGTCACGAACGATACGAGGGTCGGCAAGTAGTATGATTCGACATCGGGGATCGAATAGTTGATCGTGTAGGCGATATTCAGCAGCGGTATGACGAGCAAGAGTGAGAACCGCAGTTTGTCGGTCGTGAACAGACGATGGTAACCGATGAACACGGGCAGCAAGAATATCCAGAACATATTGCGGAACAGCATGACCATTCCCCGTCCAAAATTCTCGACGATTTCCTTGATCGGCAGGGAGAACATCCAGACTTGATACTGCCGTCCGGTGATGTGCCAGATCAGACGCGGCAGGTTGTAGGTGTCGCCCCAGGCGATATGCGCGCCGCCGATCGTTCGGCCGATCAGGTAATAATAGAGGCTGATCCCGAGCGCCGAGAAGACCAACCCCGACATGACGAGCCGGAATTTTATCTTGTGTCTTATGATCGTGTACAGGAAGACCGGCAGGGCGGCCGCGAAAACAATTACGTGATTGGTGAATGCCATACCGATCAAATACATCAGAAAATAGAAACCGCGCCGCGAACGCAGATTCAAGGCAATGCTCACGATCAGTACAATAAACAGGGCAGTAAGTGAATAGACTTCGTTGACAACCGCGATGCGCCAGATCATCGGCGCAAAGGCGAACAGGCAGGCGGCCAACACGGCCAGGGATCGGCTGCCGGTTGCTTTCAACGCGGTCAGCATCACAATGCACGCGGCCGCCGCGCAGAACAATGCGGAGAGAAGGTTCAAGTTGAATATCGCTTCACCCGGAAGATGCGCGAAAAAATAGGAGATCATCGTGTATAAGGGATAGCCGGTCGGGTGGGCGATGCCGAGCGTGTGGCTGGCAACCGCTAATTCGCCGGAGTCAATGAGATAGAGAGTGGGACAGAGCGAGAAAACGTAAGTGCCCAGGATTACCGCGGTAAGGATGATCTCCGGATACGGCTTTGATGCTGAGCTATTTCGCAAAGTTCAAACGTAAATTCGTCAGCCGGATCTGTAAATCTTTCTTCTCTTCCGGGCTCAACGTTTTTTCGACTATTTTGTGGATTGCGTCGATCGCATCAATCGCCATTCGGGCTTGTTCCGTATCGGTTTTTTGCTTTTTGGTTTCCGGGTGGCTGATCTTGCCAAGATACGCCCAGGCTTTCCCTTCCAGGGATGCGATCATCATGTGGAGAAAATCGCTCACCAATATTGGTTCATCGAGCAAGGGCATTTCCTGGGATGGCTCGTGCCCCGGAGTTGTTTTTGCTTTGTTTTCTTCTTTTTCGTTCTCCATGGTTAATTATAGCAAACCGCGGCATGGCGTCAATATTCTATATCACACCGTCGATATTATGCAACACTTCGTCATTTCAGAACCTTAATACTCTATTACTTTGTTTGATGAGCCAGGCATCTTGTCTTCTGTCAGAATTCGTTTATTGTATAGTCCAGGGAATAGGTAGTTTTGCCTATTGACAATAGTATGTTTTTTTGTATTATTCAGTTAGAGGCAA
>JBBIHN010000046.1:0-12596 GCA_037446995.1 Caldifarciminota bacterium | reverse complement strand
ATAAAATAGAGAACTGAAGCGATGATAATACTTCGCTCCAGCAAGAATTCCAATTGGTGGGTTACGCCAATGAACTACAAGTTTACATCGAAAACGAACCTTAATTATGCAGGAAGCAAGCAAATAAGCCATACCGACAAAATGAATGTGAATTATGTGAATCTTGTTCAACCTACATATTTTCCACAAGTTGATTACCGTCGGCAAATGCATTTTCTTGTTTGTCGCGCCGTTGCATATGTATAATGGACCATAGTTTGCTAAATCATCGAGGTACGCACGCTTTTCACTAAAAACGAATGCAGTACGGTTCTCTCCGTTCTTGATCTCAGCAGCCAAAGCGATAAGGCTCCTAATAAAAGATCCCGGGCTCGGTGCAATATAATCGGCAATCTGCAGAACATTCATTTTACTTACTCTTTTTTTCTTTTACGGTAACGCGTTTCAGCCAATTCTTCATCTTTGAAATCATACGTATTTCAAAGAAATCTACTATTTTAGGGTCGTTGATTCGATCTTGGCATGTAACAAAATAACTGAAATATCCATAACAAAACGCGATACCTATATAAAATGGATAACTCAACAGAAACCGTATCGTGGCAAGAAAACCATAAAATATGCTGTAGCCAAGATAATACCGCGATCGACCCATATCATAATATCCATTCCACAAACCACTACCGCTGTATGTCAGTCTATTTTGCAGAACGACAATATCATCAAAATTCCTGGTTTCATATCCGGCGAGCATAGCTCTAACCGTCGAAACGCTATCCGGAGCAAAAGTTATAGTCCATGCTGTTTTTTCAAAACAGCTTCGACGCCAAACCCGAGCAGCACCAAGCGGCCATTCCGGTGGTTCTTTTTCGCGCACGTACCCGTTACGGCTCCTTGACAGCAAGATACCGCTTGCAATACCCAATTTCGGGTATATGTGAAACTTTCGAAATAGTTGATAGAAATAGTCGGGAGGAAGATTAATATCAGCATCTACTAATGCGATGTAATTATATTCCACATTCTCCAGACTAACAATTTCACTCATGTATTCAAAACCTGCTTTGGTAACTTCGGAGTAATGAAATCCGATCTCACGCGGTCTCTGATCTTTCAGTCTTAGTATCCTGATCCATTGATGTGCCTTCTGCCACTCATCAATTATTTCATATGATCCGTCGGAACTACAGTCATCGACAATTAACCACATAACAGGTAAAGGCTGTTGAGCTGTCATTGATTCCAGTAAACCATGCAGTTGGGCACGCTCGTTTTTCACAGGAGTAACAACTATATAATTATGATCTGGATCCATGGCAAAATTTTGACATCACACGATCTTTATCGTCGTCCACAACGACAAACTCGGTCAGTACTATGCAACAGACTTTCTGCAAACGAATAATATAAATGGAGCGAACGTTCTTCGCACAGCTTTGTCCAGAGCTTTAATCTTTTCCAGACATTGTATAAACGGTCTGACAATTGGGTATAAACCCCGAAAATCATCTCTCAGACCGAAGTCTACGTCGAAGGGTGTACTATATACTATCTCGAACTGGCAGCCTCGAAGTCTGTTTTCGAAGTCCCGACTTGTAAACTCGTATTGAAAAAAGACTCCTTCACCCTTACCAAAGATTTTCCTCAACCAATTGATTCTGCTTGCTATTCGTCTTGCAACCACTTGTGGATTAAACATACGGTTTCATGATAAATAAGGAACCCAAATTAGCAAGTAGCCCTGATTTGTAAGACATCGATGAGCTTCATGTAGCGCAAGGCTTATATCCTTCGCTTCAAAGAAATGTTCAATAACACCCCAACTCAAGATTATGT
Organism: Caldifarciminota bacterium; assembly: GCA_037446995.1. Taxonomy (GTDB): domain Bacteria; phylum Hydrothermota; class Tepidihabitantia; order SM23-42; family SM23-42; genus RBG-13-43-14. The sequence continues at coordinate 10,760 of JBBIHN010000046.1, read as the reverse complement.
CAAAGCGTTTGTTTCCATAAGGCAAATACTTCACATCCCCCTGGACAATCGCTGCATCTGGCATCTTTCGCCTAACAATATTCAAGCCCGTCAAGCAAAAATCAATCCCATAAATCAGTTCCCCCTTATCATATAGTGGCTTAATCCATTTCCCACAACCACATCCCGCCTCCAGTATGATCTTACCCGACGCCAAGAGTCCAAAGTCTTCCAAAATTTGCCATTCCTCAGATTCATAAACACTTTTCAGATCAAATTCTGGATTGGACTCATATTCATGGACCCATAGATCAACATCTATCCGACCGGTAGTTTCAACCGGTGGTTTTGGGTTATAGACTTTACGCCGCACGGTTAAAATCTCTGGTGAAACGTCTCATCATTATGCACAGCTCAGTCATTTTCGTCTTTCACTCTCCCCTTGAATATTGTCCGACCAAGCATACTATTAATTAGCCTGATATCATAATCATTGAAATCGTTGAATACAATAGTCAGAATAACATAAACAATTATTCCGCCAAATAAAACAATAATAAAGACCAATATGTCAACGATTAAAGGATGGACCAGAAAAATCAGCAACATGACAATAATCGCGTTCAAAAGTATTGCCAGCATCGATTTATACTGAATCTTAAAAGCAATTTTTTTGTTTAAATAAAAATATAACATTATATTCTGAACTAAAATTGCTGCCGTTGTAATAGAGGCAACACCGATCGACCCAGCATGTGGAATAATAATGATTGAAAAAACCGCACCAAGGAGCGCAAATATCATACTTCGGGTTATTATCTGCACTTCCTCGATTGCCTGAATAATAAGAATAAGAGCAAATTGAAATGAGTGCAACATCCGAAATACTGTCAATACGATCATAATCGGCAGTGATCCAACATATCTTCTATCAAAGATCAAATCTATAATGTCACCGCCAATTATTGGCATAACAACGCACAATGGTATCGTATAAGAGGCAATGATTTTAATGAGAAAATTACCCATGCGATTTAAGACATTTTTATCATAGTCAGTTGCAAAGCGCGCAAAGAAAAACGGCCTTACTACTTCCTGAATAACCATGTGCGGGAAGAATTTTGACACCTGGCCTAAAAATTGAGCGGCAAATGCGTAAATCCCTACGGTGACAGGATTCAGAAACGCACCAATTATAAAAATACCCGTCGATGTATCATACAGAGTAATACCGATTTCATTCAGGTAGCTGTTTCGACAGTAATTCAGAACGCGCTTTTTCGGAAAAATGCTTGCTTTCTCTGATTCCACCTTAAGATAATATTTTGAAATGAAAAAATATAACAACAGAGACAGAAGCACGAAAAGCGATATCACTTCGCCAATTATCAGGCCGCGTAAATTGCGGTGGTAACTTAGAACAGCAATAATTATAACACCGCGAATGATACTGAATATTACATTGCTTATCAAGAAAAATTTGTGCAGAAAAAGTGATGCCAGTGAGAAGTTAAGTAATTCACTAGCCAAGTAAAAAACTATACCCAATGAGAAAATACTGAAATAGCCGGTCCAATTTTCAATTTTAAAAATAACGGAAATCGGATGCGATAGCACCAGTATAAAAACAATCAGCACAATTGAAACAAGAATACGTATAATAAGGCCATTGAAGATCAGAAACTTTGTTTCATAATGTTTGCCGTGTCTGCAAAAATCCGGAATAAAACGTTGAAACACGCTTGGTAATCCAAGCGACGAAATGAGACCGACATAGCCGAGAAATGCATATAACAAATTGTATATACCATAATCATGAATCGATAATCGTCGTACAATAAATATCATTACAAAAAATCCAACAAGATAAGTCGTACTCTTCAGTAACAATAAATAAAAGGAGCCTTTCTTTGCTCCAGTAATCTCGAATTTCATTCAATAATGACCATTATTTTTTTAGCATTATCAACACACAAACAAAGGAGCGCTAAAATAATCTATTCTATTTTTCTCTTACCGTCCACCGCTCAACAGGTCGAGCGGAACGACGAACAGCTGGATCAGACCCCTGGTCCCGATCTCGATGCGGTTGGCAATCACAAAGGCATCGAGTTCTTCATTGGCGCTGGTCGCGATCTTCACTTTCAACGGGTTTTCTTTGTTGTCGATCTGTTTGACGATATTGTCAACGACCCGCTCCCGCAAAGACGGCGCGAAAAGCTCCTCGACATCGACATCGAATATCTGTTCAGGATCATACTTAAAGAATATCATCGCCGCCTGATTGGCATCGACAACCTTGTAATCCTCGGTGTCAATTGCCAGCATCGGAAGCCGCGCGTCGTCGAACAGTCTTTCGTATTTCGCCATGGTCTCGGCCTGCTGCTCGGTACTGCTGGCCGGCTCCCGCAAATAGTGCACCAAACCGCCGCCGCCTGGGAATACCTGCGGATACACGCTGCAGGTCATGCGGCGGCGCAAACCTTTGAACGAAAACGTATCGTTGGCCGGCTCGCCGCTGTCCCGGGCGCGCTTGCCCGGGCATTCATCCGGCTCGTGCTTTGAACAATGCATCAACTCATAGCATTTTTGACCGATCACTTCTTTGACGCCCCGGCCCAGGCCCTGAAAGGTCGCCAGATTGGCGCGCAGTATATTGTATTCAAAATCGGTCACGAACAACGGATCTTCGATCGCGTCCACGGTCGCTTCCCATTCTTTCTTGGCCGCGGTCACGATCAGAAGAAGCCGTTTATTCTCACGCACCAATTCGTTCTGCCTTACCGCGCGATTAACACTGATCACGATTTTTTCCTTGGTCAGCGGCTGAACAATGTAGCCGTCCACGTCCATGACCTCGCCCTTGATCACGTTATAGGGAAAAGAATGCCCGGTGATCAGAACGATCGCGGTATCCGGATGATTCTTTCTTAAATCTTTGACAAAGCGGTCATAAGGCGTTTCATGAACGTTCACGTCGATCAGCGCCAGATCATAATTTTCTTTTCGATAAAGCTCGCGGGCATCAGACGGCTTTTCCGGGCTGACCGTTACGTATCCTTGTTCATTTAACGCTTCAGACGTTTGCTTGACCAATTTCCCGTCTTGACTAATTAACAGTATCTTTGCCTTCATTTTTTTTCCTCCCGACCTATTATCTGTTATCATAAGTTAAGTCTCATAATCGCCGTAACCTTTTTATCATCTCCGTAATCTTTCTTTTCATCACTGTAATCATTTTTTGGAACAAAAACCCCCAGCTACCGCCTGGTCAGTTACAAACTGACCGCGCGAACACTCATAGTAGTATTCAACGCAGAATTATATAGAGTATCATGATACTGTCAATACAAAACACCGTGGTTCAGCATGATAAGCAAGGGTATTCAGCACGACAACCCGTAAATTCACTCTTGCTTTTTCGTCAGAACTAATTATACTATTCTTTTGGAGGTACTTTGATCGAAGCAAAGGATCATATTGCAAAAATCAGGACCTACAAACCAGGCAAGCCGATCGAAGAAGTGATCCGTGAACTTGGGCTTGAAGGAGAAGTGATAAAGCTTGCTTCCAACGAGAATCCGCTGGGAACATCGCCGTTGGCGATCAAGGCAATGCGCCAGGCGCTTGATGAATCCTTTCTCTACCCCGATGACAACTGCTTTTACCTGAAAAGAGCTCTGGCGGATCGATTCAAAGTCGCGCCTGAGGAGATAATCGTCGGTAACGGATCGGTTGAAATTCTGCCCTACCTTACGCTGGCATACCTTGGAAAAAAAGACAGCGCCGTCTTGAGCCAAAGCGCGTTCATATGGTTCAAGATCGCGGTCAATATTGCCGGCGGGGAGTTAATAGAAGTGCCGATGAAAAACCATACGCATGATCTTAATGCGATGCTTGACGCGATCAAACCGCGCACGAAGCTGGTCTTTATAGCCAATCCCAACAATCCGACCGGTACAATGATCACCAAGAAAGAAGTGGACGCTTTTTTCGACAAAGTCCCCGAACACGTTCTGGTTGTCATGGACGAAGCATACTATGAGTACATTACCGATCCGGATTTTCCCGACTCATTCAGGATTTTTCGGCAGAAGAAGAATATTCTGATCCTGCGTACCTTCTCAAAGATCTACGGACTTGCCGGAGCCCGCCTCGGCTACGCGATTGCCAATAAGAATATTATTGCCAACCTTATGAAATTAAGGATTTCTTTCAACGTAAACAGGATTTCGCAAGTCGCGGGCATGGCAGCGCTCGATGACCATGAATTTGCGCAAAAGAGCCGGGCGATGAATGACCGCGGCAAAGAATACCTGTATGACGCGTATAAGAAACTGGGTATCTTCCACTTACCAACGTACGGCAATTTCGTGTTTGTTGACTTTGACCGAGACAGTCAGATTGTCTTCGAGGCGCTTCAGAAAAGAGGCATCATTGCGAGAACCGTTAAGGAATACGGATTTCCGAATGCCTTGCGCATAACAATCGGTACCGAAGAGCAAAATCACCGGTTGATAAAAACTCTAAAAGAAATTCTATAATCCAAGGAGGAAATGATGGTCATAAAAAGCTCAGATGGGAGAGAATTCCCGGTCGAGATGCACAAAACACGCATGGTTCAAAAGATTGAACTGAGATCCTGCGCGGACCGGCTAAAGGCAATAAAAGAAGCCGGCTATAATACCTTTCAGCTCAAGACCAAGGACATCTTTCTGGATATGCTCACTGACAGCGGCGTGAACGCAATGAGCGATAAGCAATTCGCCGGTTTTATGGCAACTGATGACGCATATTCAGGCAGTATGACTTTCTACGATTTTGCCGAGGCAGTACAGGATGTGCTGGGTTACAAATACGTGATGAACGCACACCAAGGAAGAGCCGCCGAACACCTGCTGGCGAAAACCTTTATCAAAGAGGGCATGGTCGTCCCCACCAATTATCACTTCACGACTACGAAGGTTCATATTGAGCTGCCCGGGGCCAAGATCCTGGAGATCTATTATGACGAGGCGCTCGAAACAAAGAGCACTAATCCTTTTAAGGGCAATATGGATCCGGATAAACTGCGCGATGTCATAAAGAAGTACGGCAAGGAAAAAATAGCGTATGTCCGAATGGAAGCGACCGCCAATTTGCTCGGCGGCCAGCCCTTTTCAATGGCTAACTTGAAAGAAATCATCAAAATTTCCAAAGATAACGGACTGCTGACGGTACTAGACGGCAGTCTACTCTGCGAAAACGCATATCTGATCATGCAACGGGAAGAAGCGTACAAGAAAAAGACGGTCGCGGAAATAGTTAAAGAGATGTGCAGTCTGTTTGACGTATATTATATGAGCGGGAGGAAAAATACCTGTGTCCGAGGCGGCTGCCTGGCGACGAACAATAAAGAACTTTTCGACAAAATAACGCCCTGGTTGCCGGTGTATGAAGGGTTCTTCACCTACGGGGGCATGTCGCAAAGAGAGGTCGGAATGATGGCCGTGGGAATGAGAGAAATGACCGATCCAGGCGTTGCCGGGTGCGCAGTAGAACAAGTCAAGTATTTCGCCGATCGGCTTGAAGAAACCGGAATACCGGTTGTAACCCCGCCCGGCGGACTGGCCTGCCACATCGATGCGAGAAAGTTCGCGCCTCATATACCCAAAGAAGACTATATTGCCGCAGCGGTCACTGCAGCTTTGTACATTGCGTCCGGAGTAAGATCGATGGAAAGAGGCACGGTTTCCATGGAAAGGAATCCGGATGGCAGCGAGGCGTATGCTGATCTGGAGCTTACCAGAATTGCCGTTCCGCGAAGAGTATATTCAGTATCACATATAGAATACGTGATCAACCGGATCAACTGGCTTCATAAGAACCGCGATCTGATAAGGGGCATGAAATGGATATCAGAACCACCGGTGCTTAGGTTCTTCCTCGGAAGCCTGGATGTGCTTGATAACTGGGATAAGAAATTGGGTGACGCTTTCGCAAAAGACTTTGGCCGAGATTATTGATAACGGATCCTAATCAGATTTCAAACATATGATACCTTGAGAAACTTCAAAGAAATCATCGCTTTTGCCCAGAAAAAGGGCAAAAGGAATTGCGTGGTCATCAAGGCCGAAGATGAAACTGTGCTTGAGGGTATTCGCCAAGCCCAGAGTCTGCACATCGTTAAGCCGATTCTTGTCGGCAATCAGGCCGCGATCATCGATTGCGCGAAACGAGTGAAGATTGATCTTGCCGGGGCCGAAATATGCCATGCAGTCGATGAAAAGGAAGCAATAAGAATCGCCGTTGCGACGGTAAGAGAACACGGCGATTTTCTTATGAAGGGTATGCTTTCCACCTCCTCGTTTCTCAAGGGGGTTCTTGACAAAGAATCGGGTCTGCGTACCGGCAAAATCCTGAGCCATATCGCGGTTTTTAGCATACCCGGCTATCATAAATTGCTGTTCATGTCCGACGGCGGCATGAATCCCAAACTCGATCTCAAGATCCGGGTGGATATTATCAACAATGCGATCGATGTTCTCAAAGCGCTTGGCAATCCTAAACCCAAGATCGCGCTGGTCGCGGCCAGCGAAACCGTGAATCCGGACATGCCGGAAACCACCGACGCCGTACAGATCGTGGATATGGTGCGCGCGGGTCAGATCATGGATTGCATAATTGAAGGGCCTTTCGGATTCGACGTTGCCGTCTCGAAAGATGCCGCCCTGCACAAGAAAATCAAATCGGAAATCGCCGGTGACACTGACTTTATTCTAATGCCCAATATTTCCGCCGCGAATATCTGGGCAAAGGGATTGATGTATTTTGCCAATGCCAAAGGCGCCGGCACGGTTGCCGGCGCCATGCGGCCGGTGATAATGCTTTCCCGAGCCGACGATGCCGAGACCAAACTTAACTCGATCGCGCTCGGTGTTGCGATATCGGACGCCAATAAATAAAACAATGTACTTCCCGATGCGTACTTCGATAAACTCAATAGTTACTCGAAGCATATTATCTTTGTCCAGCGTCTAGCCCCTAACCTACCATCCCATACCGTGCTAGGCGAAACTTTATTCGATCTTCCGTCACTATTAAGTCGTATTGAGCGCAGGCCGATGATTTCGGTCAGCGGCCTTCAAGGGTCAGCGCTCAGTCTCTTCGTCGCCGCGATCGCCCGCAGAAGACGGGCGCTGTTCATCGCCGAAAGATCGCAAATCGACCGGTTCTACGAGGAGATCCGGTCGATCGAAAAGCGAACCGTTCTCATCGACGAAGAGAGAACGTGGTTCGAACCTTGCTCAATACTGATCACCGCGCCTGAGTTTGTATCGCGGCCGATACAAGTCCTCACCCAACGGTCTTTCCGGATCGACCAGTTCATCGATCCGGAGGATTTGTTGAAGTTACTGATTGCGACCGGCTACCGGCGCGAGGATGTGGTCGAAGAAGAAATGGAATTCGCGGTCCGGGGCGGCGTGATCGATCTGTATCCGCCGGATGGCCAACCGATACGTATCGAACTGTTCGGCGACAAAATCGTCTCGCTTCGTAACTTCAACGCGCAAACGCAAAGATCGGTGGGGGAAATAGAAAAATGCGCGGTAAGACTGTCGGCCGGGGATGAACCGGCGATACTCCAGGATCTGATCGATAAGACAACGCTAGTGATCAGTGATCGAGTTCACAGGATCGGCCGAGACAACATACTTTTGGCGCCGGGCGGAGATGTCCGTTATGATCTGAAACCGGCGCCGGCTTATTTTGGCGATCTCGGAAAACTGAAATCCGATCTCTTCAAGAAAGAGCACAAATATCATTTTCTTCTACCCTATGCCGGCCTCGAAAAACGCCTGAAATCGGTGATCGGTGAAATTGAATACAGTGTTCTGGCGCTGCGTGAAGGATTTGTCGACGCAAAGCATGACACGATCTATCTGACTGAATACGATATTTTCGGAACAGCCACGCGCAAGAAGAGAACCTACCAGGGGCTTTTCATTGACGATCTGCTCGGTTTGAAGGAGAATGACTACGTGGTCCATTATGAACACGGAATTGGCCGCTTCCGCAAACTGACCACGATTGATCTCGAGGATCGCCGCATCGAGTGTCTGCAAATCGACTATGCCGGAACCGACAAGTTGTTTCTGCCAATCGAGCGCATCAATCTGCTTGAACGCTATGTCGGCACCGGGATCGAACCCAGATTATCCCGCCTGGGCGGCGAACTCTGGCTTAGGGTCAAACAGCGCGTCAAGAAATCCACCGAAAGATTGGCGCTTGATCTACTAAGACTTTACTCGATAAGGTCCCAGCAGCAAGGACATGCCTACGGTCCGGACGCCAATGAAATGGAGGCGCTCAAGGCGTCATTTGCCTACGAAGAGACGCCGGATCAGCTGAAGGCCATTCAGGATGCCTTCCGGGATATGGAGTCCAAGCGACCAGCCGAGCGGCTGATCTGCGGCGATGTTGGCTACGGCAAAACCGAAATCGCCTTGCGGCTCGCCTTCAAAGCCGCGCTTGAAGGTAAACAGACCATGATCATGTGTCCGACAACCCTGCTGGCGTTCCAGCATTACAATACCTTTGTCAAACGGCTTAAGACCTTTCCCGTCAGGGTCGAAATGGTGTCGCGGTTTCGGTCAAGAAAGGAGTTGAGCGGCATACTGGCCGAGATTCGTAAGGGCTCCATCGATATTGTTATCGGCACGCATCGGTTGCTTCAGCCGGACGTGCAATTCAAAGATCTCGGTCTCATGATCATCGATGAAGAACAGCGTTTCGGTGTCGCCCAGAAAGAAAAGATCAAGAATCTGAAACCGGGCATCGATATATTCTATTTGACCGCGACTCCGATCCCGCGAACATTGTATATGGCGCTTACCGGGCTTAAAAGTATCAGCAATATCCACACCCCGCCGCCCGGCCGCAAGGATGTTGTTACCCGGGTCATCTATTATGACCAGGAAGAAATCCGGCGGATAATCAAATTTGAAGTGGAAAGAGGCGGACAGATATTCTTTGTCCATAATCGAATCCAAACGATCGAAAATGTACGCCGGAATCTGACCCGGCTCCTGCCCGAAATACGGATCTGTCTGTTGCACGGCAGGACAAGAGAATCGTTGACCGAAAAAAGAATCATCGAATTCATTGACGGCAAATATGACCTGCTGCTTTCAACCGCGATCATCGAATCCGGCATCGACATGCCCAGAGTAAATACGATAATCGTCGACGAGGCGCACAATTTCGGCCTGGGCGATTTGCATCAACTGCGCGGCCGGGTCGGGCGCGGCGATGAACAGGCTTACGCCTATTTCGTCGTCGGCTCGCCGGAAAAACTGACCCCGGACGCCCATCAGCGACTGGGCGCTCTGCTCTCCTACACATCGCTTGGATCCGGTTTTAGGCTGGCAATGCGCGATATGGAAATACGCGGCGTCGGCAGCATTCTCGGTCGGGAACAATCCGGGCAGATCAACACGATCGGCTATTATTCATATGTCAAAATGCTGGGCGAATCGATCAGTGAACTGCGTGGCCAGAAGACCGCCCCGGAACCGGTAATCGATTTGAAAACCGACGCCTTCTTCCCCGACAAATACATACCAAGCGCCTATGAACGCACCGCGCTGTACAAACGACTGATGAACACTGGGTCCCAGTTTGAACTCGAACAGATCAAGGACGAAATCGAAGATCGTTTCGGCAAATTCAGCGCGCCGGTCAGGAATCTTCTCTGGTTATCCGCCATCCGTCTCAAAGCAAGGGAACTGGGCGCCGACGAGGTCGTAAGAAAAGGTCAGCAGGTCTATTTCTACGAACAGGGCAAGACCATACATCAGCAGCCCAAACCAGACTTCAAAACTTAACAAAACCAGCCTGTCTGGTTTTGTTAAGTTCATTTATCCCCCGCAACGACATTGTAACCGCAGCACGAGATATTCGGAAAATCTCTGCAATCTGCGATTTTGTGTAATTATACTTGTAATGAAGTAATGCCATTGCTTTTCTCCTATAATTGCGTTCATGTTCTCCTTTTGGATCAATTAATTGCGATGCTTCGACCATTAATTCCTCACTAATGATAATTATGACCGCATTTGAATTTTTAATTTTCAAGATCTTACTCCCCCAATCAACTGGTTCTTCCTGTACTTCCCTAAGAACGAATTCTTTATAACACCTAATAGCCTCTTCTCCTTTGCCAAATTGATTTAGAATGATATCTGATTTGATAAAGTCATTATCTCTATTACCGAGATAACTATGATAACTTGTCCAAGGATAATTAGCTATGTCATCAACCAAACCTGCCTCAAAAGCCTGGCGATGTATATAGCGACTTAGCCATATCCCGCAAATATTAGGAATTACAATCTTGTTGTTATAGCGTTCACCAAAGACATGACCTACGCGCCTGTTTATCCGATTATAATAATGTGCATAACTACTATGAAGCCTAAGCATAAAACCGGATATATTGTTGGCATTATCATGGATAAAAAGATGGATATGCCATTCCATGAGCGCATAAGCAATAATATCTATATTGAATTGAACCGAATATTTTCTTAACAACAATAAATAGCGCTTATAATGTACGTAGTTTTTAAAATTGGATGCCGATCATTGCTCCATGCATAAACATGATGATAAACGTCATCACCAGATACTCTTGGTTTCCAAGCCATCCTTGCACCTTCCTATTGATTTACATTATATCAACTAATAACACGACTTTTGTAAATTCAATGAGAAGATAAATTTGGGGCGAAGCAAGGCTC
>JBBIHN010000045.1:0-12810 GCA_037446995.1 Caldifarciminota bacterium | reverse complement strand
CAAGAATCGGGTTTCGATATCGGAACTTTGTGAGCGCTACGGGATTCATCCGAACGTGTTTTACCCCTGATTTAATCAGGGATGGGAGAAGCAATTATTTGAGCAAGCGGTGGGTCGAGCCGGACATTCGGGACAATGTCGTGGAGACCGTGATCAGTTATCAGCGGTTGACCGTGCTGTCGACCCGGCGATTGTTGACTTACGCTGGGCTGGCTGCGGGCAAGTTTTATGATTGGCAGCAGCGCTATGGTATTGTGCATCGGCATAATCAACCGGTGCCAAGGGCGCATTGGTTATTAGATTGGGAGAAGAGTATGATTAGCGCCTATTATCGGCGGCATGAGTATGAAGGGGAGGGTTATCGCCGGCTTTGCTATCGGATGATTGACGAGGACGTAGTATATGCCAGTCCGTCATCGGTGTATCGGGCATTAAAAGAGGATGCCCGAGAAATCATTGATCGGTTCATTGAGTATTACAATGGCAAGCGGCTGCATAGTGCGATTGATTATGTAGCGCCATTGGATATATTATTGGGTCGCAGGGAATCGATATTAAAAGGCCGTGATGAAAAGCTAATAAAAGCTCGTGAAGATCGAATTAAATATTATAATCAAAAATCCACCTTATTGCCTGAGGTCAAAGTGTCATGATTTCGCTGAACCAAGACAATTCAATTGGTTATATCTATCATCTCAATCTGCCGATTGAAAAACCAGCACCGACATATGCCTTTGATATGGGTAGTGAGATACCAGTGCTGGTTTGCGTGCAAAGGGCCGGCTATATGACTTTCGGCGTCGAGGATTACCAGACCTTTGATTATGATTCGACCGAATTGATTTATCGTCTCTTTCTGCATTCGCCGCATACAAAATACAAAATCAGGTGGACGTATTATCATCAGGAACCAAATAAGATAAAATTGCAGTTTAATGTGGATAACATACTGCATCGCAACCGCTGGGTGCATCCGGGTGAGGTTGTAATTGAAGATGCATGGATTCCGGATGCCTGTATCCATGATAACGAAATTACAATCAAGATTAAGGTCTTGAATGGCACGATTGCGGTTTTGAGTGGTTTGGAGATCGGGAAACATGAAGTCGGCGCCGGCGGTCCGCAGGGTGGAGAAGCCTTGAATCCTTCGCTCAATGCCTTGTGTTTACTGCCAATGTATCCCAATCCTTCAAAAGGGATTTTAAGAATCAGATTTATTTCACCGGATGAGCGCAATATTACAGTCAAGTTGTATGATGTAACCGGCCGGTTGAGCCGGATCGTATTTAATGATCGGGCAAAAATCGGGCAGAATGAGATTGTTTTAAGGCCTCAGGATCTGGCGGCCGGCGTATATTTTCTTCACCTGGAATCCGGCGATTACAAAAAGACGGAGAAAATTGTCTTTTTGCGTTAATAATTGACCGTTTACCAGCACGAAGATTATCAGAACATCAGCAAATCAGGTATGAGTATCTGATATTCGGGTCTTCTAATATCCAACCCACTGATCTTCTGGTATTCTGATAACCTTGATAAATTAGTTACCAATTACGAATTACCCAATAACGCGTGTTTGAACAAGCTGTTGATTATCGCGAGCGGTTCGCGTATAATACTTGATGCCCAAGCGTTTTGTCCTGATCGACGCCCATTCGATCATCTACCGTTCCTATTTTGCCTTCATCAGGAACCCGCTGAAGAACCGCAAGGGCGAGACGACGTCGGGCATATTCGGTTTTATGAACACCCTGGATAAAATCAAGCAGAGTCTCGGTTTCGAGCTTGTCGGACTCGTGTATGACGCGCCGGGCAAGACTTTTCGCGATGAAATATTCAAAGAATACAAGGCGACCCGCCAACCGACGCCGCCCGACCTGCCGTTTCAAATCGACAAGGTCAAGGAAATCTGCCGGCACATGGGCATTGCCGGCTTTGAACTGGCCGGTTATGAGGCTGATGACATCCTGGCAACGATCGCAACCCGGTTCCAGAATCAAGGAGAAGTCTTCATTGTCACCTCAGATAAAGACCTGATGCAGTTGGTCAATGACCGAATATTTATCTATGATGCCTATAAGAATCTGATCTACGACAAAGATATGGTGCTTAAGAAATTCGGCGTCCTGCCGGAACGCATCGTTGAATACCTCGCCCTGGTCGGCGACACGATCGATAATGTGCCGGGTGTCCCGGGGATCGGGCCCAAGCGCGCCGCAGAAATACTGAAAAAATATTCCGGGCTGGATCAGGCGCTGGCACGGGAAGAACGTCTGGCGGGAAAACAAGAGTTGATCGAATTATCCCGGCGCCTGCTGCATCTTGACCAGGATGTTCCGATCAACGTATCGGTTGATGATCTGTCGGTAAAACCGGTTAACATGGCAAAGCTCGCGCCAGTACTGACTGAACTTGAATTTCATTCGTTTATGCGTAGTTTGGCACCAAACCGAACCGGAACTAAAACGAGAATAATTGACGATCAGCCGATATGTATCCCGGATCAGGCCGCGTTCGGCGTGTATATTGAATCTCTATCCGGACCAGCCTATGTCGCGGTCAGCGAAAACGAAGTATACCGGACAATGCCCGAAAGGATCGATGAACTGCTGAACAACCCTGACCATGTTAAAATCGGATATGATTTCAAGCAGATGCTGCGACTACGGTCGATCGAAGCGCCTTATTTTGATCTCAGAATCGTCGCCTGGCTGCTCGATCCGAACCGCAAGACTTATTCGCTGGAAGACATTGTCAATCAGTATCTGCAGGAATACGGCGAAATCGATCCGCCTGACTCGGCGCATTTCGTCTACCGGCTCTATGCCCGCCTCAACCCTTTGCTCCAGGCGCAGAATCAGGAATCGGTATACTGGTCGATCGAAGCGCCGTTGATCCGGGTCCTGCGCAATATCGAGAGCCGCGGCATCAGGACCGACGCTCAATACCTGACGGATATGGGACGGGAGATCAACCAGAACCTGCAGCAATACGAGAAGAAAATATTCGAGCATGCCGGCATGAATTTCAACATCGGTTCGCCCAAACAGCTTGCCCGGGTTCTTTTTGAGGAGATAAAACTGAGCCCGGTAAGGAAAACCAAGACCGGTTTCTCAACCGATGGCGAGGTCCTGGAACAGCTCGGCAAGGCCCATCCTTTGCCGGCGCTGATCTTGAAATACCGTGAACTGGCAAAACTACGCTCCACGTACGTCGAGCCCCTGCTGGATCTTGCCTGGCAGGGTCGCATCCGCACGACTTTCAATCAAACCGGCACGGCCACGGGCCGTCTTTCCTCGATCAATCCCAATCTGCAGAATATACCGATACGCAGTGAAATCGGACGGCGGTTCCGCGGGGCGTTCGTCGCCGAAAAGGGTAATTGTTTGATCTCGGCCGATTATTCGCAGATCGAGCTGCGTATCCTTGCCCATATTACCGGCGACAAGAATCTCATCAATGCGTTTCGGGAAAACAAGGACATACACGCGCATACGGCTTCGCTGGTGTTCAATATTGACGAATCCCGGATCGACGATGAACAAAGGCGTATGGCAAAAGTCGTCAACTACGGGCTGATATACGGAATGAGCGATTACGGTCTTGCCCAGGGCCTGGATATCAGCCGGGAAAAAGCCCTTGAGTTCATCCAATCATACTACAATCTTTATCCGGGCGTGGCCGGCTGGCGCGAGCAGGCGGTTGAGTTCGCCGAAAAGAACGGCTATTCGGAAACCATGTTCGGACGGCGCCGGCCTTTGCCCGATATAAAAAGCGACAACCATGCCCGGCGCGAGTTTACCAAGCGGGCCGCGATCAACACCCCGATTCAGGGAACCGCCGCGGACATAATGAAGAAAGCAATGATCGCGGCTGAAGCCGCGATGCTGGCGCATAGGCTGGTTCCCGGACTGATACTGTCGATACATGACGAATTGCTCTTCGAGGTTCATGAAAAGGACCGCGAGCAGGCTATGGAAATAATCGAAAAAGCGATGATCAATGTCGTCGAAATGGCGATTCCCCTTAAGATATCGATACATGCCGGGCCTAACTGGGCGCAGATACACTGAGCGTTGATTTTTCCTGTCTTTCCCTGTTGACAACCGCTGTTGTATCGATATAATTTCAGTCTATGAAAACCAAGGTGCTCAAAAAAGAGACAGTTGAACGAAAATGGTATGTTATCGACGCCAACGGGAGAATTCTTGGTCGATTAGCCTCGCGAATTGCCCGCGTTTTGACCGGCAAACATAAACCGCGATACACGCCGCATGTTGACTGCGGTGATTTTGTGGTCGTCCTCAATGCCGACAAATTCAGGGTAACCGGGAAGAAAAAGACCGACAAAATATACTATTCGCATTCTTTTTATCCGGGCGGTCTGAAGCAGATAAACCTTGCCGACACGATTCGAAAGCATCCGGGTCGCGCGATGTATCATGCGGTCAGCGGCATGCTGCCTAAGAACCGGTTAAGAGCCCAGCGGCTGAAACGTTTGAAAATATATCCGGGCTTGATCCATCCCCATGAAGCGCAAGCTCCGGTCAACATCGATATCTGCAAAGAAAAGCATAAGGAGAATTAAAAATATGGCTGAACCGATCACTGGATCACGAAAACGCGCGACAGCGAAAATATTCTTGCAGCCGGGTACCGGGCTCGTGAAAATAAACGGTCGAAAACCGATCCAGTATTTTGGCCGTCAGGAGCTTGTTGATATCATCAATACTCCTTTAGTAACCGCCGGCGTACTCGGAACAATGGATATCACGGCCCGGGTAATGGGCGGCGGCATTGCCGGTCAAGCCGGCGCCATCAGTCTGGGCATAGCCAAAGCCCTGGTCAAACACAATCCCGATTTCAGGGCGTCACTGAAAAGCGCTGGGCTTTTGCGTCGCGACCCGAGAGAAAAAGAAAGAATGAAATACGGCCACGCAAAACGCCGTAAGAGATTCCAGTTCTCGAAACGATAAGGAGGATTTTTGGATCTGGTTACCGTTGAAGAATTAATCGCCGCCGGTGTTCACTTTGGACACCGCACCAAACGCTGGAATCCAAAAATGGAGAAGTTCATTTTTGGCAAACGCAACGGCGTTCATATTATCGATGTGCGCCAGACGGTTGAATACCTTAGAAGAGCCTACGACGCCACCGTTCATGTTGCCGAGCAAGGCAAGGGTATTTTATACGTGGGAACAAAAAAACAAGCGAAGGATATAATAAAGGAGGAAGCCGGCCGGGGTTCGATTTTTCACGTGACCGAAAGATGGCTCGGCGGTCTGCTTACCAATTACGAAGTTCTCAGCCAACGCCTGAACCGCCTGCGGGAGTTCAGGCAGATGAAAGAAGACGGGCGCTGGTCAATGCTATCCAAGAAAGAACTGACTCAAATGGAACGGCGATTCGCCAAGCTGGTGAAGTATTTTGATGGCGTTAAGGATATGGATCGTCTCCCCGGTCTGGTCTACATAATCGACCTCAAGAAAGACCTGACCGCGTTGCGCGAAGCTCAACGTAAGGATATTCCGGTAGTCGCGATCGTCGATACCAACGTCGACCCCACTGAGATAACCTATCCGATCCCGGCGAACGATGATTCGATACGCTCGATTACCCTGATAACAAGATTGATAACCGATGCGGTAATAGAGGGCAGAAAGGGTTTTGAAAGCGACGAAGAAAAGGAACAAGATGGATCTCGATAGAGTGCGCGAACTCAGAGCGCGAACCGGTGCCGGAATCGTCGACTGCAAAAATGCTCTTACCGAAACCAACGATGACATTGAAAAAGCGGTTGACTTACTGCGCAAGAAAGGCTTGGCGTTAGCCGCCAAGAAGGTCGGACGGGTTGCTAAAGAAGGTATTATCGACGCCTATATTCACCCCGGCGACCGTCTCGGTGTGCTGGTTGAGGTCAACTGCGAAACCGACTTTGTTGCCCGCACTCAGGAGTTCAAGCGGTTTGTCCGGGACATCGCTTTGCAGATCGCGGCCAGCGAACCGATCGCCGTCAGCCGGGAAGAACTCCCATCCGAAGTAATTGAACGCGAGAAGGAAATCTACATGAGCATGGTCATAGATCTGAAAAAGCCTCCGGAGATCGTTGATAAGATCGTCAACGGCAAACTCGAAAAATTCTACGCCGATGTCTGCCTGCTGGAGCAGCCTTTCGTTAAGATCCCCGAGAAAACGGTGGGCGATTACATAAAAGAGCAGATCGCAAAATTTGGTGAGAATATCATTATCCGGCGCTTCATTCGTTTTCGACTCGGAGAATGAACCGATCCGCCGCCGGAAAACACAAGACATCGAGCCGATACAATAAGCTAAAATACGGAAGAGTATTACTGAAAATATCCGGCGAACTGCTGGGGCGTCCGGGCGCGCTCTTTGACCAGAAGTCCATTTCCTATATCGTAGATCAGATCATTGCCGGCCGGCGGCTCGGCGCCCGGATTGCGCTCGTGATCGGCGCCGGCAACATATTGCGCGGCCGAGAAACCGGATGGCTGGACAAGGTGGACGCCGATACCTGCGGCATGACGGCGACAATAATCAACGGCATAATTCTTCAATCCGCGATGTCCGCCGGCGGACTGGAATGCCGGATTAGCAGCGGTTTGAGATTCGATGGCATTGCCGATCGCTTCAGCCGTCGAAGAGAAGTCCGCTTCTTCGACCAGGGCGGCATTCCGGTATTTGTCGCCGGAACCGGCAACCCTCTTTTCACGACCGATACGGCCGCCGCTCTCCGGTCGATAGAACTCGGGGTCGATATTCTGATAAAGGCAACCAAGGTCGACGGCGTCTTTTCTGCCGACCCAGCCAAGCACCGGGACGCGGTTTTCTACCGCCGGCTCAGCTTCCGTGAGGCAATCAGCAAGAAACTCGGCGTGATGGACCTTACTGCCTTTAATATCTGCCGTGAACACGGACTGCCGATCTATGTCTATAATCTTATGAAATTTTCACTGGTGAAAGTTCTTACCGGCAAACCGGTCGGGACTCTGGTCTCCAATGGAGGTAAGATCAATGATCGATGAAATTCAGAAGAACAACCGTATGAAGATGGACAAGTCGGTCTCGTTGTTAACTCAGGAATTGTCCAAACTGCGGACCGGACGGGCAACGCCGGCCCTGCTCGACGGCATCAAAGTCGAATACTACGACAGCCTTATGCCGATAAACCAGGTCGCCTCGATCAGCATACCTGAGCCGAGATTGATAATCGTCCAACCCTGGGACAAGAATGCCCTGGCGGCGATCGAAAAAGCAATACACAAATCGGCGATCGGCTTGACCCCCAATAACGACGGCGCTATTATCCGTCTCGCCGTGCCGCCGCTTACGACCGAAAGACGCGAAGAACTGGTCAAACTGTGCCACAAACTGGGCGAGGAAACCAAGGTTGCGATACGAAACATACGCCGGGACGCAAACGCCGAAATTAAGAAAGGCGAGAAAGAAAAGAAGATCTCCGAAGACGCCGCCTTCAAGGCGCAGGAGTCTGTTCAGAAAATCACCGACGCCTGCATCAAGAAAGTCGACGAGATCGTGGGCAAAAAAGAAATGGAGATCCGCGAAACCTGATAGAAGTTCTGGCCGTAGATAAACTTAGTGCTTGAAAACGCTGTCTAAAATAAGATAGGAGGCATGATGGTCAATTTATGGAATGATCTTGCCAAATGGTTCGAAGACGCATCAAGAGTCGTCGGCAAAGAAGCCGGTGACCTCACCCAGAAGGGCCAACTTAAGATAAAACTATTCGAAAGCAAACGCCGGTTAAAAGACATCTATTCGCAATTCGGGATGAGCGTGTACAACGACGCCATTGTCAAAAAGCACGCCGAATGGGAGAAAAAAGACAGCATCAAATCCCAGATAAGGAAAATCCGCAGCTTGCAGTCGAAGATCCGTCGCTATGAAAAAGAATACTCGCAGATCGGCGGCAAAACCAGGACCAAGAAGAAATGAACTGCCAATCAGGAGATCAACATGTTTAGACAAGTTACTCTTTTGACCGCCGGCGTTATCGCCGGCGCAGCGGCCGTATCGGCTTTTCTGTTTGGCTTATTGATTTCGGCCGGCATGCCGACGCTTGCCCGACGGGCCGAAGCAAACCCTGATATCGCGTCGCCGATTACCGAAACCGGAACGAGTCCGTTCACGCTCATTGCCGAAAAAGTGTCGCCGGCGGTTGTCAATATTGCGGCCGAGCGTCTGGTCAAACAAGAGCCGCCTGGTTACGGATGGAGATTTGAAGGACCATTCGATGAATTTTTCCGCGATTTCTTTCGGGGTTTTCCCCGTCACGAAGGCAAGAGACATACGCTGGGTTCTGGATTCATTATCTCGGACAAAGGCTACGTCGTAACCAATTATCATATCATAAAAGATGCCTCGGACATCGTAATACGATTACCCAATAAGAAGGAATTCAAGAATAGCCAGGTAAAAGTAATCGGTTACGATAACCGCACCGACATTGCGCTGCTGAAGATCGACACCAAAGAAGCACTGCCGTTCCTCGAATTCGGCGATTCGGACAGAGTCCGCATCGGTGATTGGGCGATCGCCTTCGGCAATCCTTTTCACCTTGAGGGCACGGTGACGGTCGGAGTCATATCGGCCAAAGGCAGAAGCAACCTGCCTTTACCCGAAGGTCCGGACCTGCAGAGTTTTATCCAGACCGACGCCGCGATCAACCCCGGCAATTCGGGCGGTCCGCTGGTTAATATTCAAGGCGAAGTAATCGGCATCAATGCCGCGATCACGTCGCCCAGCGGCGGCAACGTCGGTATTGGCTTTGCCATACCGGCGAATCTCGCCAACCGCGTAATCGAAGAACTGAAATCGAAAGGCAAGGTCACCCGCGGCTATCTGGGAGTATATCTCCAGGATATCACCGACGATATTCGCCAGGCCATGGACTTGCCCGCCCTGGCAGGCGTCCTGGTAAGCGATATTCTCAAGGGCACGCCCGCCGAAAAAGGCGGGCTGAAAGCCGGTGACGTCATTATTGAATATGACGGGAAGAAACCCGAAGATGTATCTTCTTTCAGAGTTATGGTTGCGGAGACCGACATCAATCGTTCCGTAACCCTTAAGATCATCCGTGAAGGCGCCGAGAAGAAAATAACCGTCAAAATCGGCGAATATCCGGGTGAAACTGCGGCTACCCGCGACCTCAAAGATGAGCCAATCGTCGGATTGAATGTTGTCGATCTTGACGACAGCCGGATCCAGACGTTCAAGATCACGGCTGCCGACGGTGTCGCCGTAATATCCGTTGCCGCTGGCTCTCCTGCTTCGAACAGCGGCATCCAGCCCGGCGACGTCATCAAAAAGATCGGCAAAGATCCAATCAGAAATCTCAATGACTATGAAAAGGCGACGGCGAAAATCGCCAAAGGCAAGCCGGTCATTTTCCAGGTCCAACGCGGTGAACGGATGATGTTCGTTGCCCTGAATCCTTAATGTACAAAGTATCCAGCGACCGGGGGCTCAAGCGCTATCTCAAGGAAATCAGCCGGTATGAATTCAAACTCGCGAATAGAATCCGTGAAAAACACGATAGTGCCGCCAAGGAGAAACTGATCTGTGCCAATCTCCGCATCGTCGTATTCATTGCCAAGAAATTTCAGAATTTCGGTCTCGGTATCTCCGAACTGATAAACGCCGGCAACGAAGGTTTGGTCCATGCCGCCGATAAATTCGACGAGCGGAAAGGCTACCGTTTCAACACATACTCGGTCTGGTGGATAAAAAGAGCAATCCACGACGCCATCAACGAGGAAAAGGGGTTGGTTCCAAAGAGCCATCTCGCACGCCGTGTCCAGGCCAAAACCCTGAAATTCCTTCAGCAACACGGCCGTGAGCCAACCGTTGAAGACCTGGCGGGAATACTGAAAGTCGACGAAAGCGCTGTTTCACTCGCCCTCAAGGAGTTGATCCCGCCTTACTCGATCGACGAAACATTCGCCGAATCGAAAAACCCCTATATCGAATCGGTGCGCCTCGAGGACGACGCGGGTCAGACTCTCACATCGCCCTCGCCAGAAGAGCTTTTCAGAAAAAAAGAAGACCGGGAGAAATGTCTCAAAGCGCTTACCAAACTTGATCCGCGCGAACAGGAAATACTCAAGAGAAATTTCGGGTTTGGCGATTTCGAGGAACACAGCCTGGAAGAGATCAGCCGAATTATGAATATCACGCGCGAGCGCGTGCGTCAAATAAAAGAAAATGCAATAAGGAAACTCAAAATCGTGCTCTCGCGCGGTAAAATCTAACGCCGAAACTCATAATTCTTCGACAAATATCTCGCGATTGGTATAGATACATATCCCGGCCGCGATCTTGATCGATTCCTCGGCGATTGTTCTTGCCGGGAGATCCGAGTATTCAATGAGCGCCCGGCAGGCAGCGAGGGCATGGGGACCGCCGGACCCGATTGCGGCGATGCCGTCGTCCGGTTCGATAACGTCGCCCGATCCGGAAACAATGAAAGTATGTTCATGATTCAACAGGGCGAGCATTGCCTCCAACCGCCGCAATATGCGATCCTGGCGCCAATCTTTGGCAAGCTCGACCACGCTTCTGGGCAGATTGCCGTGATACTGCTCCAGTTTCGCCTCGAAGCGTTCGAAAAGCGTTAAGGCATCGGCGGTCGATCCGGCGAATCCGGACAGGATCGAGTTGTTGAACATCTTTCTGATCTTGCGCGCGGTGCTCTTCATTATCGTTTCGCCGGCCGTGACCTGACCGTCGCAACCGATCGCTGCTTTGCCCTTATGCCGAAGCCCGATTATCGTCGTATGGATCATTGGGTATTATAGCCCCAACCTCCAATATGTCAACCCAAGATAATCCGGCACATAACGTTGAATCTTCCGTTACTTATCGCCCCGGGATTTTGACATTACCAGACGTTACCACGACCAGCAGTAACTAACCCCTTGACATTTGTCAATATATATCCTTAATTATATATGAATTAAGGAGGTGCAATGATACTCAAACTATTCTCTGGGCTATGGCTCAGCATCATGGTCTTCGCTCAAATGCCGGTGTTCAACCCCGGTGTCATGATAAATGCCGGCGGCACGCCGATCGATGTCGGCTTCTATGGATCACCGTTTGTTTATGACTGGGACGGCGACGGGGTGAAGGATTTGATCGTCGGCCAATTCACGGGCGGCCTTGTCCGGTACTATCGCAATAGCGGCACCAACGCCGCGCCCGTGTTCACTACGTTCTCCTATTTACAGGCCAATGGCGTGAACATTTCGGTATACGCTTCGTGATGCCAGGGTGCCGCAGTCGCAGTTTGCGACTGGAACAATGACGGACGCCGCGATATCCTGGTCGGATGCCGCAATGCATACACCATGTTGTATTTGCAGACCGGTTCCGGTCTCACCCTCGCCGACACAATCAAAGCCAATGGCGTGAACATCGATGTCGGCTTAAATTCAAATCCTGATGTTGTTGACTGGAATCAGGACGCCAGAAAAGATCTTGTCATTGGCAGCGAATCCCTTGGTGTTCGGCTTTACCTTAATCAGGGAACAGATGCGAATCCTTCATTCACAACCTATACTACCATCCAATCCGGCGGCAGCCAGATTTATCACTTTCGGGCAAACCCCAGGGTTTTTGATATTGACCAGGACGGTAGAAAGGACCTGATCATCGGTGATAATGCCGGCTACATTCATTTCTATCGGAATACCGGCACCAACAGTAACCCGTCTTTCAGCGGTAGCGACACTTTTCGTCTGACTAACGGCGTGCCGATCGACGATTACTTTGGCGCCCGCCCTTGCTGTAACGACTGGAACCAGGATGGACGCATCGATATTCTTACCAGCGGATACGACGGAAATGTCACCTATTATGAGAATATCATATCCCCCGGCGTTGAAGAAACCGGGCTGGAAATGATCGCAAATCTGGCTATGACGCCGAGTATTGTGCGCGAAAACCTGACAATCAGTTATGTACTAAGGCAAACGGCCCGGCTGAGCATCACGGTCATCGCAGTTGATGGTCGAATCGTTCAAACAATAACTGATCGTAACGAGAATCCAGGACTTCATCAGCATCGATGGAGTCGCCGCCATCTTCCGTCTGGCTTCTACTTCATAAGAATCGAGGCTGACGGCTCATCGATCTCCAAGAAGATCATAGTATTATAGGTCAAATAGAACTGCCCTTTGTCCTTGAGTTGTTTGACAAAGGGCAGTTGTTTTTTCCGCGTCACCTATCACGCGCGCTGCGCGCCATACCTGCTCATTCAGCCCCTTGACAAGATCGGTAATTTCAGTATAATTTCAATGATGAAGCGCGAATCAAGAATAACCAACAAGGAGGTATATGAAACAATTGCTCGTGATATTCTTTCTTGTTTGTACCGGACTTGGCGAATGGCGACAGAGCGCCGAAATCGCTTTGCCCAAAGGCCTGCAGATCAATGACATAGCGTTCGGCAGCGCCGGAGAGCTATACTTGCTCTCCCCAACATCGATACTCGAGGTCGATAACGCAGCGAAAAACCCGCTCTATATCGAGACCATTGACAACGGCCGCGCCCTGACTGTTTTGTCGGACCAGCTGTTCATTATCGGCAAGGACGGTCAGTTGCACACCCTGACGATTGGCGACGATCAAGGTCTACGGGCGAGCAGTCTTTCTTTTGGCGGCGCTCGCCAGATCGCAACCGCCCGGTTAAGCACCGAAAGCTGTCTTGTCCTGTCTGAACCGGCCAACCTTACTTTTATCCGCGACAACAAGACGATCGGCTCGGCG
>JBBIHN010000044.1:0-12883 GCA_037446995.1 Caldifarciminota bacterium | reverse complement strand
TCCGACTACGACCCAAGCCGACAAAATCATGGAAGACAAAGGCGTGATAATCATCCCGGACATATTGGCGAACAGCGGCGGAGTCGTCGTCTCGTACTTTGAATGGGTTCAGGGTATACAGTGCTTTTTCTGGGATGTCAATCAGGTCAATTCCCACCTCGAAACAATAATGGTGAATGCCTTTGATGGCGTCTGGGCGCTCGCCGAAGAGAAGAAGAGCAGCGTCCGGAACGCCGCCTTCATGATCGCGATCAATCGAGTGGCTAATGCGTTGCGTGAACGCGGTATTTTTCCATAGAGCATTGCGCGGCGCCGCTGTTAGCGGTTCACATTATCCAACCTCGCAGATTGCCTACATGATTTCAGAAGACGTCGATCATCCGCGCTAACACCGCCTTGCCGCGATACTCGGGCAGGATTATTGGAGCCCTGCGTTGGGTGTTGATATTGGCGTTCTTAATCTCGGTTATGTACTTTACCAGATGATCCAGGGTCAACCGGCCGGTTTGAACTTTGCCGATCAACTGAGAAGCCGTAATCCCGGCTCGCCGTCCAAATACCAGGCAATCCAGAGTCGAATTACCCATTAAACGGTTCTTGCCGTGCACGCCGCCCGATACTTCGCCCGCGACCAGCAGGCTTTCAATATTGGTATTACCCCAGGGATCGGTCTCAACGCCGCCGTTCTGATAGTGCAACGTCGGAAAGACAAGCACCGGATCCTTGCGCATATCGATGTCAAAACGCTTGAACATCCGGAACATGCCGGGAAACGCCTTCTCGATCGCGCCGGCGCCATTCTTGATTTCAATCAGCGGTGTATCCAACCACACGCCTCTCATCCCGGTGGGTGTCACCACGCCCTTGTTATGAGCATAACATTCACGAATAAAACTCGCCGCTTCGACGTCGCGCGGCTCCAGCGGATATACAAATGCCTCACCTTCGATATTAACCGGTTGGGCACCCACACCTCTCAGCTTCTCAGTAAGCAACAAGCCGATTATCTGCTGGGGAAAAGCAGCACCGGTAGGATGATATTGAACCGTATCCGTATCTCTTAATCTCGCGCCCGCGCGGTAAGCCAGTACGACCCCGTCGGCAGTCGCGCCGTAATGATTGGTCGTGGGAAACCCGCGAATATGCAAGCGGCCGAAACCTCCGGTAGCCAATATGACGACTTTGCTCTGGACGACCTTGTACTCACTGGTTTCGAGATTATACAGTACCGCGCCGGTTACGCGATTTCCGTCCGTCAGGAATTCAACTACCGGATAGAATTCAAGATACGGTATTTGCCGGCTGCGGAATTCATCACGGATGACTCTGAGTTCTTCCATGCCGGTATAGTCCTTGCAGGCATGCATACGCCTTCGGGACAGACCGCCGGCCGCATTCTCGACAAAACTGCCGTCGGCCTCCCGATCAATTATTGTACCAAGATCACATAGCCACTTCATGATCAACGGCGCGTCTTCGACCAGCGCCCTGAGCACGTCTGGCTTGTTGGTAAAATGCCCGCCGCCGATCGCGTCCAGAAAATGGCGGGCTGGTGAATCGTTCTCCCGATCGGCCGACTGGGTACCGCCTTCGGCCATCATCGAATTTGAGTCGCCGTGTCTTAATTTATTGACCAGCAGAATCTTCTCTTTATCCACACCGTGATCATGCGCCCATAATGCCGCGGTTGTGCCGGCAAGCCCGCCGCCGATGATCAACAGGTCAACCGTATAGTCAGGTTTTGACAGATCGATCATGCTGGAATCAACGATTGGATAGGCCTCCAGCAGATCCACTACTTCATTGGCCGCCATATCGCCTTTGTTCTGGCCAAACAGAATGGGTCTTTTCCCGCCTGGTGCAAAATCAGGATGCACCTGCAGCACCTGTTCCCGCTCGGCCATGGTCATTGCCTTGGGCGTAAAATCTTTGCGCGCCGGACGAGTCCTATTAACAATATCAATCAGCTTACGCATGTATTCCGGATACCCTTCGATGAATTTCAACTCAGCCATTGGTCCCCCCTATTCCGGTTCGATATCGCGCGCGGCATACAATTTACGCAATTGCTCGACACTCATATTCATCAGGTCTTCGAGTTCTTTGGCGAATTTTCTCTGGTCGATCTCCTTAACTCTTTTCTGCAGATGTTCCGGCGCCGGAGCATTGTACTTACCGTGCAGTCTTCTCGCCAACTGGGCAAAATTGTACTGGGCGAGTTCTGCCGGACAGCGTATCGCGCACAATCCGCATTGAATGCAGTCAAATGATATTTCCGTGACCACGGCAACATCGCCGCGCTTGCCGGCGGCGATATACTCCATAACGTCGATATCTTGCGGGCATGCCTTGGTGCACGAATTGCAGCCCAGACATTTGAGGATCTCGGGATAGTGGCTCAACAGTGTTTCAATGCCGGGGCGCAGTTTGTTCAGATCATAGTCCGAGCGCCCAGCCGGTGTGAAAGGTATCTGGGTCAAATACATGCCGTCTTCAACCCTGGTCTGACAGGCCATTGCCGTCTTCAATCGATAATCGCCTTCGATCCGGTACACCGTGGTGCAGGCGCCGCAGAAACCGGCCCGGCAGCCGCAGGCACGTATCAGCCGGTAGCCAGCAAACTCCATCGCCTGCATAATTGTCAACCCGGCCGGCACGCGATACTTGCGCCCGAGTACCGATATCGTCACCCAGAACTGTATCTCTTTTTCATCAATACCGGTGACTACCGACCGATTTGACGCGGCAATCTTATCCATGATATTGCTATTCTCAGGCATTTTCTAATGACCTCCTTCTAATGCTGAATTTCTTGAAGTTACTAAATGCCGTAATTATGACCATATAATAGCCAAAAAACAACGGTTGTCAACCTCTTGTTGCTATTGATCCTGCCCCAAATTACGGACAAAACCCACGATCAACCTGGCCGCCCTCTCAATATCTCTGAGCGAAACGATTTCAACCGGAGAATGCATGTTTCGAACCGGGATCATCACGATGCATGACGGTATGCCGCTGCGGTTAAAGGCGATCTCATCGGCATCAGTGCCGGTGCTCCGGGTGCTCAACTCGTATTGATACGGTATATCCAGAGTCCGGGCAATTTCAGTCAATGCCCGGGCAAGCTTCTCCGGCACCGTCGGGCCACGACCAATCACCACGCCCGAGCCAAGCGCGAATCCCTCGTGCTCCTTGAGCTCGGGATGGTCGCCAAAGGTCACATCGATCACAACACTGTAATCAACCGGCAGCCGGTATGAGTGCACTCGCGCGCCAAGACCGCTGAATTCCTCATGGCTGGTAGCAACGAAATAGACGCCGGCTCGATGGCGCACATTGACCAGTTCCCGCATTACCATCATGCCGCAGGCAACACCAACCCGATTATCGAGCGCTTTTGAAGTTCGAAGATCGGCGGTAAGCCGGCGATAAGGCGAGTAAAAAGTAATGCAATCGCCGATCTGGCATATGGCGCGAACCGACTCGGCCGGCAATCCGGTATCGACGAAAAGATCATCTATTGGGACAACTTTCTGATTTTCGTCGGCGGTCAATAAGTGCGGCGGCTTGGCTCCGATACAACCGCGGATTTTCTCGCGTCCATGGATCAGCATTTCCTGACCGGGTAAGACGCGCGCGTCGGTGCCGCCGATTTCGGATAAGAAAACCAGTCCGGAATCATCGATCCGGTTGATGATGAATCCGATTTCATCACTATGGCAGGCGATCATGATAGCGGTTTTCTCAACTCCGTGATGATAGCCGGTGACACTGCCGTCTTTTTCGATCGCCGCTTGGATCGGCAGTAGGTCCAATTCCCGTTTAATCACGTCCTGAATATCCCCGTGATATCCCATGCCCGAAGCATTGACGAGTTTTTCAAGTAGATTATCCAGGTATTCCATCCGATTTCCCCGCTTTCTTCGAACCGCTCGACTCGGCGCAGAATTTGTGGTCATTGTTTTCATCGATCCGGCAAAATACAAGATTGCCGGTCTCCAACGACAACATGGTATTGACTTTCACCGCGACGCTTTGATTCAAGTACTTACCGCCGTTCTCAACTACGATCTTAACACCCTCGATATAGCCGACCCCCTCGTTCTGATTCAAACCGCGCTTCAAGATTCTGACATTTATGACTGTCTGGGGCGTGAAGATCGGCGTCAAAACCCGATGGAGTTCGCGGATATCGATTAGTTTGACATTGGGAAACAATCTTGCCTGACGACAGACCTCATCGGATACGGTGAAAAGCTTGGCATTTCGAAGCTGAGCGATCTTGAGCACCACAAGCTCTTCGGACATGCTTCCTTCCTTATCCCGGACGAACTCGATCGACGCGTTCCTCTTCAAGGCATTGATCGATCGCTCGCCCTTTGGCCCGGCAAGTTTCCGGACCAGATACCGCACCAGAGTTGGGACCAATATCCGGCCCTCGAAATACTTGCGGTCGAATAGTTGTATTACCCGGCCGTCGATTATGCTCGCCGAATCCAGTACGTAACGGTGTTCACGCTTAAAAAAGAACATAAATCCTCCTGTCCAATGTCACCCGGAAGAATCATGGACCGAATACGTGATCGACTGCCTCCCGGACATCGCGAACCGCCACAATATCCAGACCGCCGGTCAATCTTGTTGTTTCATCACGGGCGATCATTGCGGTCTTAAAGCCCAAATTCTTCGCTTCCTTCAATCTTGAGTCAAGGCCAAATACTGATCTTATCTCTCCGCCTAATCCCACTTCGCCGATTACTACGATATGGCGAGCGATCGGCTTGTCTCTAACCGACGATGCAATTGCCAGAATCAATCCCAAATCGGTCGAAGTTTCCACGACTTTGATCCCGCCGACGACATTGACAAAGCAGTCGTAAGAATAAACACTGATCCCGGCCCGGCGTTCGAGCACTGCTAGCAGCATTGATAATCGTTTGTGATCAACGCCAGTAGCGATACGCTGGGGATAGTTAAAATATGTCGGGCTCGTTAACGCCTGCACTTCGACCATTAAAGGACGCGACCCTTCGATTATCGACACGACCGCCGAGCCGGGCGCGGCGGTGTGAGAAATGAAAAGACTCGAGGGATTCGGCACTTCCCGCAAACCGGTTGAGGTCATCTCAAACACGCCGATCTCATTGGTCGAGCCAAAACGGTTCTTCATCGTTCTGATCATCCGGTATTGCTGAGTTCTTTCGCCTTCAAAGTAAAGCACCGTATCGACGATATGTTCAAGGGTCTTTGGCCCGGCGATCATCCCGTACTTGGTCACGTGCCCGATCAGCACCGTGGTCACGCCAAAATCCTTGGCAAAGTGCATCAACGCGGCGCCGCATTCGCGGACCTGAGCAACGCTGCCTGGCGCCGACGTCAATCTCGAACTGTACACGGTCTGGATCGAATCGATGATCAGCAGGTCGTACTTCTGTCCGGCGGCACAATCCTGAATCGCCTCTAATTCGGTACCGGCGATCAGATTTATGTTGTTCCCGTTCATCCCCAATCTTTCGGCACGAACCCTTATCTGATAAGCGGATTCTTCACCGCTGACATACAGAACTGATAGCCCTCGAGCGGCCATCGAACCGGAAATCTGCATCATCAAAGTCGACTTACCGATTCCCGGATCGCCACCCAGCAGTATCAGCGAGCCCCGCACCAGTCCTCCGCCCAAAACTCGGTCGAGCTCGGCGATGCCGACATCTAACCGGTCATCCTTATGATAAGGAATATCGTTCAGCGGTTGCACGCTCAAGCGCCGCACCGGCCCGGGGGCGGCTTCCGCGGCCAATTCTTCGACCATTGAATTATATTCACCGCATGCCGGACAGCGGCCGAGCCATTTCGGCGCGAACGCGCCGCATTGCTGGCAGATGAATTTCGATTGGTGCGTTTTCAAATTATGATATCATCGATTTCCGGCATTATCAGACTAATTTTCTCTCCAGGGTATCGCGTCAAAAAACTTTTACGTTGATATAGCGCCGGGGATTGGCTTTTATGTCCTCGAGCAATTCTTTCAATGAATGATTGGTGGCGCGTATTTCCTGATAAAGATCGTCGGACCTGATCAATTTGCCGAACGTGCCGTCGCCCTGGATCAAAACCGCCAGGCTATCAAGCCGTTCGGCTAATGCATTCAGACGATCGCCCGGTTCTTGAAATGCGGCGCTCAAGTTTTTGATGCTGCGATCCAGCGTCGTTTCAAGCCTCTTACCAATGACATCGACGTCGATCGGCTTCATATTTTCGACGAGTTCGACCACCCTGCCGACATCACTGAGCACGGTTTCGAGATCAAAGGCGCTGAACTCGCCTTCAAATTCAGTAGCCAGCGTGTCCGAAACACCCAGCGTTATCTTGATATAACGGTCGCCGCCGAGCAGGCTGCCCGAACGCAATTCGAATTTCGAGTCCCTGGGCAAATCGATATCTTTCAGCACCGAAAGGACGATCAGTACCCGGTTTCCCTGTAATTTCATTGATTTGATCTTGCCTTTTTCCAATCCGTAAACAAAGACCGGGTCGCCGACTTTCAACCCGCCGACATCCTGGAAATAGACCTTAACATCCCGGGCATTACGCCAGCCCAAACGACCGGTCAGCCAGGAATAAAGACCGAAAAAGACAACGACCGACACAATGATGAAAATTCCGACCAACGTATCCTTGATACCCCTAGCCATAGTGTTCCTTTCCAATCTTGCTTAGTTTCTCAATCGTGCCGTTTTTAAGCATATAGATCACGTCGCCGACGGCCCGGGCCGTATCAAGATCATGGGTAACCACAATGCCGGTCTTTGCATACTCACGCTTGAGATTTCCGATCAGTTCGACGATCCGGTCTTTCATCAAAGGATCGAGCCCGGTGGTTGGTTCATCATAGAATATGTATTTCGGATCAAGCGCCAGTGCCCGGCCAATCGCGGCTAGTCTTTTCATGCCTCCGGATAAAGACCGCGGATATAGATTCGCTTTCCCCTGGAGTCCGACAATATTAAGAATTTCCTTCACCCTTTCACGAATATCTTTGACCGGAGTTCTCGTGTGCTGCACGATCGGCAGGGCGATATTCTCAAACACGGTCATTGAGTCAAACAAAGCCGCCCCCTGAAATACGTAACCGATCTGCTTGCGCATTTCAAAGACCCGCCCGTTATCCGAGGTAAGCATGTTCATGCCGTCGATTGTTATCGTGCCGTGGTCGATCGTGATAAGACCAACAATGGATTTGAGCAGCACGGTCTTGCCGGTCCCTGAAGGACCAAGAACAACAATCAACTGATTCGAACCGACCTCAAAACTGACATCGTGCAACACGACCATGGCATCGAATTTCTTGAAGACGTTTTCTACTCGTATCATCCGAATACTACCAATGCGACGAGAAAATCAAGAACCAGAATCATTATCGAAGCCGTTACCACGGCCCTTGTTGCCGCCTGACCGACTTCGCGGGCACCGCCCTGAACCTTAAAACCGTAGTAACAACCGGCATTGGCGATCACAAACGAAAAAACCAGCGTCTTGGCCAATCCGCCGAACAGGTCACGCACGTAGAAAAAATGAACCAATCCGTAATTGTACTGGCTGAATGAAATATTCAGAAAATAATGAGCATAAGCCGCGCTGACCACCAAAGCTACCGCTTCCGATATTATCGTCAGCATGGGCAGAGCGATAAAAGTTCCGATTATCCTGGGCAGACTCAAGAACCGATATGGATCGATCGCCATGACTTCCAGGGCATCGATCTGCTCGGTAACCCGCATTGTGCCGATCTCGGCGGCCATTGACGATGCGCAGCGGCCGCTGACCATCAGTGCGGTTAAAACCGGTCCCAGTTCGATCAAAACCATGCGTCCAACCGTATATCCGAGAATGTATTTTGGCATCGGTCCCACGATCTGATAAACGGTTTGCACGGTGGATACAAGGCCGGTAAAGGTAGAGATCACCAGGATCAAAGGCAATGTCCCGACCCCGATGTCGTATATTTGATCGAGTATCATGCGCCAGGTCTTTGATAAACGCCACGGTATGAAAATACTCCGAAACAGGAAACCGCCGAAGTCACCGATGAAACTAAATAGGTTCCAGTTCATCCCGCTCGACAATCGCCTCCTCACGGAAGGTTGTATTGGCAAACTGCGTATACTCGCCGAAAAAGCCGAGCTCAAGCGAATCGGTAGGTCCGTTTCGCTGCTTGGCGATGTTTATCTCGGCCAGCCCTTTGGTCTCGGATTCGCGGTTGTAAACCTCATCCCGGTATATGAAGATAACCACATCGGCATCCTGTTCAATCGCCCCGCTTTCCCGCAGGTCGGCAAGCAGAGGTCTCTTGTCTGGCCGGTGTTCGGGCATCCGCGAAAGCTGCGAAACCACCACGACCGGGCAATTCAATTCCTTGGCTAATGCCTTGATCCCCCTTGAGATATCAGAAATCTCCTGTTGTCTCGAAGGCACCCGCATATTAGGCTGGCCGTCCAGCAATTGCAAATAATCAATCATCAGCAGTTGAATTTTGGCGTCGGCCTTCAAACGCCGCGCCTTTGCCTTAAGCTCATAGATGTTCAACTGTGCCGAATCATCGATATAGATCGGCGCCTTGTCCAGATTGCCAGCCGCGGTTGCGAGATTCACCCAATCCTCATTAGTCAATCTTCCCCGCCTGAGATTCCTCAAACTCACTTTGGCTTCGCAGCATAATAGCCGTTGAACCAGCGCTTCACCGGACATCTCAAGCGAGAATATGCCCACCGGTACACTGTTTTGTATCGATGCATGCAAGGCGATATTCAACACAAAAGCGGTCTTGCCCATCGATGGCCGACCGGCAACGACAATAAAATCACCACGTTGAAAACCGGAGGTCAACTCATCGAGCTTGTAATAACCGGTCTCGACTCCGGTCACCATGCGTTCGCCGCGCATCGCCTCGGCCGCTTCAAGAATGCTGGTTATATAACCGCGGATATGGGTTGGTTCCTTGCGAAGACCCCGTTCTTTTATCTGAAAGATGGTATTTTGAGCGTAGTCAACAAGCTCGGCGGCGCTCTGACTGTCATCAAAACCGTTCTTCACCACTTCCATTGAAACCTGAATAACGCTTCTCTTTATCGCCTTATCAAGGACGACCCGGGCATGATGCTCGACATTCGCCGTGGTCAGGACCGAGGATACGGTATTCGATAAGTATTCCGGCCCCCCGATATCGTCGATCATTTTCTGTTGTCTCAGCCAGTTAGTAACCGTGATCAAATCCGGCGTAACGTTTTGGTTGAAAAGACTCAGCACTGCCCGGTAGATCTTCTGATTTGCCGGTGAATAGAAATGATTCTCCTGGAGGAATTCCATTACCTTGGGCAGGGCGTTGGCATCGAGCAGTATTGCTCCCAGCACTGATTCTTCCGCCTCCAGCGAATGGGGTGGGATATGTTTGTCATCCATGTATTCGGCTCATCAGCCAGTGGTTTCCGCCGGCACTTGATCAAATATAATGTTCGCCAGTTGCCATTTCGTAACCTTGTCGCAGTTCACGACCCGGTTGTTCTTGAACATGATCCGGGCATCGATCTTATCCGACCCCAAAGCCCTGGATGTGGTCATAACAATCATGTCGAGTCCTTTCTGCATCAGCTTCTTCCGGGCGCGAATAACCGGTTCGTTATCTTCCAGCGAGAACCCGATGATGAATTTCGACTTATTCTTCTTGAGACTGGACAGGATATCGGCCGTTTTTGTCATCTTCAGTTCAACCGTCGAACCATGGATCTTCCGGTTGGCGGTTCTTAACGGACGGTAATCGCCGATTGCGGCGGCCATTACCAGACAGTCGCACCAGTCAATCTTCGCCTTTACCTGCTTCATCATCTGATCGGCGTCGCGGACTCGTTCCAGCGGCAATTCGTCGGGTATTACGGATGCTTCACCGAATATCCCGTACACGTCAGCGTCGCGGCAGTAGGCGGCGACCATCAATTCGGTCGCCATCATCCCTGAAGAGCGATTGGTAACGACTCGCACCGGATCAATGTCCTCTTCAGTACGACCGCCGCTGATCAGAACCCTCCTGCCGCTGAGCATGCGGTGACGATCTTTTACGATCATTATCTTCTTCATTATCAACCGGGTGTTAGGAAACCTGCCTTTGCCGATCTTGCCGGAGGCAAGGTCTCCGGTTAACGGCTCGAGAAAATGGTAGCCGTGTTCTTTGAGCTTCGCGACATTTTCCCTGACAATCTCATTCTGCCACATGTTGGTATCCATCGCCGGCACGATCAGCACCGGTTTTGGGAAAGAACACACGGCAGTGCTCAACAAGTCGTCAGCAATACCGGCGGCGATCTTGCTGATCATATTCGCCGTAGCCGGCGCGATCACGATCATGTCTGCCCAGTCGGCAAGATCGATGTGTTCGATCCGGCTGGTTAGAGCAAACTGCTCGAGCAGAACCTTATTGCCGGATAGAACCTGACAGCTCAACGGCGTGACAAAACACTGAGCCGCCGAGGTAAGGATGAAGCGGACATCAATGTCCAGGCGCCTTAACTGCCGCGCAAGGTCCAGGCTCTTATAGGCGGCTATCGACCCGGTAACACCAATGACAATATTCACTCTTTGAATTTTATCCTGTTGCCCGCTAGTTTTCTCAACGCGTCGATTATCGGATTGATGTGCTCCTCAAGCAATCCTTTGGACTGCAGTTCCTTCTGCCTGCGGGCTTCCATTGCCGCGATATTTACTGCGCGGTATTTATTGCCAAAGTACTTGTGTATTTTTTCAATTGGTATAATCATTTTGTATTCTCCTCACAGATTGTAGACAAATCATCGTGTTTGTCAACAGACGCCGACGTCAGTACTCAAAACCCTTGCGCGTCCCAACGCCCTTCTGGAAATAGTGCTTGATCTCGCGCACTTCGCTGATAAGATCGGCGTATTCAATGAAGACCTCCGGCATGTCGCGGCCGGTAAGTATCAACTCGGTCTTGTCGGGCAATGCCTGCATTAACTCAATGACCTCGGCAGCGGCAATCAGCCCATAAGAAACCGCTACGTTTATCTCATCGAGGATTATAATATCAAACTTACGGCCGGTTATCGCCTGGCGGGCACGTTTCAGCGCCTTCCTGGCCATCTTGACATCCACCGGGTCCGGATTTGCCGGGTTCACGAAATCCGGTCGCCCGTATTGCTCGATGCGTAATCCCTTTATTCTCTTTGCCGCAAGCAACTCGCCATAATCGATTTTGCCTTTCATAAACTGAATCATCAGCACCGACAATCCATGACCAACTGCTCTCAGAGCAAGCCCGAGCGAGGCCGTGGTTTTGCCTTTTCCGCTGCCTGTATATATCTGGATCATCTGCCGGTCACAGCATTTCGCATTCGCCGCTGATCACCCGTTCGATCTTCTGATCGCTGGTCATGATAACCAGCGCGCCGTCATTATTAATGTCAATAACCCGCCCCCGTATCCTTACCCCGCCCAGTTCAACGGCCACCTGCTGGCCGAGGATTATCGTGTAATGGCGCCACTTGGTTAGAAGATCTGGCTCACGCCGGTTCTTG
Organism: Caldifarciminota bacterium; assembly: GCA_037446995.1. GTDB lineage: Bacteria > Hydrothermota > Tepidihabitantia > SM23-42 > SM23-42 > RBG-13-43-14. Next base: position 1,301 of record JBBIHN010000044.1, on the reverse strand, counting down.
AGCATCATATAACAGCCGTCCAGTTCCTTAAATACTATTTCCTGAACCGTCTTGAGATCCAGAAGTTTCTTAGTCTCGATGAACACCGAGGAAGCTTTGTTTACCAGCCAATCTGGAAACGCGCGGATGTTCAGATTAAGTCCAATACCGATCGCGGCGTGATCGTCAACGATGTCGATAAGTATTCCGCCGATCTTCTTGCGATTAAGCATGATGTCGTTGGGCCATTTCAAACCCGGCAGTATGCCGTGAATGTGCAACGCTTCGCATATCGCTACCCCGGCCGCGATCGCCAGCAAATTGAAAGACGAAGGTTTTACTATCACCGACATCCACAAACCGCCGGCCGGAGAATACCATTCCCGGTCCGACCGTCCCTTACCGGCCGTCTGCTCGTCGGCAATAATGACCGTCCCTTCCGGGGTTTTTCCGATCAGGGTTTTGGCATATGCATTGGTTGATTCAATGCTGTCGAAATAATAGATTTTGCTGCCGATGATCATACATTATCAATCCAGTTTCCAAACCCAATAACCATTAACTATTCGTTTTGAATATCATTGCCACGACGGTTTTGTCATCGCCGCCCATGCTTGACATCATACCGTAGGGCCGGCCAGTATCGATCTTGACCTGGCAATCACCCGCTTTGCCCGCCAGTTGATGAACAATATCCACGGCCTGGCGAACGCCGGTCGCGCCGGTCGGGTGTCCGTAACCAATCAGACCGCCGGTCGGATTGACTGGTATCTTACCGCCGGACTTCGTAGCGCCCTGGCTCACCAGATCCGCGCTTTCGCCCGGTCCGGCGACGCCCGCGGCTTCAATGGCCAGCAGCCCGGCGATCGTGAAACAATCATGAACATCGAGCACGCTCAAATCCTTCGGTCCAATGCCGGCGCGCTCATATGCCTTACGCGCGGCCTGCTCGCAGGTCGTAAGTTTTGCCGGATCCGGCGGCGGCGTTGTTAAATCATCCTGAACCTGACCGTAAGCAATTACCTCGACGGCATCTTTTGGGTCAACGCCGATATTTTGAAGTCCCGCCTCCGAGGCGAAGATGATGGCCGAACCTCCGTCCGATACCTTGGAACAATCAAAAGCGTTAATATGTTCGCAGAAGACCTTGGGATTAGGCGGGGTCAAAGCCGTATTGTACAGATCGGCATTGTTATTGTGATATTCCTGGGCTTTTGGATTTCGGCGCGCATTCTCGATCGCATTGACATACCACTGAGCCATACCGGCCCGTACTTTTTCTCTGCCGTACTTCTTGAAGCACACACCGGCACGCTGGGAGA
>JBBIHN010000043.1:7785-12896 GCA_037446995.1 Caldifarciminota bacterium | reverse complement strand
TATCCGTGGCTCAGATGAGCCTTGCTTCGCCCCAAATTTATCTTCTCATTGAATTAACAAAAGTCGTGCAATTAAATGGTTACATCGTCAATCCATTTGAGGTATTTGGATAATCCTTTTTCGACATTCAGCACGACTATAGCCGGTACTTCATAGGGATGATTCTTTTTGATGTAAGTCTCAACTTTGCGGTAAAGGGCATTCTTGGTTTTTAGAAACGCCCCAATTTCATATGCCTTTTCGATCTTACCACGCCACCAGTAAGATGACCGGATACCAAAAATATTGCCGCAGGCGACAATCCTGGCTTTCAACAGCCCGCCGATGATCCGGTTGGCGGTTTTCCGGTCAGGAAAGGTTGTGTAGATAATTATGGTTTCAGATCTTTTTGCCATGAGCCGGTACTATATACGCCACAACGGAAAAATGGTCATATTGAAATATATCAGTAGGGTAGTGGTATCGAGTATCGTCGCGATCAATGGCCCGGACATAAGCGCGGGATCGACACCGAGCCTTTTGAAAAGAATGGGCAGTATTCCGCCAAGCGAGGTCGCGATTACGATCGCGGTGATCATGGAAATCGCCATGGTCAGGCCGAGCATGATATCTCCGTTGAAAATGACTGCGCGCAGGGCAGTGATCCCGCCGGCGATAATGCCCATCAGTATGCCGATCATGAATTCCTTCCTGACGACGCGCCAGATATGGATCATCTTTATTTCGCCGGTGGCAAGTCCTCGCACAACACGGTTGCCGCCTGGGTGCCGGCACTGCCGCTCGTATGCATGACGATCGGTATGAAGAAACTGAGCGTTACGATACTGGAAAGCAAGAACGAATAGTATTCGAGTATGCTGGCGGAAATAAAGCCTGCGAGAACACAGACAATGAGCCATATCACCCTTTTTTGGGCGACATTGACCGGATTAGCGGCCAGGTAGTCCTCGGTCACAGCGGCCGCGCCAAAGTGGTGAATGTCTTCGGTCGCTTCGTCCTTGATGACATCGATCACGTCATCGACCGTGATAATACCTTTTATGCGCCCAAGTTTGTCCAGCACCGGCAAAGACGCTTCGTCATACTTTTCAAAGGTCCTGGCAACGTCTTCCTGATCCATATCCAGACTAACACTAGTGAAGCTCGTGGTCATTATCGTTTCCAGTTTCCTGCGTGGATCGTTGATCAAGAGATCTTTCAGGGCGACTATTGCCTTGAGACGATTAAGATTGTCGACGACATAGATACTGTGGATGAAATCGATGTCTTTTGCTCTTTCCCTGAGTACGCGCAACGCATCGCTGATTTTGGCTTCCTCGGTAACCGAGATGAATTCGGTGGTCATCAGACCGCCGGCCGTATTTCCCTTATAGGCCAGCAGTTCGCGGGCGCGGATCTGTTCGTTTTCGTCGAGCAGTGGTATTAGTTTGGCGGTTTGATCCGGCGGCAGGATCGAAAAAAGATCGGGACGGTCGTCCGGCGACATTTCGTTAAGAATGGCGATCTTTTGTTCGACCGGAAGAATTTCGAGCAATCCGACCATTTGATTTTCCTTGAGAAAGTCGAAAATGTCGGCGGCGAATTTCGTCTCGACGGACTTCAGCAGCAGCAGTTGTTCGTCAAGCGTGAACTCATGCCAGATTTCGGCGATATCGGCCGGCTCGAAATAACCGGCCAGTTTCCTGATCATTCGAACGTTTTTGCCGGCTAATAGTTCCTTTATCTCAATCAGTAATACGCGCATGGGTTAGTTTATTCCGAAATTATTAAAGGTCAATATATAAAATAGAAGACAATCCCTCACGAGGGTTACGATTGTGTCGTATATCATGGTTCTGTTGACAGAGGGTATTGGTTTATTATAATCTGATCTAATATTGACTATTCGCATATATTGAAGGGGTAGAGGCTATGAAATGGTTGACAACCAAAATGGTGAGTACTTTCACCGATGTCGCCTACGGCGGCAATCCGGCATGGGTAGTCACCGGCATTGATGTTGACGAGAAAGAGTCAAAACTACTGCGGCTTGCCAGGGAGTTGAACCCGGTCTCGGATACGGTTTTTGTTTTCCCGGGAGACAATGAATGCGAGCTCGCCCTGCGTTTTTTCAGCCGTTCCGAAGAGATCAGTTTCTCCGGGCACGGCACGATCGCCGCCTATTACGCGATCGAAGATCAAAAACTGGTGAATCTTACCGAACCGGTGTGCATGGTCCGTCAGAAGACAAGAAGCGGAATACAATCGATCGAGTTGAGGCTCCAGCACCAGGAGATACAAAGAGTTACGGTTTCAGTCGCCGTGCCGCAATTCATCAGCTCGACGCTCGACATCAGGCAGATCGCTCTTTTCCTGGGGGTGCCGCAGGTTGCGATCACCGATACCAATCAACCGCTCGGCATAGTGGCTGTTTCCGGCTGCAACGAGATAATAGTACCGATTGATAACTGCGAGACAATGCTTCAGATGAAGCCGAATTTTCCGGTCATGAAAAGCTTTTGCAGCCGTCTCCAGCTTACCGGGGTGATTGCCTATTGTTTGAGCGCCATGGAAAAAGACAATACGGCACATATCCGCCACTTTGCTCCGGCGGTCGGGATCACCGAAGACCCGGTGTCGGGTGCCGCCAGCGCTGCCCTGGGTGCGTTTCTGATCCACAACCGTTTGATTCCGGTCGAAGAGACGACCCGGTTGATCATTGAACAGGGATACGCGATGCAGCGTCCCGGCGTTGTCTACGTCCACGTTCATACTTACAAGAATCAGATCCTGAAGGTTGCTTTCGGCGGTCAGGCCGTGATCACATTTGAAGGCAGGATAATGCTGCCCGGATAGGACGGGTCTTGGAGTTGACACAGTGAAAATCATATCTATAATTCGCCATGCGGGAAATATGGCATAGCCGGACCGCTTTCATACTCGCCTCGATCGGCTCAGCGATCGGTCTGGGCAATATCTGGCGCTTCCCTTATATCTGCTACAAGTACGGCGGCGGCGCTTTTCTGATACCGTTTCTTGTCGCCCTGCTTACCGCCGGCATACCGCTCATGATTCTCGAATTTTCTCTTGGCCACCGTTCGGCACGCCCCGCGCCGATAACTCTGGGTAGTTTGAAAAAACCGTTCGAGATGATCGGTTGGTTCGCCTTGCTGATCGGTTTCGGCATCGTGACTTATTACGCGGTGGTCATGGGTTGGTGCTTCAACTATCTCGGTTACTCGATCAATCTTTCGTGGGGTACCAATACGCAGGACTTTTTCTTCAATCAATTTTTGAAGATCTCTGATTCGCCATTGCACATCGGCGGTGTGCAGTGGATGATAATTCTCGGCTTGATCCTGACCTGGGTGGCGATCATCGCATCGATCTGGAAAGGACCGAATACGGTCGGCAAGGTGGTTTTCTTCACGGTTACAATACCCTGGCTACTGCTGCTGATTTTTGTTATCCGGGGCATAACACTGCCCGGTGCCGTTGAAGGGCTGAAGTATTATCTGACCCCGCAGTTCAAGGCTTTGTTCGATTATAATGTCTGGTTGGCGGCGTACACCCAGGTATTCTTTTCGCTGACGATCGGTTTTGGGGTTCAGATCACCTATGCCAGTTTTCTACCTAAAGACGCCGATGTCGTCAACAACGCGTTTATCATCTGTCTGGCTGATTCGGCGACCGCTTTTGTCGGCGGTTTTGCCGTATTCTCAACCCTCGGGTATTATGCCCAGCAAACCGGATCACCTGTTTCCGAGGTGGTGAAGTCGGGGCCGCATCTTGCCTTTGTAACCTATCCGACGATAATCAGTCTGTTGCCGTTCGGCGCGAGAATATTCGGCATTCTGTTCTTTTTGATGCTGCTTACCTTGGGCATTGATTCGGCGTTTTCCCTGGTTGAGGCCGGCGCCGCTTCGATAATCGATAAGTTCAAGATCAAACGCATTTACAGCAATATCGGGTTTGCCGTAGTCGCGCTCTTCATCGGGATTATCTATACGACCGGCAGTGGTCTGTACTGGCTTGATATCGTCGATTATTTCATGAATTATTTCGGTTTGATGATCGTCGCGTTTTTGATGTGCATTGCCGTCGGTTATTTCAGCGATTACCGCGGCCTGAGGGAATACGCCAATAGCAAGTCGGATTTCACGATCGGAAGATGGTGGGATATATGCATTCGATTCATCACGCCTTTGGTCGTCGGCGTGCTTATTGCGACCGTGATCATCGATCGAGTTAAATCGGCGTATGAAGGTTATCCTCGAATTGCCGAATTCATGGGCGGTTGGTTAGTCGTAATCGCCTTTGCGATCGTCTCGTATGTTTTGTATCGTCTAAAAGGAAGGGATTGATGCCGATCTCAGCGTGGATAGTGCTCTCAATAACAAGCCTGATCCTCTTTGGCGGAATCATTGTCTGCGTGATAAGAATGCGCAGACCGCGCTGAGACCATCAGGCGCCGTGCCGTTCTGTTAGGTGCGGCGATACTGTTTTATGCCTTCTTCATAAAGATCGCCGCCGTGGGCATCATTGGCGACGATCACCGGAAAGTCCTCAACCTCCAACTCGCGTATCGCCTCAGGCCCGAGATCCTCGTAGGCGACCACGCGTACCGCCTTCACGTTTTTCGCGATAAGGGACGCGGCGCCGCCGGTCGCCGCGAAATAGACGGCTTTATGCTGCTTCATTGCGTTTTTTACATCCTTTGAACGTATGCCTTTGCCGATCATCCCTTTCAATCCCAGTGCGATAAGGGTCGGCGCATAAGGATCACATCTTCCCGAAGTTGTTGGGCCGACCGGACCAATGACATAACCGGGCTTTGCCGGCGCCGGCCCCGCATAATATATGATCTGTCCTTTGAGATCGACCGGCAAAGCTTCGTTTTTCTGGGCGAGATCAAAAAGCCTCTTGTGCGCCGCGTCCCGCGCCGTGTATATCTTACCGGTTATCAGCACGCTATCGCCGATCCTTAATTTCGAAACCGCTTCGTCAGTGAGCGGAGTGGTGATCTTTTTCGGTTCACTCATCAAGCCTCCTATGTGTTGAGTCTAACAGATTTTTCTTATCACAGTATCGCTGTTTTATGTCTTGCCGCATGACAGTTAATATTAATGGCT
>JBBIHN010000043.1:0-7775 GCA_037446995.1 Caldifarciminota bacterium | reverse complement strand
GCAATTGGTATTTACCGCGACCGGGAATGAAGCGATATGGCGTGGATGGACCTCGACGAATACATCGAGCGCGGTCGTGCGGCCGCCCAAACCCATCGGACCGACGCCCAGCTTATTGATCTTTCCCAGAAGGTCGGTCTCGACCTCGGCGTAGAATGAATCCGGATTACGCTGGCCGATATCGCGGAGCAAAGCCTTTTTCGCCAGAAACGCGACTTGCTCGAAAGTCCCGCCGATGCCGACTCCGACCACGACCGGCGGACACGGATTGGCGCTCGATCTTAGAACCCGGTCGACGACGAAGCTCTTGACGCCTTCGATGCCGTCGGCTGGTTTCATCATCCGCACTTCGCTCATATTTTCGCTGCCGCCGCCCTTGGGCGCGACCGTGATCCTGATTTTGTCGCCCGGGACCAAGTTCACGTGCACGATCGCCGGCGTATTGTCGCCGGTATTCTTGCCTTTGACCGGATCGGCGACGATTGACTTCCGGAGGAAACCCTCGGTATAGCCTTTACGTACGCCGTCGTTGATCGCGCTAATTATGTTGCCTTTGACCCGGACATCATCGCCGAGTTCGAGAAAGACGACGGCAAAGCCGCAGTCCTGGCAGATCGGCGTTTTTTCGTTCCGGGCGATATCCGCGTTGATTAGAAGATGGTTAAGAATGTCTTTGCCGAACGGCGATTCTTCGGTCGCGAGCGCGGACCTCAACGCCTGGACGACGTCGTCACCGAGCAGATAATTAGCATCCATGCACAGTCGAGCAACGGTATCGACTACTGTTTGATATTCAATTTCACGCATCAATGCTCCTTTTATTTAACCGGATCCAGGACTATGATCTGTGTCTTTCCCTTGATATCCGCAGTCTTGATTTCAACCTCATGGCCCTTGTTCACCGCCTCTTTGCCTATCACAAAATCGTCGAGGGCGGCTATTGGGAAACCGCATTTCTTTGTCTTGTAATGCATGGGTATGACGATTCCGGGGGACAGCATTTCAATTATCTTGTCGGCTGCCGAACTGCCGATCGTGAAAAACCCTCCGGCCGGGACCAGCAATATATCTGCTTTGCCGATCTTTTTTAAGTCGTCCGGGGACAGTTCATGGCCGAGATCGCCGAGATGCACGATATTCATCCCATCGATCGCGATATTGAATATTATGTTCTTCCCGCGATCCTTTCCCTTGTTCGTATCGTGATATGACTCGATGCCGTTGATCGTGATCCCCTTGATCTCTTTTTTTCCGGGATCACGGACAAATGTCGGGTTTCCATTTATATTAGTTTCGTTATGATCATCGTGATCATGGGATATCGTGACGATATCCGCTGGTTCGGTTATCGCGGCATACTGAATGCCGCCGTCATAACATCCGGGTTTGTACGGATCAGTGACGATCCGGGCGCCGCTGTCCGAGGTCAGTAGAAAAGCCGCGTGACCCAGGAATTTTATTTTCATGGTGATTTCCTTTCTCGCAAATATATCGATTCAACGGATTGGAACGGATTCAGACGGATCAGGTCCATAAATCCAAAAAATTTCATGATGATGTTTATTATAAACCAAATTGTAGGAAAAGCAAGGCACAATGATGTAAAGGTATTATCTTGACTTGCTGACATTATTCTATAGAATTCAGCATGCCTTTGTTGAATGATCTTATCGAACGACTGCAGTGGCTGCCCGGTATCGGCCGCAAGACCGCCCAGCGGCTTGCCTTCTATCTTCAGAAAATGGAACCGGAAAAAGTCCGGGAGCTTTCCGACGCGATCGTGCGGGCAAGAACTGAATTGAAGGAATGCTCAGTATGCCACAATCTAAGCGAGCATGATCCCTGCGAGATCTGCGCCGCGACGAAGCGGGACAATGACCGGATTTGTGTTGTCGAACAGCCGTCCGACGTGATGGTTATCGAGAAGACCAGCGAATACCGCGGTATGTACCATGTTCTGCACGGCGCGATCTCGCCAATCGACAATATCGGCCCTGACGACCTGAGAATCAACACTCTAGTAAAGCGCGCGCAGGCGGGCAAGATCAGCGAAGTCATAATCGCTACCAATCCAACAACTGAGGGTGACGTTACCGCGATCTATATCGCCAAGCTTCTCAGGCCGTTCGGTATATCGGTGACCAGAATCGCCCGGGGCCTGCCCATGGGCAGTGATCTGGACCTTGCCGATACTACGACATTAAGCCGGGCGATCGAAGGAAGAAGGGAACTTTGAAGACGGTACTCGGTATTCAGTAATCGGTAAGCGGCAGAAAACAGTACGAACTAGGAACTAAATACTGAGAAGTTTAGAAATCGTGATTATGTGATTTGTAATTTTACATAACGCCGTTATTTACTAATTACCAGTTACGTAATTACAAATATTTATGTTGTTTAGGATTTCGTGCTATGTATTTTCCGCTAGAGGCGGATCAGCTTCATTAGATTTGTTAATAAGGAGGCTGAAGGTGTTTATCTTTACCAGGTCGCTTTTTTAACACCCGGCAATTCACCTTTTAGCGCCAGTTCCCGAAGACATATGCGGCAGAGGCCGAAATGGCGGTAATAACCGCGCGGCCGGCCGCAGCGAAAACAGCGATTGTAACGCCGGGTTGAGAACTTGGGATCGCGTTTGGATTTTACGACCAAACAAAGTTTTGCCATTGATCTCCTTATTTTTTCTTTTCTCGGGCGAAAGGCATGCCCATTCCTTCGAGCAGGGCGAAGGCATCACTATCTTTTTTTGCCGAAGTCACGATCGCGATATCCATGCCGAATACTTTCTTCACCTTGTCGTATTCGATCTCCGGGAATATGGTCTGTTCGGTCAATCCAAGATTATAAGATCCCCGGCCGTCAAAGGAGTCGCGGGGAAAACCGCGGAAATCGCGTATCCGGGGTGCGGCGATGTTCACGAAACGATCGAAGAACTCATACATTCGCGCGCCGCGTAGGGTTGTTTTCAATCCGATGACCATGTTTTTCCTTATCTTGAAGTTCGATATCGGCCTTTTGGCGCGCGTGTCGGCGGCTGCCTGACCGGTGATCTTTCCCAGATCGTCCTTGACGATTTCCAGTATCTTCTGATCGTTGACCGCCTCGCCCAGTCCGATGTTGATCACGTTTTGGTAGATATTTTTACACCCCAACTGCTTCAACAGGAGCGGGCGCAGCTGATGCAGGTAGTAGAGCTTCAAACGCGGCGGGAAAGGCGGTGTTTTCGCCTTACTCGACGATTTCTCCGCACTCTTTGCAGATTCTTGTCCTTTTTCCTTCAATTTTCTCTCTCCGTATCGATGTTTTCTTGCCACATTTTGAGCATATCAGCACTAAATTAGAAATGTGAACCGCTGCCGGGACTGAGACAATACCGGACGGTTTGACCTGGGATCGCGCCCGCTGATGCTTCTTGACCAGATTAATTCCTTCAATAATCGCCTGCTTCTTTTCGGGAACGATTTCAAGTACGCGTCCCCGGCGACCTTTTTCCTCGCCGGTATTCACTTCTACAAGATCGTTCTTCTTGATATGGAAAGCCGCCTTATTCTTGTCGCCGCCATGTTTTTGTTTCAGCATGCCATCACCCCGTTCTCTTAAACCACTTCGCTCGCCAGCGAGATGATCTTTGTGAAGCCGCGTTCTCTAAGCTCGCGCGCGACCGGCCCGAAAACTCTCGTCCCTTTTGGTTCTTTTTGATCATTGATCAACACGCAGGCATTATCGTCAAAGCGTACGTAAGAACCGTCGAGGCGGCGGTATTCCTTTTTTGTGCGCACGATAACCGCCTTGCCTTTGTCTCCCTTCTTCACCGGTGCATTCGGCAAGGCGTCTTTGATCGTTACGTTTATGATGTCGCCGATATAACCATAACGCCGTCCGGACCCGCCGCTTACCCTGATGCACATCGCAACCCGCGCGCCGGTATTGTCGCAGACCCTCAGACGGGCATAGATCTGGATCATGATGTCACTCTCCGAATAACCCGCCAGCGTTTCAGTTTTGATATCGGTCTGGTTGTTTCGACCATCACTTTTTCGCCGGTTTTGTACTCGTTTTTCTCATCGTGGGCGTGGATTTTTGTGTTCTGGCGTATGTACTTCTTGTAGCGCGGATGCAGCACATAATTGGTGATCTTGACGATGATCGTTTTTTCAGGTTTATCGCTGATGACAACTCCGACTTTTCTTTTTCGCATTGATACTCCCGTTATTTAGCCACTTTCTTCGGTCCGCCGGTCTTTCGGAGTCCGAGTTCTTCTTCACGCAGAAAAGTTTTGATCCGGGCTATGTTTCGACGTAAGGTCCTTAGACGCAGCGGGTTTGGCAATTCCTGTATGCCGCGGTGCAGCCGCAGATTATGCAGTTCTTTCAGCATACCGCGGAGCAGGTCATTCAACTCGTCTTTCGTTTTTTCTTTGAGATCAGAAACCTTCATAATGTATACCCGTTTCCCGTTTTACGAATCTCGTTCGGATCGGCAACTTGATCGCGGCAAGCCGGAGCAGGACCCGAGCCTCGGCCTCAGTAACGCCTTCGAGTTCGAACATTATGCGCCCTGGTTTGACGACGCAGACCCAGAATTCCGGCGCTCCCTTTCCTTTACCCATGCGTGTTTCCGCCGGTTTTTTCGTTACCGGCTTGTCCGGGAACATCCGTACCCACATTTTGCCGCCTTTCTTCATCGAGTGGGCAATCGCGACCCGCGATGCCTCGATCTGACGGGCGGTTATCCAGCCAGGCTGCAAAGCGACCAGCCCGTAAGAACCAAAAGCAATCGAGTTGCCGCGCGTCGCCTTGCCTTTCATGCGGCCCCGTTGCTGTTTCCGGAACTTTGTTTTCTTGGGTTCAAGCATTATTGCGATATCCCTTTGTAAATCCAGACTTTTATGCCGACCGTGCCGTAAATAGTGTAAGCCGTGGTTCTCGAGTAGTCGATATCCGCCGTAAGCGTCTGCAGCGGTACCCTGCCTTCGCGCGACCACTCGGTACGCGCGATCTCGGCGCCGTTAAGACGGCCGGCGCACATCACCTTTATCCCTTTGGCTCCGATCTTCATCGCGGATATGATCGCCCTCTTCATCGCACGGCGATGAGAAACTCGCTGGGTAATCTGACGGGCTATGTTCTGGGCGACCAGGAAAGCATCGAGTTCCGGCATTCGGATCTCGTCAATATTGATCGTTATGTCCTTGTTAATCAGGCTTTTTATTTCCTCTCGCAACTTCTTAATTTCTTCACCGCCCTTCCCGATAACTTTGCCCGGCTGAGCGGTATGAATAGAGATGATCACCCGGTTTGACAATCTTCTTATTATAATATCCGAGATCATTGCTTCGGACAGCCGTTGATGCAGGCGTATGTTGTAGTCTTCGGCGATCATCTCCCGGTACTTCTGGGTTTCGAACCATTTAGATTTCCATTCTTTGGTTATACCTAAACGGAAACCGATTGGGTGAGTTTTCTGGCCCATTAGCCTCCCTTCTTCTCCTTTATTGGTTTTGTGCTGGTTACCGTAAACTTGATGTGACAGGTGCGTCGGCGTATCATATCGGCAGTGCCGCGAAAGCCAGGCCGCCATCGTTTCATTGTTGGTCCTTCGTCGACACGGGCTTCCTTGACGATCAAATCCTTATCATCGATGCGCACCGCTCCGATTTTGAATTTGAAGTTGGCAACCGCGCTATCAAGCGTTTTCAACAAGGGAAGCTTGGTCCGGCTGTGCTGTAATCGTAAAACGGCGCGAGCCTCGGGGATCATTTTGCCGCGTAATAACTCAAGCATGCGGTTCACCTTGCGGGGCGACGCGCGCTCATAACGTTTTATTGCCTGGCCGATCATAATGCTATGCTTTCTCTTTTGTTACGTCTTTTGCTTTATCATCTTTTCGCGTTCCGCTGTGAACGCGAAATGTCCGGGTCGGAGAAAATTCCCCCAGTTTATGCCCGACCATTCGTTCGGTGATATAGACCGGGATGAAGCGATTACCATTATGAACCGCGATCGTGAAGCCGACAAACTCGGGCGGGATAACCGATGCGCGTGCCCAGGTTTTGATTATCTTTTTCTCTCCGGACTCGGTCATCTTCGTGATCCGCTTCAAGAGTTTGGCATCAACATAAGGCCCCTTGTGCAATGACCTTGACATTATTTTCTCCTTTTGAGAATGAACTTACTGGAAGCTTTCTTGACCTTGCGTGTTTTTTTACCTTTGGTCAACCATCCCCAGGGCGACGTTGGTTGACGACCGCCATGCGATCGGCCTTCTCCGCCGCCGAGCGGGTGGTCGACTGGATTCATGGCAACGCCCCGCACATACGGCCGGATACCCCGATGCCGCTGGCGTCCGGCTTTGCCGATTGAGACGCTCGAATGCAGCGGGTTAGATACTTTTCCGATTGTTGCCCGGCAACGAAGATCGATCAATCTGATCTCGCCCGAAGGCAGTTTGATGTGGGCGTATTTGCCTTCCTTGGCAAGAATCTGAGTTGATAGACCGGCGCTTCTCGCCAGCTCGGCGCCTTTGCCCGGGGCAAGTTCGATATTGTGGATCTCGACACCCAGCGGAATATTGTTCAGGGGAAGGCAGTTTCCGATTTGTATCGGCGAGCTCTCGCCGGAGATCACGCGGTCACCGACCTTCAATCCGTCCGGGGATATTATATAGCGTTTTTCACCATCGGCATAGGCAATCAAAGCGATCAAGGCGCTGCGATGCGGATCGTATTCGATGGTCTTAACTGATGCCTCAATGTTATCCTTGCTGCGTACGAAATCAACCATCCTTATCAAACGGTGATGACCGCCGCCCCGATGCCGGGCGGTTATGCGGCCGGTATTATTTCGTCCGCTGGTCTTTGTTTTGGAAAAAGTCAGATTTTTCTCCGGTTTCTTCCTGGTCGTTTCCGGTTTGTTCACCTGATAGTAGCGCCGGGCCGGTGTCGTAGGTTTGAAAGTCTTGATTGCCATCATACACCTTCAATCAACTCGATCTTCTGGCCGGACTTGATCGTCACGAATGCTTTCTTAAAATCGGGGCGATAACCCTGGGAACGGCCGAGTCGTCTCTGTTTGCCCTGGTTGATCGAGGTTCTCACTTGCATCACTTCAACACCGAACAGTTTTTCTACCGCCATCTTGATCTGGCGCTTGTTGGCTTTGTTCCATACTTCGAATTGATAGACGTTGCTTTCGCGCAGGCGGTCGGCCTTTTCCGTGATCAATGCCCGTTTTATGATTCTTTCGTTGAGCATCTTTGCTCCAGTTTTTCCAATCCTTTCTTCGTCAAAACCAGGTATTCCACTTCGAACACATCGTAGCAGTTGATGTCCGACACCCGTTTGAGCCTGATATTGGGGAGGTTCTGGCAGGCGAGTTTGACATTGGTTTCAAGCATATCGACGCCGATTAGTATCCTCACGTTGTTGAGATTAAGATGACCGATAATCTCATTCATTAGTTTGGTTTTGGGCGCTGCCAGCTTGAGATCGTCAAGGATAAAAATCTTGTTTTCGCGCGCGTACAAGCCGAGGGCGGCGTTCAACGCTTTGATTTTTTTCTTTTTCGGAATACTCATCGAATAGTCACGCGGTTTCGGACCAAAAACCACGCCGCCGCCCCGCCAGATAGTTGTCCTCGTACTGCCGTGCCGTGCCCAGCCGATTCCTTTCTGACGCCAGGGTTTCTTGCCGGTGCCGCTTACCTCGGCCCGGGATTTGGTCTTGGCCAATCCTTTTCTTTGATTAGCCTGCAGTATGCGGACATGCTCCCAGATCA